>DATKIY010000032.1:0-8741 GCA_035543875.1 Actinomycetes bacterium | reverse complement strand
CTGCCCTATCGGATCGTCGACCAAAACGACTGGTGGCCGTACGACCCAAACGATCCCAAGACATACAACGTCATGCAGTTCCATCGCGTGAAACGCTCGCACTGGCGCACTGACTGGGCGGAGCGGCTGGCGAGCTACACGACTCAGTACCGATACTCGGTGGTCATCGACTACAACCTGCCCAGCGGTTTGAAGTGGCGCAACGGACAACGCATCGCCACCGAGCCAGCAGATACCCGAAAAGGGGGCGGCATCTTCCTGCATGTCAATGGGTCAGGCGCCACCGCAGGATGCGTGTCCATCGGACGCGAACGGATGCGCCGGGTCCTACGTTGGCTGGACCCAAATCTCGACCCAGTGATTGTGATGGGACCTGGCGACGTCATCGACCGCATGTAGGCCGTGCTGCCTAGGCACCCATATCTGACTACTGAGACTGGCCCGGGCTGCGCGCGCGCATCCTCGCAATCGTTCTGTTCAGGCGTGCGCGGTTGTACCGCTGCACAGCGATGCAGGGCAGGTTGCTTCCCGCCGCGACCGCCGCGTTTACCGGAAATGCCCACCGCGGGTTCCACAGGTAGGTCAGGACGACCCCTGAACTCATCACCCAATGCGCGTACTCGGCCCGTCGGCACTCGACCACAAACTCGATGAGCTCGTCAGCGTCAGAACCTTGAATATTCCGCTTGGCGAAGCCGCCAAATACCGCTCCCGCCTCAGGAATTCGGTCCTTCCAGGCATGAATCAGCAAACAGTCCCGGTACCAGTCACCATCGTGTTCAAAGTGCCGGAGTCGGGTCAGGGCGTCATCGGACTCGAAGGCCTGCGACGGAACCCGCTCCGCCAGATACCCGGCAGCAGCCGTCCATGCCGGCCAGAACACGGCATTGCCACAGACGATGGCCCACCAGGGCAGGTTCCCCAGCGGAGTGCGAACACGCATGGCGCAAGCGAACCATGCCGAGGAAGCGACTGGCGCAACCACACCGTACGGTGAACCCGTGGACGTCGTGGCGATCGTGAACCCGACAAAACTCGAAGACCTGGGCGAGGCGCAGCGTCGGCTCAATCACCACGTCGGGCGCCTCGGCATGGCCCCTCCTTCTTGGGTTCTCACCACCGTCGACGACAGTGGAACCGGCCAAGCTAAGCGGGCCGTGGCAGCAGGAGCTGACCTCGTGCTCGTATGGGGCGGCGATGGCACGGTGACCGCAGTCGCTGCCGGGCTCGATAGCACCGGCGTGCCGATGGGACTCCTTCCGGGCGGAACGGGAAACCTGCTCGCGCGCAACCTCGACGTACCCCTTCAGTTCGACGAAGCAGTTCGCGTGGCTTTCGGGGGTCGAGACCGCTCCATCGATCTCATGTCAGTTTCGCTCGGACGCGGCGACCAACGCATCTCGACGGTGATGTGTGGGACTGGTTGGGACGCAGCCATGATGGACGTGTCAGAGAAAGTGAAAGCTCGGCTCGGCTGGGGTGCATATGCACTTCAGGCAGCTCGCACCGTGCGCCAACACCCACTACGTATGCGAGTGCGTGTTGACGATGGTGAGGAGCACTCGTTCTACGGCCGCACGTGTCTCATAGCCAATGTCGGCACCCTCATCGGCGGACTCACGCTGTTGCCGGAATCCGAGCCAGATGACGCCACCATCGAGGTTCTCGTCTTCGATCCGACCACGCTCGCCGACTACGTCCGTACGTCGTGGGGAGTCGTTCGCGGCCGGTCCAACGCGTCAGACCCAGCTCGAACACTGCTACGAGGCAAAAAGGCAGTCGTCACCACGCACAAATCGCGACCACGCCAGATCGATGGTGATTTGGTGTCAGACGGATACGGTTTCGTCGTTCGTGTAAAGCCAGCAGCACTTGTGGTGCGCGTCACGTCCTGAGGACGATTCGTAGTTTCGGCTGCTTCACTGATACCGTCAGCACCAGTCGCCGCCTCGTTAGTCTCAAGGCTTCGGCGACCCCCTGCGGATTGCGTCAGCAATCCGGGCCCGTCACCAGCGCTCCGCATCCTGCGGCCTGCCCCAAGACGCGCCATACGTCTTGGAAGGTTGACGCATGTCTAGTTCTGCCCTGATCGAAACTCATGAGCTCGAAACTGAGATCAAAACAAAGCTCAAACCAAATACTGACGCGGACGCGGCGCTGCCGTCGTTTGCTCAGCTTGGACTCCCCGACGAACTTGTACGAGCACTCCGCAAGTTTGGGATCGAAAAACCGTTCCCGATTCAGGCGGCGACGCTTCCCGACGCGCTTGCGCGTCGAGACGTGCTTGGCCGCGGTCAGACCGGTTCCGGAAAGACCCTTGGATTTGGCCTGCCCCTGCTTGCTCGCCTACAGGGCCGCAAGTCGGCCCCCAAGCAGCCAGCGGCCGTCGTGATGGTCCCCACGCGCGAGCTAGCGATGCAGGTCAATGACGCGCTTGAACCACTGGCCCGATCACTCCGACTGCGCACTCAGGTGGTTGTTGGCGGCATGTCCATGGGCAAGCAGATGGATGCCCTCCGCCGCGGCGTTGAACTCGTGATTGCCACTCCAGGACGACTCACCGACCTCGTTGAGCGACGCGTGTGCGACCTGTCCAAGGTTGAGATTGTCGTTCTCGACGAAGCCGATCACATGGCAGATATGGGCTTCCTCCCCGTGGTGTCGGCGTTGCTCGACGACATGCCCAAGAACACTCAGAAGCTTTTGTTCTCCGCGACTTTGGACCGCGACGTTGACCAGTTGGTCAAGCGATACCTAGTCAACCCGGTGACTCACTCCACGTCAGCCCTCACGGCGACCGTGACGACCATGGACCACCACCTCATGCTCGTCGCACCTGGCGACAAAGTTCTGGTGACCAGTCAGATCGCCAACCGAGACGGACGAACACTGCTGTTTGTTCGCACCAAGCACGGCGCTGACCGGTTGGCCAAACAACTGGCAGCGGTCGGAGTCAAGTCGGGGGCACTCCACGGCGGCAAGACGCAGAGCGCGCGCAACAAGACGCTGGCCGCCTTCCGCGATGGAAAGATCAATGTTCTCGTCGCCACTGACGTAGCGGCTCGCGGTATTCACGTCGACGGCATCGACTTGGTGCTGCATGTCGACCCGGCTGCCGACCACAAGGACTACCTGCACCGTGCCGGTCGGACCGCGCGCGCCGGTGAGTCAGGCACCGTCGTGACGCTGGTGCTGCCACCGCAGCGCCGCGAGGTTGAGAAAATGGCACAACGCGCCGGCGTCAAAGCCAAGATGGCGCGGGTCGAACCCGGACACCGCGACCTCGTCCGTGTCACCGGAGCGCGCGAGCCGAGTGGCCATCCCGTGCGCGAACTAGTGTCTGAAACCCCGCGACCGGCGGGTCGCGGACACTCAACCCATTCGCGCAAACGCAAGCAAGGCGCGTCAGCTCGTCCCAAGTCTTCTTCCCCGGCGAAGTCATCGCACCGCAAGGGCGCTCCGCGCGGTGCGGCTCCACGCGACGGCGCAGCGCGCAGCGGACCGACTACCCACAACCGCTCGACCGCCAAAGGCAAGTCAGGCGCGAAGTCGCGGTACAACAAGCCGTCACGTCGTCCCGCTAGCTCGTAACTCACGCGTCAAGCTCGTGCCTTGAACGGCGATTGCCACAATCGTCGCAGCGTTTATTGCTAGCCAAACGCGCTGGACTCCGCCAGGGTGCGTCTGTGGCATCGCAGTTACTGTCGCCGCTGAAGCGATCGCAGCTATTGCTAGCGCGAACGCAGTTGCTCGCATCGAGGTTTGGCGAGTGCGGGCAAATGCAAGGGCGGCAGCGCATGTGCCCAGGAGAAAGCACAGTTGGTATACCGCGACGCTTGAGCCGTGCAGCTGATCCAGCCAGTCCTTGGCCGTAGATTCGTTAAGGCTGCAGCTAGCCGCACCACCAGCGCATCGGATGCGCGCAAACATCGTGATAATCCCGGCGACTCCGGCGGCGACAAACGCGACCATCGAGAATCTCGATACCGCACGAAGGCTCATACCTGTTGCGGCGTTCGCCACGGCAAATCCGAAGAGCCCAAGCATGCCTACCCACGCCCAGGTGGCGCCGCGGGACGAAAGGGCGCTCACGTAGTCGCGGGAGTGTTGATACCCCTCATTGATCGCGCCACCGATCACGATCGACAAAACGAGCAGACCAACTCCTGCGATGACCACATACAGCCAGCGGGGCGATGGGTCGAGATCCACCCCCGCACCTAACCACAGCCGAGTGCACACCTGGTTGTGTGCACTCGGCTGTATTGGCGCGGACTAGATCGCCGCCAGGCCAACTGACGCGGTTGGGAGCCCAACCGTCGACGCGACCTTGCTGAGTGAGCCACCGCTACCGACCGTGTAGCCGTCAATCTTGTCGTTGGCGGCATCGAGCGTGAAGAGGTGCTTACTGCTGACGTCAACAGCAGAGTCGATCGTGGTTCCCGAAGGCGATGCTGCTACTGCCTGCAACAGGTTCAAGCTGCCATCGTTCCCAACAGCGAATGACGAGATGCTGCCGCTGCCTGTATTACTGGTGAAGGCGTACTTGCCATCGTTAGTGGCAACCAGCCAGCACGCAGCGGTTTGGGTGGTGGGAACTGCCCCAGAGACAACCGACACCGATCCGTTTGAGTTCACGCGGTACGAGGATGCGGTGCTAGCTCCGGCCGCCCCACCTGCTGCATCGGTGACAAGCAACGTTCCCTTGTTGTTGAAGCCAAAGCCAAAGGGTGTCACTCCGGCCGATGGGGTCGTTACGCCTTGAGAAGCTCTGCCATCGGAGCCAACTGCGAACGTGTCGATACGGTTCGCGCCTTTTTCGGTCACTACCAGCCGGTCGCCTGCTGGGGTGAACGCGACTTCAGCCGGGCCGGATGCTCCCGACGGGAGATCAACGACACTTCCGGGGATTTGCGTTAGAGCACCGGCGCTCAGGTGATAACCCGAGATGTTTGGTACCGCCCCCGCGTTGAGTACGTACACGACGTCGTGCGAAACGGTGACGCTGATCGGGAGGTCGCCGCGGGAACTCACGGTGTCGATCAGGCTCAAAGCAGTCCCTTCGATACTGAACGCGCTGACCTCATCCGAGCCTGGGTTCACTGCCAGCAGGTAGCTCCTGTCGGGCGACACGGTTACTGAACCTTGCGAGCCAAGTCCTGCTCCTGATCCGAGGCCGCCGGTCGCGTAACTGGGACCGGGGACTAGTTCACCCTTTGCTGACCTGGTCCACGACAGGACGGCGTTGCCTGTCGTGCTGTTACTCAACGAAAAGACTGCTCCCGCGGCTTGCGTTGACGCATTTGCAGGGCTGACCAATGCTCCAGACGCCAACGCTGCAATCCCGAGCGCACTCGCTAGCCCTACCACTGGTTTTGTGCGACCCATTCCGATCTTCATGGCTTGACCTCTCCGCGTCGGGACCGTCCCGAACTGGCTCAAGCGACGCTAAGGACGAACGGGGTTACCGATCGAGGCCACGATCCTTACCGAACGAGAACGGCGACCCCCGGCTCGACCACCGTTCACCAGGTCCCTGGCAGAACCGAAACAGACACCCATCTGGGCTAACGAACCGTGTAACGGACGTCGTAGCCAGCACATGTGAGCCGATCACCACACTCGCGGCCTTTTGTGACCTCAAGCGACGGCCCAAACCGCCCGATGGATCAGCCGGGGGACAGAACCAGCCTGAGTGGGGGTGAAACGTGACGACCACGCTACCCGCGCGCCCCGAGCCGAAGCGGCTTTGGCGCGCCGGATATGGCACGATCGTGCTCTATGCCGTGTTGAGCCTTGTCTTTGCCACGTTCGTTATTTCGACGCTCCCCGGAGTTCGTTCGCAGCCCGGGTACAACTTGCTTCTCGACGGTTTCCTGAACAACGTTGCTTATGAGCTGTGCGCGGTGCTGTGCTTCGTCCGCGCTCGCCACAGCACCTCGTTCCGGCCGAGCTGGAAGTTCCTAGGAATTGGGCTGGCTCTCTACGGAGCCGGGAACATTTACTGGACAGTGTTCATTCGGATCCAGGACCCGGAGCCGTTCCCGTCGTTCGCGGATGCGCTTTGGCTGTCGTTCTACCCGTTCGCATTCATCGCACTGCTGCTTGTGGTCAGGGAAATCTCGGACCGTCTTCCCCTCAGTCTCTGGTTGGACGGCGTGGTGGGAGGACTCGCAGTTGGCGCAATTGCGGCCGCGTTCTTCGGTCCCATTCTGGCGCTCACAGGTGGAAGCACTGCGTCGGTTGTCACGACGCTTGCTTACCCGCTGCTGGATGTTCTGCTGTTGCTCGTCACAACGGCGGTCCTTGCACTCTTCCACTGGCGCCCGCCGGCGGGACTCTGGTGCATGGCCGCTGGCCTGATTCTCTTCTCAGTTGCGGACGCGATCTACCTGTTCGCGGTCGGGAACGAGACCTACGAGTCCGGTGGCATCAACGACGGCGTCTGGGTGCTAGCAACTCTTGCGATTGGGTTTGCTCCAGGCTGGCCAGACCGACCAACCGGCGTTCGGCTCCCCGCGTGGGCACTTCTGGGTATCCCTGTCCTCGCGACGCTCGCCGCATTGGGTCTCTTGGTCTACGACCACGACCACGCCCTACACCCCATTGCCATCGCCTTGGCTGCTGGGACAGTCGTGTTCGCCCTTGGCCGACTCATTGTCACGTTCAACGAAGCTAACAAGTTGGCGCACAGTCGACAGCTGGCGCTGACGGACGAGCTCACGGGTCTGGCAAACAGACGCTCGTTCTATGAACAAACACAGGAAATCTTGTCGTCGGCCAGCAACAACCGACACCACGGTGCACTGCTACTTCTTGACCTCGACCGCTTCAAAGAGGTCAACGACAGCCTCGGGCACCATGCCGGTGACGACCTACTCCGGGATGTCGCACAGCGTCTCGCGGACTGTTTACTGGTCGACACTGACCAACTTGCTCGGCTAGGTGGCGACGAGTTCGCGGTACTCCTCATGGGAACCGGCGCGGATGGTGCAACCAAGGTTGCCGAACGCATCCGCGCCTCCTTGGCGGCACCGTTCACCGTGGACGATGTAAACGTTCGCGTTGATGCCAGCGTCGGGATCTCGCTTTTCCCCCAGCATGGTGTCGAAATCTCCACACTGCTCCGCCACGCAGACATCGCGATGTACCAGTCGAAGGCACTTCGATCCGGCCACCACGTCTACCAAGCCGAGACCGACGCCTCACACGGTCAGGATCGACTAAGGACCCTTGAAGAGCTGCGAGAGGCGATTCAACAGCGCAAACTCGTGGTCCACTACCAACCGAAGATCGACACCCAAACCCTTCGGGTGAGTGGCGTTGAGGCTTTGGTTCGCTGGGAACACCCAGTCCGTGGTCTGCTGTTCCCAGATGCGTTCTTGCAGTTGGCCGAGGACTCCGGGCTAATGCGCGAACTGACGAACGCGGTGCTCGAACAATCCCTGGACCAAGTGCGAGCTTGGCGCGACGCTGGCCGCGATCTCACCGTGGCGGTGAACCTCTCGGCCTCCTCGTTGGTCGACCTGGAGTTGCCAGACATGGTCTGGCGCACCTTGTTCGAACGCGGACTTCCTGCATCTGCATTGGAACTTGAGATCACTGAAGACTTCCTGATGGGCGACCGCGAACGAGCACGGGAAATCCTGACGCAGCTGCGACGTCTCGGCATTCGCGTTGCTGTCGACGACTTCGGGACTGGCTACTCGTCCCTTGCCTACTTGAGGGAGCTACCGATCGATGAGCTCAAGCTCGACCGATCGTTCGTGACTCCGATGTCGGCTGACGCACGCGCCGCAGCCATCGTCGAATCTACAATCGGCTTGGCTCATTCACTCGGACTGATTCTCGTCGCTGAAGGCGTCGAAGATGAGGCAACGGCCGACAAGCTGGCAGCCTCAGGGTGCGACCAAGCGCAGGGTTTCTTCTTCTCCAAGGCACTCCCAGCCCGCGACTTCGCAACTTGGATGGACGCACGCGACTCGAGCCTGGACGCCCCAACGCCTGCGCCTACCGGTGCTCTGCAGTGACCACATCGCCATGGATGAGGGCGCCGTATGAATGGCGAACCCTCGAAGCGTCGTCGCCATCTGTCGAGGTAGTCGCTGGCGCGCAACAGATACACGCACTTCGCATCGAGTTTCAACAATGGGCTGACCAGCGCCGACTACCGACCACGGCAACAAGCTGTTGGCTGTTCCCGGCCGTCGGAAACGACGACCGTGCGCATCCCTGGGCCGTGGTCGCACGAAACCCCGACGGCGCCCTCGAAGGTCTAGTCGTCTTGCTCGATGAAGTCATCGACGGACAAACGGTCACCTGTCTCGCTGGCACCGACCAAGGAAACCGCGGAGTGCTTCCTGCGGAAACGCCTGAACTCGCCGAAGAGCTCGGGCGCGCGGTTGCCGACGCACTAGTGACCAGGGTCAACGGACACCGTGTTCTCCTAGGTCCGCTCGACGCCGAAGACCCCTGCGTGCATGCGTTCGCTTCTGCGTTACCCAACGCGCAGCTCATCGCGGCAGACCCCATCCCGGTCATCCGTCAGGTCTCACCAGAGGCCAGGTCGTACCTTTCGCAGGGAATGCGTCGAACCCTGCGTAAGGCTAAAAATCGGCTGGCGAAAGACGGTCGTCAAACCACCGTCCGGTACACCAAAGACGCCAGTGAAATTTTCGCAGTGATCCCTCAGCTTGAGCGAGTCCACCGAGACCGCGACCACGTGCACGGTCGACCTAGCG
>DATKIY010000031.1:0-7615 GCA_035543875.1 Actinomycetes bacterium | reverse complement strand
GGCTTCGTGTCGATGGTCGCTCACTTACCGACGTCTTTGACAATGTTGCCGATCCCAGAGCCGTGGTCCTTGAGGACCACGACGCGGTGACGAAAAGGCACCCTGGAGGGTGGTTACAGCGAGGTCTTGTCACTGATCGCTGGGAGTATGTCCGGTTCCCTCCGCAACACAAGTTCGAAGAGCTCTACGACCTCAAGTCAGATCCGTACGAACGCGTGAATCTCGCATACAGAAGGGCGTATCAAAGCGACCTCAACCACATGAGGAATGCGTGGACCAGATTTAAGGACTGCGCTGGCGCTGAGTGTCGCGATAAGTAGGTGCGGCCGCTCAGATTTGTTCGTTAGCTAGTAGCGCTTCGATTGCGGCAATGACGGCTGGATCGTCCGGTGACGTGTCTGGTCGAATCCGACTGATCACATTTCCTTGGCGATCCAGCAGGAACTTTTCGAAGTTCCATTCGACTTCTCCGGCAACACCCCGGTCGTCTTTGACGGTCGTCATTGCGGAGTAGACCGGGTGCTGGTCCGGCTGGTTGACGTTGACCTTTTCCGTCATTGGAAAGGTCACGCCATACGTAGTCGAGCAAAACTCTGCAATCTCAGCCGCAGTGCCTGGCTCTTGCGCGTCGAACTGGTTGCACGGTATGCCGATCACCGTGAAGCCGCGGTCGGCGTACCGCTCATGCAAAGTTTCAAGAGTGGCGTACTGCGGTGTCAGGCTGCACTGCGATGCCACATTGACGACCAAAGACACCCTGCCAGCGGCCAACTGACCAAACGTCGTTGGGATGCCATCCAGCGTCGAGATCGGGCTTTCGAGCAGTGTCATCGCGCCAGCATGCCAGGAAGCCTGGGCTATAGCCCTGTGGGGAGTGGGCATCGGCAGTGATCCGCCGCCGAGCGAGAAAACGACGCGCCTAGCCTGTACTCATGAGTTTCCGGCGTTCAGGGAGGCACCTCGATGGCTGACGAAGATGACGTGCGTCGCTTGGCGCTCTCCCTGCCCGACGTCACGGAGATAGATAGCGATGGCTTCGACTTCCGCGTGGTGAACAAGGGTTTCATCTGGTCCTATCCCGAGCGCCGACCAGGCCAGCCACGACGCATTAGGACCGACGTTGCGGTGCTTTTCGTCGGAGACGAGGCGGAGAAGCAAGCGCTCCTACTCGGCGAGCCCGACGTCTTCTTCACAACCGCCGGCTACGACTCCTGGCCGTTGGTGATGTTGCGGCTGGATCAGGTCAACACCGACCGACTCAAGGAGCTCGTTACCGACGCTTGGCGGATGCGGGCACCGGACGAACTCGTCATCGAACTCGATGAATCGAACCTCGTGTCCCGGGACCGGCGAGGCTAGCCCCCCGCTGGCCAGACTCCGCTATCCACTCCCGCACCGCGCACGAATAAGTACCTCGTCGCTTGCGATGTCTGGCTGGGGTATGTTCGGGAGATCAAGTACATCAGTTGTCCCGTGGGCGTCTCAGACGATCGCTTCCATGCGGCTCTTCCTCATGTAACGAGCCGGTTTTCCCGCCCCGTTGCACACCTACGGTGAGTTTACGCAGCATCGCACACTCCCTCGTCAACGTCACGGGCCAGGGTTTGGGCTAGGTTCGGGGTGCGCAAACCCAGCTCACATTTAGTCCAAGGGATCCGGCCGTGGGCGCAGTCGAGACTCTGCACGACCAGGCAGAAGCGGTACATCTTCGCGCGTTTGGGGCATTGTCACGGTGGTCGTGGCGAACCCTATTAGTCGCGACTGTCGGTCTCTGGTGGCTTTATGCATTCGTCGACTGGTGGCAGGCCGTCAACCAGCCTGGCGGCGTGTGGACAGCGACTACTCCCAGCGATCCATACCACCTGGCTTCAGCCCAACTGCTCATGCTCGTGCCGTGGGCGCTGACGATCCGGACTCTGCGGAGCGCATCAGGCGGGGTCTCCAAGTTCGTCGTTGGAGCCTGGGCACTCGTCGCGATGCCGCTTCTTCTCTCGCCACCAACCCAATCTCACGACGTGATGCAGTACGTAGTCTACGGACACTTGCAATCGGGGCCTGACCTCAACCCGTACCTCACTTCGCCGGCCGCTGCCGGCGACAATTGGCTCGGTATCGCGTCATGGCCCGACACGCGCGCGGTGTACGGACCGCTGTGGCTTTTGGCCCTCGACTTTCTGGTCGGGCTGGCGGGAACACACCTCGTTCTCGCAATCCTGCTGGTGAAGTTCCTCGCTGTTGCGCTGGTCGGAGTCGCCGCGTTCGCGCTGCTGCGATTACGCGCCGACGATTCAGTGGGGATCACGGCTGGTGGACCTGCGACGCTCGCCTTTCTCCTCCTCAATCCCCTAGTGGTGACATCAGTAGCCCTCGGCGGCCATCTCGACGCGGCACTTGCCGCGGCCTTCCTGCTGGCCATGCTTGCTGA
This sequence comes from Actinomycetes bacterium, assembly GCA_035543875.1. Taxonomy (GTDB): domain Bacteria; phylum Actinomycetota; class Actinomycetes; order JAHEKZ01; family JAHEKZ01; genus DATKIY01. Next base: position 5,190 of record DATKIY010000031.1, on the reverse strand, counting down.
TCAGCGTCGACGACCGATAGTCGCGCTTGTATTGCTGCTCGCAGCATGTCTAGTTAAGGCGTATGCAGTCCTAGTCCTCGGCATCTACCTCGTCGCGTTGTGGCGCAGGGGCGAGCGCAAGTCGGTGATGCTGGGCCTGGCGATATCGGTGATTGTCACCGTGATTGCGTACGCGCCGTACTGGGCGGGTGCGGCGACTCTGCTCCCCTTGAGAGACTCCGCTGGAATGCACGATCCGACGCTGTTCACAGTGACCGGACTTCGCGCACTCGCGCCGCTGATCGTCTTGACCGTCGCGGTAGTCCTCGTATTTCATCGCATCACACCGAGGCAACCGTGGTTCGCAGCCGCCATCCTGCTCGGCACATTTATGTTCGTTTCCGGGTGGTTCCTACCCTGGTACCTTGTGGGCTTGGTCGCACTCGTGGCACCGCTGACCGATAAGCGCATCCGTCGTGCAGTAGCGGTCGGGACGGGGACGAGTTTCATCTTGCTGCCGACGCAATGGCTCGCCGTGCAGACGCTGGCCAGATACGCACCCGTCGTCCTGGCGTGGAACTTACCTACCGGTCGTGTATCAGCGTCACATTCGCCTGACACTGCCCCCACACCTGACACTGCTGCTGGACAGGGAAGTCCCTGAGACCAGCTTCAACACTATTGACCCTCATTGGTCATGGTGTCTTGAATGACGAAGACCTTGTTATACCCGTCTACACAGGTCATGCCCTTCCACGGTTCGATGTCGGTCGGTCCGGAAGCACCTCCAGCCTCGATCCGCTCGTTGGTTGTTGCCACGACCGAACGGTCAGCGTTACTAACCTGAACCTGTCCGAGCCCGTCAATCGTCGCTGTAAAGTCAGCGGGCCAAGCCACAGCAATCGGGTGGGCCGGTGGACCGGCGACCAGACAGCCCTCGTCGAGTCGCACGTTGCCGGTGAGTAGGGCTAGCTCGGCAGATTCTCCTGGCTGCCAGCCCGATATCGGCAACGGAAACGATTGCGTCACATATGAGGCGAGCACTTCAATCAGTCCGGCTGATGTATACCGCTTGTTGTTGCCAAGGGTGAACCCCAGACAAGATTCTGCCGGAATGTCAATCTTCCATCTTGCCCCGCCTTCGTCGCCCAACAGCACCGAAAACACCCGAGTCGGCGCACTGTCAATCAGCATGCAATCGGGTGTTCCTGCTGTCGCCGACTTGAGCTCGCGAATAACCGCAGCTGCCTGAGTTTGCGACAATGCAACCTGGTTGGTCAGTTGGTAGTTCTTGAAATACGTCGAAATGGCCACGTGAGGCTTGATTTTGGGTTCTTCATTTGTCCATTGGCAAACCGTTGCCGCTCGTACGGGCATGTCACTGAGCTGCTGAAGCGTGGGCGAAGGGGCGTCGTCACGCCCCTTGTGTTGACCACAGCGGAGTGGAGGAGTGCCTGTTCTGATGCTGACCAAAGATTCGGGATCAGCGGTGTTGTTGACTCCGAGGAAATGTCCGTCGATGACCGTGAAGCCGAGGACAACAATTGCCGCGACGACGGCACCGGCTAACACCACGTGCGTCCGGTTGACCTCGCGGCGTGCGGTGAAGTTGTTGGGGAGAGTCGGGGATGACCCTTCCGGTATGTCTGTGGCTCGCGCCCGCAGGGTCTCCTTGACGAGATGCTCGATGTCGGTCATTAGTGAGCCTCATCTTCTGTTGCTTGGTCGGTGAAGGATTGGCGCAACTGTGCAAGCCCACGAGAAATATTGGCGCGCACCGTGGAACGTGCGCAGCCTTGAATGGACGCGATTTCCGCATCGTCCAAATCTTCGTAATAACGCAACACCAGTGCGGTGCGTAGCTGCGTGGACAACTGGCAGATGTGTCGCCAAGTGTCGGCTTGATCCGTGAGCTGGTCGGCATGGTCACCCACAACGATGGTTGCCGCGTCCAGGGGAACTGCTGCAAGTTGTTGGGTTCGCGTGCGGTCCAGATGGCAGTTGACGATGATCCGCCTGACATATGCCTTGGGGTGACGCGCGCTGAATACGCGACGCTGACCGGCAACCACCTTGACAAGCGCGTCTTGGCACAAATCCTCAGCGGCGGTGCGGTCACCGGTGAGCAAATAGGCCAAGCGGAGCATCCACGTGCCATGCTCCGCCACGAACCGGTCCAAATCCACGCGCCCTCCGGATACCCAGTCTTTACCTTCTTAGACGCGTAATCTTTGCGATCTGCTGCACTGAGGGTGAAAACCTCTGGGCGCTAGTCGACGCGCAGTACTACCTTTCCGGGCACCGTTCGGGCGAGCAGCTCATCCACCACTGGCATCGGGTCCCGCCAGGATGTCTCTTTCACGATCTGCGGATCTAGACTGCCCGAGGCGACAAGACGTACCAGCCCGTCTAGCTGTTTTGTTCCAAGTCGACGTTGCGCAATCTCGGTAAACACGAGTAGACCCTCGATTCGAGCGCCCGAGTGGTCACCGAACCAGCCAGAGTCGAGCTTTGCCGGTTCGCCCGAAGACCTTCCGTACGTAATCAATATCCCCTCATCCGACAGGACCTCCATTGAACGAGCCAAGGAGGCGCCGCCAGCTGACTCAAGAATGACGTCGAACCGGCCCGATGCATTCTCGATTCCAACCACTACCTCAGCCGCGCCAAGCTCGCGAAGCCCGTGAACGCGCTCAGGACGTCCGACCACTGCTGTGACGTGAGCGCCGGAGAGTCGAGCCAATTGAATTGCCAACCTTCCGACACCGCCGGCTCCGCCGGTAACCAAAACCCGCCGCCCAAGCAGGAATCCGCCCAGCTCCAAAGCTCGCCATGCTGTCAGTCCGGCAATCGGCAACACGCTCGCAGCTGCGTACGTAACCTCGTCGGGGAGGACGCTCATCGCATGCGTTGGCACACAGACCAACTCCGCCCATGCGTGGTCGTCAACAATCCCGACGACACGTTGTCCGATACTCGGACCTGACCCGTCGGCTGCTGGTTGGACAACGTCACCAGCGACGTCCCAACCCAAGACCTGGCCTGGGTCCTCGTCGCGAAGGTGAGCGACCTCTCCCCTGTTCACAGACGTGGCACGTAACCTGACGACAGTCTGGTTGGAGTGAGGTTTTGGCTCATCTACGTCGACGAATGCAAGTCCGTTCCCGTCGACGCCAGTCGTTACCAATGCCTTCATGAACCGTCAAGGTACACACCTGACCGTTCGTCCGACCACGTCATAGACCGCGCCTGATGCGCGGGAGACTTTTCCTTCCGGAGTTTCGTATTCGTCAGTAACCAGAGATTCCTGAGGCTCTCTAGCGAGATCGGTCGCGCGAAGCCCTGTCGGGCTCGTTCCTGGGGGACTAGCGTGTCCTCGGTGATAGCCGCAACGAGCTGAGGGGTCCCATGAGCACCGATCAACCTATGAGCCAACCTGTACCGCCGGACGTCAACTCCAAGAAGACCCTATGCGGAATTATGGGAATTCTGTTGGGCGCATTTGGTGTCCACCGCTTCCTTTTGGACGATGCCACCGGCGGCGTGATCCGGATCATTATCACAATCTTCACTTGTGGCCTCGGGGCGATCATCGGTCTCATCGAAGGCATCATCTACCTCACCAAGAGCGACGCGGAGTTCTATCAGGTGTACATGGTTGACAAGAAGGCCTGGTTCTAGCCCGCCCGCATCAAATAATTCTTCGACGCAGCTGATTCGTCACGGTTGCGTTGGCATTAAGCCCAGGTCCTTCGCATGGCTGATTGAGAACCGAAGAAACTCACAATCGCTCGTGGACAGGAACATTTGATAGCAGGTATCACCGATCAGGTGCGGTCCACCAATCAGTCTGTCCCGTCCTTCACCCGCAAAGAGGTCGTCGTCTCCTGGACCGCCTTGGATGAGGCTGCTTCCTGAGTACGAGAGAACAGTGTCATCACCAAATCCCGCGAAAACACGGTCATTGCCGCCGTGGACGCCGATGGCGTCGTTCCCGAAGCCAGCCGACACGAAGTCATCCCCCCGACTCCCGTTCAGTCCGTCGGACTCATCGTTGCCAAACAACCGATCGTTGCCACTGCCGCCTTCGAGAATATCTGACCGACCGCCACCGATGAGCAGATCATTGCCCGCGCGACCTGAGTAGACCGCCTCCACCCACGAACCCGAGACATCCATCTCGTCGTCGAAGGCGGTGCCAACAACCCATCCGCCCTCTAGGAGGGTGTCATGACCCTGCCCAGTAACGGAGGTTCCATGAAGTTGGATCGGTCTTGTGACGTCGTCGTAGTGAATGAGATTGAGAAAGTCGATGCCGGTCCCAACGGACAACAGATCGTCTCCGGTCCCACCCCATAGTTGGTCCCGTGCACCTATGCTTTTGGGTCCTACCCTGCGACCGTCGGCCTCGCCATACAAGTCATCATCGCCGCCACCGCCGTACAGCAGATCCATGCCCTTCCCGGCGCAGACTGTGTCATCACCATCCTTGCCAAAGATGACATCGGCGCCGGCGCCGGCGGCAATCACATCCGGCCCGGGTGTCCCCACAATGCTTTGAGGGCCCTTGCCTCCGACGATAGTTGCGGCCAGTCCCTGGCACGTGACGCCACGCGCGGTTAGATCCGATGTCCGCGCGGTCACCCGTGGCGCATCTCGGCTCAACAAATGTTCCGCGGCGCGGTTTGCCTGCCGCAGATCAAGTTCGTTGCTCTTCGCCGGTGGAGGTGGTGGGCCGCGACGGGGATCCGTGAGCTTGAAGTCGTCGAACCGCGTCTCGCAGTTAACGACATCCTCAAAACCATAAGAGCACTCGTCATATAAGTCCTCACCGCCGTCAGCGAGGTCGTTTCCCCCTGGATCGGTCAGTACGTCTTCGTCGGCGCCACCGAAGATCTTGTCGGACCCGTAGCCCCCGTCGAGCAAGTCAAAATCCTTACCGCCAAAGAGTGCGTCATTCCCGTTGTCTCCGTCGATGGTGTCTTGCTCCGTGCCACCCGACAGGCGGTCATTCCCCGACCCTCCGTGCAGACCATCGGCAGACGGACCGCCGTAAACTGTGTCGTTACCTGCACCACCGACGAGCTCATCCATCCGTTCTCCGCCATTGAGGACATCGTCGCCACCTCTTCCGAAGAGCCGGTTGTTGGCGGACGACCCCGTCATTTCGTCATCGAAGTTCGTGCCGTAAACAACATTGAGACCAACGAC
>DATKIY010000030.1:0-10906 GCA_035543875.1 Actinomycetes bacterium | reverse complement strand
AAGTTCGTCCGGCGGAGCGATGCGAGGAGTTCACACCCCATGGAGTCGGCCGAAATCCGCAGCAGGTTCCTGCGCTTCTTTGAGCAGCGCGGGCATACGGCTGTGCCATCTGCGCCGCTTCCTCTGGCCGATCCCACGCTGCTGCTGGTCAACGCGGGGATGGTCCCGTTCAAGTCGTACTTCGTCGGCGAGCAGTCTCCGCCGTACGCCAGAGCGACCAGCGTTCAAAAGTGCGTGCGAACTCTGGACATCGATGAGGTTGGCAGGACGGCTCGGCATGCGTCCTTCTTCCAGATGGCCGGGAACTTCTCGTTCGGTGACTACTTCAAGCAGTCCGCAATCCCGTTTGCCTGGGAACTACTGACCAACTCCCTGGGCGATGGCGGTTACGGCTTCGACCCGAGTCGGTTGTGGGTCACGGTTTACGAAGACGACGACGAAGCTGCCGATATCTGGCGACGCGACGTCGGTGTCGATGCTGGTCGCATCCAGCGCCGTGGTCTAGAGGACAACTACTGGCACATGGGCATTCCAGGACCCGGGGGTCCGTGCTCAGAAATTTACTTTGACCGGGGTGACAAGTACGGGCCCGACGGAGGTCCGATCGTCGACGAGGAACGATTCCTTGAGGTGTGGAATCTCGTCTTCATGCAGGACTCGCTGAGTAAGGTGCGATCGAAGGTCGACTTTGACACCGAGGGAGAGCTGCCGGCTAAGAACATAGACACCGGCATGGGTCTGGAACGCATGGCGACGGTTTTGCAGGGCGTCGACAACCTGTACGAGATCGACACAACCCGCCACATCATGGACCGAGCCGTGGCGCTGACCGGACGTGCGTACGGGCAGGACCCCGTAGACGATGTTCGGTTCCGCGTCGTGGCCGACCATGCGCGTACCACCGTGATGCTCATCGGCGATCAAGTGGTTCCGGGCAACGAAGGTCGTGGCTACGTACTGCGACGCATTCTGCGTCGTGTCGTCCGATCCATGCGCCTGCTCGGCGGGCCTGAGGCAACGATGCGCGAACTCGTGGCGGCGTCGATCGAGGCAATGGGTCCGCAGTATCCGGAACTAGAGCTCGAGAGAGCGCGGATCCATTCGATTGCCGAAGCGGAAGAGGCGACATTCCTACAGACTCTTCGTGCCGGAACGACCATCTTCGACCTGGCGGCTCAGGAAACAAAGAAGTCCGGCGTGGCCATGCTCGCGGGTGACGCGGCATTCAAGCTTCACGACACCTTCGGGTTCCCCATCGACCTCACGCTGGAAATGGCGTCGGAGCAGGGGCTGTCGGTTGACGAAGAGGGGTTCCGCGCGTTGATGGTCGAGCAGCGGGAACGAGCGAAGGCTGATGCGCGCTCGAAGAAAGCTGGACACGTCGATGTGGCCGCGTACCGGGCGCTTGCCGATGAGTCCGGACGCACGACCTTCACCGGCTACGACGAACTTGAGTCGCAAGGCACGGTTCGTGGGATTTTGCACAAGGGCGACGTTGTCCCAGCCGCGACGGTCGGTGACGATATTGAGCTCGTGCTCGATCGCACACCCTTCTACGCCGAGGGCGGCGGCCAGCTAGCTGATGCTGGAAGGATCGTGACCGCGAGCGGAGCGGTCATTGACGTCACCGACGTGCAACAGCCGGTCGAGGGATTGTTTGTTCACCGGGCCACTGTCGTCGATGGCGAACTTCAGGCCGGAGCCGAAGCGGTGGGTACCGTCGACGTCGAGCGACGTCGCGCAATCTCCAGAGCTCACACGGCGACGCACATGGTTCACAAGGCGATGCGGGAGCTGTTGGGGGAGACAGCCACCCAGGCTGGTTCGGAGAATGCGCCCGGCCGCTTTCGGTTCGACTTCCCCAACGCCGGTGCCGTTCCCCCCGCGCTGTTGGCCGACGTCGAGCAAAAGGTCAATGAGGTCCTGGTGGACGACCTGATCGTCCAGGCCGAGCTAATGTCGCTGGCAGAGGCTCGAGACACAGGAGCCATGGCGTTGTTTGGCGAGAAGTACGGCGACGTCGTACGGGTCGTCAGTGTTGGCGACTGGACGCGCGAGCTCTGCGGAGGCACGCACGCACACCGCACTGGGCAGCTCGGCATTGTGAAGCTGCTGGGCGAAGCGTCCATTGGGGCCGGGGTCCGCCGCATTGAGGCGCTCGTCGGCATCGACGCGTATCAGTTCCTTGCCCGCGAACACACGCTGGTTCACCTACTGAGCGAACAGCTGAAGGCGCCTGCCGCCGAACTTCCGGATCGCGTTGCATCGTTGGTTCAGCGGCTTCGTGAAGCTGAAAAGGAGATCGAGCGCGCACGCAAGGCCCAGGTTGCCGCCAATATGGTCGATGTCGCCGGGTCGGGTAGGACGGTCGGTGACGTTCAGTACTTTGGCTTCCAAGCTCCAGCCGGAGTCGCCCCGGACCACTTGCGAGAGCTCGTTTTGCAGGTGCGAGCCAAAGCGGGAAACAGCAGGCAAGTGGTTGTTGTCGGTGCGTCGGCGGACGGTGACAAGGTGTCGTTGGTGGCTGCGGTCAACGAGACCGGCCAACAGGCTGGGATTACCGCGAAGGACTCGTTGTCCGCTGCGCTGCCGGCAGTCTCCGGACGCGGTGGTGGAAAGAATGATGTTGCGCAAGGTGGCGGAAGTAACCCGGCCGGCGTTGCCGAGGCCTTGGACGCGGTTGAAACGTATTTGGGTAGCCGGTGACGTCAGGTGGGGTATGGCTTGGCATTGACCCCGGTGCAGTCCGTATCGGGGTGGCCGTTTCCGATCCCGGCGCGAGCATTGCCGTGCCGGTCGAGACGGTGAAGCGCGGGAAGCATGACGTTGCACGCATCTGCACCATCGCCCAAGAAAAAGCAGCGGTGGGGATCTTCGTGGGACTCCCGCGCAGCATGTCCGGTGCTGAGGGTCAGGCAGCAGGTGTCGCGCGTAGTTTTGCCGAACAGGTCGCGCGTACCTGCCCGATTCCTGTCCGTCTACTCGACGAGCGGCTGACGACCGTTTCGGCGGCGCGAGGATTGCGCGAGTCTGGCCGATCTAGCCGTTCCAGTCGGGCCGTCATAGACCAGGCGGCAGCCACCGTCCTGCTGCAGGCAGCGCTGGACCAGATGGCGGCGTCCGGGTCTGTCGTTGGCGAGCTGGTGCCGGCATGAGTGATCTCCTAGAAGCCACGCGACGCCCGGTGCGCAAGACCAGACTGGTTCTGTTCCTCACCGCGCTGCTCATCGTGGTAGCGCTGCTGTGCTGGGCGGCAGTGACGGTACTCCAACACTGGAGCAACTCTGCGCCGGATTTTGGTGGTCCAGGCAGCGGTGAAGCGGTGATCGAGGTTTCGGCGGGGGACACGTCTGCTGATATTGGCGCCACACTTTCTCATGCTGGCGTTGTAGCCAGCACCGCGGCGTTCGTAGATGCCGCTGTTGCTGACGATCGGTCACTGGGGATTCAGCCCGGCTTCTATCAGCTTCGACTGAAGATGTCTGCGGCAGGCGCGTTGGAGCTGATGCTCGATCCGAGCTCGCGGGTTGAAACCCAGGTGACGATCCCTGAAGGGCTGCGCCTCGACCAGACGGTGGACCGGCTGGTGGACGAGACTGACATTTCGCGTGGTGACTACGAAGCTGTGCTCAAGAATCCTTCCTCGCTCGGGTTACCGTCTTATGCGGAAGGAAACCCAGAGGGTTTTCTGTTTCCAGCTACCTACACCTTCAACCCTGACGTTACGGCCAAGGAAGTTTTGAAAGCGATGGTCGACCGGTTCGACGTCGCGGCCAAAGAGCTGCACCTAGTGCAGCGGGCAGCCGACGCCGGCAGTTCGCCGCGCGACGTAGTAACGATCGGCAGTTTGGTACAGGCTGAGGTATCCGAGGATGACTTCGGCAAGGCGTCGCGGGTCGTAGCAAATCGGCTCGCAGCCGGTATGCCCCTGCAGTTCGACTCCACCGTTAACTACGCCCTTGAGTCTGATGACTTGACGCTCACAAACGAGCAACTCGGCACAGATTCCCCTTACAACACCTATCAAAACACCGGCTTGCCACCTGGCCCGATCAACAGCCCAGGTGAAGCTGCACTCGAAGCGGCCCTTGATCCACCTGCCGGTGACTGGCTGTACTTCGTCGCCCTAGCGCCCGGAAGCGACCAAACCAGGTTCACGGCTGACTACAACCAGTTCTTGCAGTTCAAAGATGAGTTCTACGCACAGGTGCCTTAGCGACTGCCATGACGCAACTTCCTTCATCGTCAGCTGAGTTTTCGCAGCGGCCGGCGGGATCCCGCGCCCACGCCCGAGCGGCGGTCTTGGGTCACCCAATCGCACACTCGCTGTCCCCGGCGCTGCATTTGGCTGCATATCGCTCGCTGGGACTCGACTGGTCGTACGAGGCAGTAGACCTCACCGAGGAACAGCTCGCTCCCTGGCTTGAAGAAAGGGGAAATGAGTGGGTGGGCGTCTCGCTCACCATGCCCTTGAAGGAGCAGGTGCTCCCCCTGCTCACGGCGATCGACCCCGGGGCTTCGCAGGTTCGTGCCGTGAACACGGTGCTGTTTGAAGAGGGGAGGCGTCGGGGATTTAACACGGATATCTCCGGATTGGCTGCGGCGATCTCAGACAGCTGCTCGTTGCACGACGCCGAGGTTGTCGTGCTTGGCGGGGGAGCGACCGCGCGGTCAGCGATCGCGGCAGTCGCGCAGCTTCGGGAGCAGGGCGCTGGGATATCACGCGTCGTTGTTTGTACGCGACGACCCGAGGCAGCCATTGAGCTGGTCTCGCTCGCTGGCGAGTTCCAGGTCACCGCTTCGATCGAGCCGTGGCCGCCCACCAAGCCAACTCTGCAAGGCGACCTGGTCGTGTCTACGGTTCCGGCGGCGGCGTCGACCCAGCTCAGTCACGCTGTCCCGGCGCACCCTGGGGTGCTCGTCGACGTCGTCTACGACCCATGGCCAACGCCATTTGCCTCCGCTTGGCGTGAATCAGGGGGAAAGGCTGTTGGAGGCCTGGAGATGCTGGTCCATCAGGCAGTGGGACAAGTCCGGTTGATGACCGGTCGGACCGTGCCAGCGGCGATCTTGCGTGCGGCGGGTCAGGCAGAACTCGATCGACGGGGTATCGCTCAAGCGGAGCAGTGACAGCGCCGAAGCACTCCTCAGGCTCCGTCTCAGGCGGTCCACCCGTCCGTTCGGTATCAGTCGCTATCTGCTTGTGCGAGAGGTGCACCATGTCCGACCCATACGTTGGCGCGATCCATGGGGCCGCAAACCGCTCCGTGCAGCTTGACCATGTGCTTGGGACGCTGCTCCGGCAGGCTCCCGACATCGAGGCAGCCGCGGTTGTCTCGTTTGACGGGCTGCCGATGGCGTCGGCGCTGCCAGCCAGCATGGATGAGGATCGGGTAGCCGCGATGTCGGCAGCCCTGCTTTCCCTAGGTGAACGTGCCGCCCAAGGCTTAGGTCGAGGCGAGCTGTCACAGGTATACGTCGAAGGTGACAACGGCACCGTTTTCTTGGTCAGTGCCGACGATGAGGCAGTGCTCGTCGCTGTGGGACGCCACGGCGCCAAGGTCGGTCTCATGTTGTTCGAGGTGAAGCAAGCCGCCGAGGCGGTTGCCCAGTGTCTGCGCATCGAGCCAGAAGTCCAAGCTCCGCTGGTCGCGGTGGCTCCAGTCGAGCCGGTGCCTGCGGCCGAACCCGTAGCTCCGATTGAGGCGGTAGCACCCGTGGCGCCCGTCGCGCCGGTTACCCCAGTGGCACCGATGCAGGTCGTCCCCCCAGCACCCGTCGCCGCGCCGGTGGTCGCGCCAACCTCGGCCCCGGTCCCAGCCCTCGCAGATGTGGCCGACGCGAACCCTGAACCAGAGCGTGAAGACAGCTTCCAGGCTCCGGGTGTAGTTGCCAGCTCCAACGGCTGGAACGGAAACAACTCGAGCGATGACTACCGAACTCCCGCCGCTGAATCGGGTACCTGGACCTAACCGTCCGACCGATTCGGTGATGGAGGCGCTCGTGCTGCCCGCACCGTCGAATCCCTTGACCTGCCCCGCCACGAGGAACGAGATCTGACGTGAAGCTCGAAGGTTCGCTAGACGCCTTCAGTCTTCCGGACGTCTTCCAGCTGCTCAGTCTGACGAAGAAGTCCGGAGGTTTGCACCTGGCCAACGGCCAGGCTCGAGGGATTGTCTACTTCGCCAGCGGTGTAGTCACCGGGGCGTCATCTGACGCATCGATGCAGTCGCTGGCTCGGCGAATCGTTGGCCTTGACGCGTGTGACGACGCAGCGCTGCGACGTGCCGTTGAGCGGGCTACCGCGGAGGACGTAGGTGTAGCGCGAGCCTTAGCCGAGGCAGGGGCTGTTGACCCAGATCTGCTCAACCGCTTGGCACTGGAAGAAACGATTGACTCCGTGTTCGACCTACTGCGTTGGACCGATGGTGACTTTGCGTTCGGTGTCGACGAGTCCAACCCCGACGACGTTGGGCTTGCGGTTGCTGCGGAACACGTTGTTGCCGAGGCCACCGCACGCCGCGAGACGTGGGACGCGGTCTCACGGATCATCCCTTCGCCTGAGGTGATTCTGACCATGCCGGTGGTTGTTGCTGAGCCGCCTGCAGTAGGACGCGACGAATGGGCGTTGTTGGCTCTGGTAGATGGGCACCGGTCAGTAGGCGAGCTGGTTGAGGTGTCCGGCGCTGGCCAGTTCGCTGTTGTGTCGACTCTTGCGACCTTGGTTCAACGCGGCATGCTGGTGCTGCAGGACGATGACTCTCCTGACCATGTGGCCCGGGTACGTCGCCGGCAACTGCTGTTGGCGCCGCTTGAGACGGCAGAACCTGCTCCTGACCCCGTTCTGGCTGCCAGCCAGACTGCTGATGCGCCCGCTGAAGTTGTGGTGGCTGGTAGTCCAGCTGCTGGGGTCACGGTCGACACCGCGGTTGTTGTTCCTGTAACCCCGACAGCCCCGACAGCTCCGCCTATTGGTCAACCCGGAGCCACTGAGGTTCCCCAGGCGCCGGCCGCGGCAGCTGCGTTGGCTACCTCGATACAAGACCCAGCGGAAGCGCAACCGCCGCTCGGTGGTGCGCACGATCCCATCAACGTCGTGCCGCCCCGCCCCGAACCGTTCATGCCGAAGCGGGTGGTCGACCACCCGGAGCCAGCGCGGTCAGGGTTCAGCGCGCCGGTGTCGCCGCCGTCGGTGGTTAGCGCCACCTCCCAAGGAGCGGCAGCCGCAGCACAACCCATGGCTGAGACGGCCATAGAACGTGATCCCACTGTCAATCGCAGTCTGATGCTGCGACTCATCGCCGGCGTGCGGGGGCTCTGAACGAAATGGCAACGAACAAGCGTCGACGTCACGGTGGTCAGGCGGTCAAGGTGGTCATCACTGGCCCCTTCTCGGCCGGAAAGACGACACTCATCCGGACGATCAGCGAGATCACGGTGTTGTCGACCGAGCGAGGTATCACTGACCACACCAAGTCCCGCAAGAACGAGACGACGGTTGCGATGGACTTTGGTCGCATCACGATCGATCGCGAACTCGTGCTGTACCTGTTCGGCACTCCCGGACAAGAGCGCTTCGACTTCATGTGGGAAATCCTTGGCGAAGGGATGCTCGGCTACGTGCTGCTCCTCGATGTCAGCCGCCCGGAGTCACTCCAGGAGGCGGTCGGCATTCTGGAGGCCTTCCGTCGGATGGCGCGGGTTCCATTTGTCGTCGCGCTCAACCGGACCGAGGGCGTCGACGAGGTCGAAGAGGCACGTATCCGTCAGTCGTTGGGAATTCCGACCACGGTGCCCATGGTTCCTTGCGACGCCACGGACAAGGAATCGGTGAAGGCGGTCTTGCTAGCGCTGCTGTACTCGGTGCTCGACGAGGTCGAAGCCGCTCCGGCAAGCGTGTAGGCGTCATGACGTGGCCGTTTCGGTCGAGCAACGGACGCCACCGTCAGCGAGTCTCTCCAACGGTCGAGCCTCCACACCCGGCGTTCCCACGGCCGGGATCTTCCGAGACGGCAGTCGCCGCGTTAACCCTTCCGCCCAAAGTTGGTCTCATCTTTGCTGACGGATCGACTGTCACCTGGGCGGTTGACGAACCTGCCGCACGCCCATTTGTGGCTATAGCAAACGTGCTCATCGGATCAAGCGCGTCACCCGAATGGCCGATGGTTGGTAAGTGATCGCGCAACCGCCGGCTTCCCTGGTTGCCGATGTCTCGTCGTCGGGTCTGCCACAAGCCACACTGTCGGATCGTCGATCGACACCAACGACTTGGCACCAGGCAAAGTGGCAGCCGACCAAGCGGCTGTTCCCGCACGCGGCCATTCTGCTTGCGCTGGGCTGGTGGGCGCTTCCGCTCACTCGGTCGGGGGCCGGAGTCGACGCGTGGTCCATGGCCGCAGCTTTGCTGGCGTGCGTGCCATTGCTGGTCGTTACCCGCGCCTGGCAGATCCGTTGGCCGTATCTGGCGGTTGCGCTGGTGCCAGGGATGGTCGCGCTGGCACTGAACTTCACCTCAAGGACAGGCTGGACCGGACTGGGGGATGCTGCTGCCTGGCTGTACGCCGGACTGTTGGGCTTGGGCGTACTTGCCTACGCGGTCACCCCAAGGCGCCGCTTGCTCGTGGTGACCATCATCGGGGTCGCCGGGCTCGACCAGTTCGGGCAAGGTTGGCTGGCCTGGTGGGGTCAGGGCGACATTCACGCCATGATTTCGGGAACCATCGGTTGGCATAACCAGTTCGGGGCTTTTGTGGCCGCCCCGCTGATCCTCGCGTGGTGTTTGGTGATTCGCGGCAGCGGCGCGGCCCGGCTTGCTGCGGCTTTGCTGGTGCCTTGGCTGGGCGCCGGGGTACTCCTTTCGGGTAGCCGCGCCACGATCGGACTGGTGCTGCTCGCGGCGATGACGCTCATGGTTTTGGTCATACGTTCGTGGGGTGAGCTGGCGAGACTGACCGGTTGCGTTCTCAGTGCGCCAGCCGCTGTCTGGTTGCTCTCCGGTAGCTGGTTTATGCCTGGCAGCGGAGGCGTTGCTGCCACTGCCCTCAGTCGCGACCAGGCTGCCGAAGGCAATTTCCTGGTGCGCTTTCACTATGACTGGGCTGGTTTGATCCTTGCGAGCAAGCACCCCCTCACTGGGTCAGGCTTCGACTCGTTTGGAGTTAGCGGCGCGCAATACATGCCAGCAGACACCGCCGCGAGCGAGTTCGTCCACAACGGGTGGGTGCAAGCCCTTGTCGACGGCGGAATCCTGTGGCTGCTACCGGTGGTTCTCGCCACGGCCTGGCCGGCGATTCGCGCGGTTCGACGCCTACTTGCGGGACGGCGCAATGGCGCAAACGCGATCCAGATCGGAGTGTCGCTGGCACTTCTCGTCCTCCTGGGTCACGCACTGTTCGACACTGACTGGCGCTACCCGTCGCTTCTCGCGCTCTATGCGGTACTTGCCGCGCTTGTTCCCTGGCGATCCCGGACAGCGCTTCGCCAGGTACGGGTGGCGACATTTCTCGGATCCACCGTTCTTGCGATGGCTGTGGTCTGCGCGCTAGGCGCCAGCGTCGTCGACACGACCCAGACGAACCCCGAAGCTGTTCCACCGGTCTGGGTCAAGGGTATTGACGACCTCACATCGGTTCGCGACCTCGCTACGCGCCTTCCCACTAGCGCCGCTGACCAGGCGAGGCTTCTTGCGTCCAGCGGACTACCGGACGCGACGTTCTCTGACCTCATGGCCCGAACGGCGGCCGCGGCGGAAGACAACCCGACACTCGCTCAGATTCGGGCGCTGGCGCTGGCCCGTCGCGGTCAAACCGACGCAGCACGTCAGCTGTCGGAGAGCAGCCTCCCTGCGCTGCCGAGGCCACCTGTCGTGGTTTGGCGAGCGGAGGTCCTCGCCGAGACCGACGGTGTTGCGCCAGCCCGCGCATGGGTGCAACTCCAGCTCGATCGTCTGCGAGCGCTACAGGGAGGGGTCCCATTGGCCGAATTGGAGGAGTGGCTGAGTCGACATCCGGCGACGGTCACCGACAGTGACCGCAATGGTCGAGTCAGCATCAGTGATGGCGGAGAGGTGGCTTCGTGAAGCAGCTGGGCGACATCTTGCTGCAGGGTGGGCTGGTCACCGAGGACCAACTGTTCCAGGCTTTTCAGCTGCACAAGGACGAGGGCAAGGCGCTCGGCCGGGTTTTGGTCGACCATGGGTTCCTCACCGAGTCGCAGCTGGTTGCGGCACTGGCCCAGCAGATTGGGTTGGAGTTCGTCGACCTGGGGGACTACCCGGTCGACGGAAGCATCGTCGGTCGAGTCTCAGGGGCCATCTGTCGCAAGCACAGCGCGCTGCCACTCCGCATCGATGACGAGGGCAAGCTGTTGCTCGCGATGGCCGACCCGGCCAACGTCTTTGCGATCGATGACATCCGCTCCATCACCGGCTACGACGTGCGGCCCGTGGTTGCGACGCGCGCCGACGTGCTGTCGGCCATTGACCGCTACTACCGTGCCGATTCTGACCTCGACGACCTCACGGCGGTGCTGGAAGCTGACGAGGAGGACGATCTCTCGAACCTCAAAGAGGTCGTCGAAGACGCGCCCATCGTCAAGTACGTGAACTTGTTGATTACGCAGGCGATTCAGGACCGGGCTTCTGACATTCACCTTGAGCCAACTGAGCGGGCGCTGATCGTGCGTTACCGCATCGATGGCGTCTTGCACGAGGTGATGCAGTCACCAAAGAACATCCAGGCTGGTGTCATCAGTCGACTGAAGATCATGGCCGACATCAACATCGCCGAGCGACGCATTCCGCAAGACGGCCGACTTTCGGTCAGTGCGAACGGCAAGAAGATTGACCTGCGTGTGGCCACGCTCCCGACGGTGTGGGGCGAGAAGGTTGTCATGCGTATTTTGGACA
>DATKIY010000029.1:0-2238 GCA_035543875.1 Actinomycetes bacterium | reverse complement strand
CCCCAAACGGCGTTCCCAGTGACATCCCCTGGCTGCGCGTCTGCTGCGTGCTCACGTAACGATCGTAGATGTCCGGGCTGAGCACGTCGGACAAGCCATGTCGGAGGCAGCACCTACGCTGACCGCATGCCCATCGTGACACCCGAATTCGCCTCAGATTTGGATCAGTCCAAGATGGACCAGCCGCGGTCCGTCACCGCCTCGTTGTCACCCTCCCGCGCCGGCGATTTCATGACCTGTCCCCTGCTGTACCGATTCCGCGTCATCGACCGGCTGCCCGAACCACCCAGCCAAGCTGCAACTCGCGGCACTGTGGTTCATGCGGTGCTGGAGCGCTTGTTCGACCTCCCGGCATCCGAGCGGACGGTAGAACAGGCCAACGACCTCGTCTCTAGCGCTTGGCAGCAGTTGTTGGCCGAGGACGAGCAACTGGCCGAGTTCTTTGCCGACGATGATGGCGAGCTGGCCATCGAGTGGTTGGACGGCACGGAGGCGCTGCTCAACACTTACTTTCAGCTGGAAGACCCAACACGGCTCGAACCAGCTGAGCGAGAGTTCGGAGTCGAGGTCGACTTGGCGTCAGGGCTGAGGCTGCGTGGGTACATCGACCGACTCGATGTCGCGCCCAACGGCGCAATGCGGGTCGTCGACTACAAGACGGGCAGAGCACCCAGTGAGATGTTCCAGCAGCGAGCCCTGTTCCAGATGCGTTTCTACGCGTTGGCTCTGTGGCGGTTGCGCGGAGAGGTTCCCGCCATGCTCCAACTCGTCTATCTCGGCAACGGTGAGGTCGTGCGCTACGAACCCGACGAGACGGACCTGCTCGCAATGGAGCGCAAGGTCGGCGCCCTGTGGGAGGCGATTGCTCGAGCCCATCAATCAGGCGACTGGCGGCCGAACAAGTCGAAACTGTGCGACTGGTGCCACCACAAGCCGCTGTGTCCGGCGTGGGGTGGAAAACCTCCTCCGCTACCACCGCAGGCTGACCCCTCGAGTACCAGCGACGATCGACCGGCAGCCACCGAAAACCCGCTCGACGTCTGAGTTGTCGGCCCGGCGTTCGATGTATCACCCCTGGGATTGACCCTGTTGTCGAACAAGGGTCGATATCGGGTAGATCCCGGACACGGTTCCGTGGTGAGGTTCCCTAGGGTGAAGTCAGCCAGTCCCGGCGACGAATGCCGGTCAGACTCTCGGAGGAAAGCCTGTGAGCACGTCGTCGGTTGAAACGACCATGCCTGCCCCGTCCCCGCACGCGTGGGCGGCTCGCGCTGAAGGACTGACCAAGGTCTACGGAACGGGCGACACCCAAGTGGTGGCTCTAAACGACGTCACCGTTCAGTTTCCAGCGCAGCGTTTTACCGCCATCATGGGGCCGTCGGGTTCGGGTAAGTCCACCCTGATGCATGTCTGCGCTGGCCTCGACAGCGTGACGTCAGGTCGCGTCTTTGTCGGTGATACGGACCTCACGACTTTGAAGGACAAGGAACTGACAGTGCTTCGCCGCGAAGCACTGGGCTTTGTCTTTCAATCGTTCAACCTGATTCCGACCCTTACTGCCCTAGAGAACATCACGCTGCCCATGGACATCTCGGGTCGCGAGCCCGACCAAGAATGGGTCGACCGCATCGTCGACACCATCGGGCTACGCGATCGGCTTAGCCATCGGCCGAACGAGCTCTCTGGCGGTCAGCAGCAACGCGTGGCTTGTGCCAGAGCTCTTGCGTCGCGCCCGCAGGTTGTCTTTGCTGACGAACCAACGGGAAACCTTGACTCCCGCTCCAGCGCCGAGGTGCTCGGGTTCCTACGCAACTCGGTAGACGAGTTTCGGCAGACCGTCGTGATGGTCACCCATGAGCCGAGCGCAGCTGCTTACGCCGACCAGGTCATCTTCCTCGCGGACGGCGAGGTCGTCGACACGCTCGAGTCACCGACTGCCGACCTGGTACTTGAACGCATGAAGGGCTTCGACGCCTCCGGTCGGGCGATCTGAGATGTTGCGCACCGCCCTGAGGAATTTGCGTGCTCACAAGCTCCGGCTGGTGTTGTCTACGCTCGCCGTAACCCTGGGAGTTTCGTTCGTTGTCGGAACATTCGTGTTTACCGACACCCTGAACAAAACGTTCACCGACCTTTTCACTCAGACTACGTCGGACGTCGTTGTTCAACCAGCTGATGCGGCGACTGACGACTTCCAAACTGGCTCAGCAACACTCCCAGCCAGCCTTGTCGGCAAAG
>DATKIY010000028.1:0-2131 GCA_035543875.1 Actinomycetes bacterium | reverse complement strand
CTGAACCGGCTATTTTGACGCGCTCGCTGCCGGGTCCTCGCGCGCGCAGCATCGGTGCGATCCAACTCGTAGCTGGACTTTGCATGGCGCCCGCGCTGTGGTCTCGGCAAACACTCACGGGGTGCGTGGGTCACGAGTTGATTGGCACTCCAGCCAGCGCGCTGTTGATGCTGGCCATCGTGGCTAGCGGTTGTGCCCTGGTCTTAGGCGTTCCACGGTGCTCGGCCATAGCGCCGGCCCTGGCTGCGGGTGCAGCTGTTTTGTTGCTGGGGGCCGCGGCGGCTGGATGGGCGTCGATCGGCGGGACCTCGTGCCTAGATGTTGGCGTTGATTCACCGGGAGTGCTGCTCGTTGTGCAGACGGGAGGCTCGCTCGCGGTGCTTGTTGCTGCTGTTGCTCTGCTCTACGCCCGCGACGAGTTCGAACCTTGGGGCGGCGCCCACGGAGTAATTGCCGCGAGCGCCGCGGCAGCTACCACTTTGGTGATCGGGGTCGGTTTCACGTTGCTGATCGCGGTCCCCGCCGGGTTCAGCGGACTGTCGGTGATTTTGGCGGTTGCTCTACCCTGGGCTGTCTGTGTGGGTGCCACTGGATGGCTGCGCAGGTCGCCCGCGATTGCGGTAGTCGCCTGTATGGCCGTCCAGGCGATCTGGCTACTCGTTGAGTTCATATAGCGCAGACGGCCGGACTGGTGAGGAGACTCCGTTGAGCGTGCTCGTTCGTCGTGCCAATGCAGCAGACCGAAACATCGTCGTTGACATCGCTGTTGCAGCATTTGTGACTGAGCCGGCGTTCGACTACTTCTTCAGGTCCGGGTACCAGACGCACTCGCCGTCCTTCCTCGGCTACCTGTTCGACTACCGGCTGGCCACCGGGAGGGTTTGGGTCGCCGAGTACAGCGGCGACGTCGCTTCGGTTGCGATGTGGAACACGACTGAAGACGTCGTGTCGGATGAGCCCAACGCTTACCCAGAGTGGGCAACCATTGCTGCTGCCTATCCGGAGGAAACGCGGGAAAGGCTTAGTGCATACAGCCAACTATTGGACGAGCACAAACCACTGGATGCGCACTTCTATCTCGGAGTCGTCGCCACTCGACCGGAGCTGCAGGGCAACGGTTTAGCCAGTGCCGTTCTCGAGCCGGCGTTGCGCGAAGCTGACCTCGGTTCACAGGCATCGTTCTTGGAGACGGGGACTGAAAGCAACGTGGGCTTCTACCGACGACTTGGGTTCGAAGTGGATGCAGAGATTGACCTCCCGGACGGCCCACGTATCTGGTGGATGCGCCGCCCAGCAAAGTCGAAGTGACTGCGCTCGGTACCCTGGTCGACGTCCGCCGGCGTGGCGCAGCTGGAAGCGCAACCGACTTGTAATCGGTAGGTCAGGGGTTCGAATCCCCTCGCCGGCTCTGTGTGATTGTGTGTTCTCGGGTGATCCTTGTCTTTTCATGCTCGGTTGAGTGTTGACGGGGTCTCGGGTGATGGTTGACACCGTCTCGGTTGATGCTTGACACCTCCTGTTCGTTCCGTTCGGCTCGTGATGAGTCGAAGGGAGCGGTGGATGTTACGGGAGTTGAGTGTGGCTGAGCAGCGGTATCAGGCGGTGTTAGCGGTGGTTGAGGATGGGTTATCGATCACTGAGGTGGCGGACAAGGTTGGCGACTGCGCAATCCTGCATCGACCAATGGCTGATTGAGTACAACACTGACCGACCGAATCAATCGTTAGGTCAGCCGCCGGGTGGCGACCAACGGATTCATCAGAGTCACCTGGCAACAGGTCAGTGTTGGCAAACACCACGCCGGCGCGGTCGTTGACGTCCACGTCCGCGAGCGCCTCCTGGAGATATGGCCAGGCAACGACCTCGTCCGAACCATCGTCCGCACCACGGAAGGAGGCGTCCGTAAGAAGCGGGCCAGCAAGCCCACCTGACAAGAAAACAGGTTCGGAGGCGTCAAGCATCAACCGAGAAGAATCCGTCAGCCATCAACTCATATTGGATACCGGCTCCATGTGATGTCTCGGGTTGCCCGCTAGATGTTCTGCTCGGCGATCCAGGTTTGTACGTCAGCGGTATATGCAGGGCTGAAGGCCGAAACGGGGACGTCGAGGGATGCGGGGTTTTCACCAGG
>DATKIY010000027.1:0-5314 GCA_035543875.1 Actinomycetes bacterium | reverse complement strand
CTGGGAACGCCGTTTGGGGTCCCCGTGTACCTGTCCTGGACCTGGTTCGCTGGGGCGCTGGTGATCACCTGGCTGTTCGTGCCGCTGGTCGAGCGTCGACTTCCGGGTTCCGAGGGCTGGGCGACAGTCATCGCCTTCTGTTTTGCCGTCCTGTTGGGTCTGTCGGTGCTCATCCATGAACTTGCGCATGCGGTCATGGCGCTGCGGCTGGGGCAGTCCGTGCGACGCATCACGTTGCACCTGCTTGGTGGCGTGAGCGAGATCGAGGGTGACCAACGTCGGCCCTGGGTCGACTTCGCGATCGCTGTAGTCGGACCGGTCGCATCACTTGCTCTGGCTGGCATCGGCTTTGCCCTCGTGGCGACGCTGCCAGAACAGACCGTCATATACGTGGTTGCGCTGCAACTTGCAGCTGCGAACCTCATCGTCGGTTTGTTCAACCTGGTTCCCGGTTTGCCCCTCGACGGCGGACGGATGCTTCGGGACGTGGTGTGGGCGGCAACCGGACGCGAACACACCGGGACCACTGTCGCCGCGTGGACGGGTCGAGCGCTGGCAGTGCTGTTGCTGTTCCTCGCGGTGCTCCCACTGCTGCTCGGCGGCAACGATGTCATTTGGCTGGCGTGGGGAATCCTGCTCGCTGGGTTTATCTGGACTGAGGCCGGACGGGCGTTGCAGTCAGCGCGAGTGCGCTCGACGCTGCCCAGACTGTCTGTCCGGTCGCTCACGCGCCGAGCCCTTCCCGTTCCTGAAGACATGCCGGTTTCTGAAGGACTTCGACAGTTGGCAGCCGCTCAGGCTGGCGCGTTGGTCACCACCGACCGCGCTGGTCGGCCGGTTGGCGTCGTCCATGAAGGGGCCGTGGCGGCGCTGCCGGAGATACGACGCCCGTGGGTCGCCATGTCCGCGGTGGCCCGGTCGCTTGCGGGCAGCCCGCAGATCGCGGCAGATCTCGATGGCGATGCCCTCGTTCACACCTTGTCTACTGAAACGGCAGCTGAGTACCTGGTCGTTGAACCGGATGGCAGCGTCTACGGTGTGCTGGCTCGAGCTGACGTTGAGGCGGCGATTGCTTCGATGCTCGCCCAGCGCTAAACACAACACCACGCCGTACTCGACCAACACTCGACCACGCCAAGCCAACACCGATCGGATGACTCCATGGACCGTGCGGACCAAACAGCTGGTCCCACAGGCGCAGGATTTCGGACCGGACCGTTTCGACCAGGGGATCGCGTTCAGCTCACCGACCCCAAAGGTAAGCACTACACGTTCACTCTTGCGGGCGGGAAACAGTTCCATACACATAAGGGTGCGATCGATCACGACGTCCTCATTGGTGGGCCAGAAGGCGTCGTGGTCACCTCCACGAGCGGCGTTGCCTACCTTGCCCTGCGGCCGCTGCTGAGTGACTTTGTGCTGTCGATGCCGCGTGGTGCGACCGTGGTGTATCCGAAGGACGCCGCGCAGATCGTGCAGGGCGCAGACATCTTCCCGGGAGCGGTGGTGGTCGAAGCAGGAGTCGGCTCCGGCGCGCTGACGTGTTCGTTGCTACGCGCGGTGGGCGACCAGGGTCGCGTGTTGTCCTACGAACGCCGCGCGGACTTCGCGGAAATTGCCAGGGTCAACATCGAGACGTTCTTTGGACAACCTCATCCCGGCTGGCAGCTCACCGTTGGTGACCTCGTGGAGGAGTTGACTAACCACCCACCACAGGGTCCGATCGATCGAGTAGTCCTCGACATGCTGGCACCGTGGGAGTGCTTAGACGCAGTTGGCGACGTCCTCGCGCCCGGCGGGGTGCTGTGCTGCTACGTCGCCACCACCACGCAGCTGTCCAAGGTGGTCGAGGCGATGCGTGCTCATGGCGGCTTCAGCGAGCCCATGGCGTCCGAGACCTTGGTCCGCAACTGGCATGTACAGGGCCTTGCGGTTCGACCGGACCACCGAATGATCGGGCACACCGGATTCCTCGTGACAAGTCGAGCGATGGCCCCTGGCGTAGCGGCTCCAGTCCGGCGTCGACGTCCCGCCAAAGGCGCCTATCCGGTCGATGAGGGTGGTCAACCAGAGACCGGTCACTCCGAGTAATCACAACGACACGCCGTGAAATCGTCCAGAACGACGCACGACGCGCCGAAGGTTAGGGTCAAATGACGCAACAGCGTCCGGAGGTGACCTCATGTCCGGTCTCGACCAACGAGGCGAGTCGGCGGCAAGCGGCGACATCAACGAACTGCGCCGCGAATTAGTCGCGCTCAAGGAGCGCAACGCCCGGCTGACCACGACCCTGCACGAAGCACGGGATCAAATCGTGGCCATGAAGGAAGAGATTGACCGACTGGCGCAGCCGCCGTCCGGTTATGGCGTGTTTCTTGAGGCCTTCGACGATGGAACGGTCGACGTATTCACTGGCGGACGCAAGCTGCGTGTCGCCATCAGTCCGGAAATTGAACCGGAAGAGTTGCATCGCGGCCGCGAAGTCATGCTGAACGAAGCACTCAACGTTGTTCGGGTTATGGGATTTGAACGCGTCGGTGAAGTCGTTATGTTCAAGGAAGTCCTCGAAGACGGCGAACGCGCACTGGTTCTCGGACACACGGACGAAGAACGAATCGTACGTATTGCACAGACGTTGAACGATGTTCGGCTGCGGGCGGGGGATTCCTTGCTGCTCGAACCAAAGTCGGGCTACGTCTACGAACGTATTCCCAAGGCTGAGGTTGAGGAGCTTGTCCTCGAAGAGGTCCCCGACATCGACTACGGCAACATCGGTGGCTTGATGGCGCAGATCGAGCAGATTCGTGATGCAGTGGAACTGCCTTACCTACACCAGGATCTCTTCCTTGAGCATGAGCTGCAGCCGCCTAAAGGAATTTTGCTGTACGGCCCGCCTGGATGCGGCAAGACCCTCATCGCGAAAGCGGTGGCTAACTCTTTGGCTAAAAAGGTCGCCGAGGTCACAGGTAAGCCGGAGGGCAAGTCGTTCTTTCTGAACATCAAAGGTCCCGAACTGCTGAACAAGTACGTCGGTGAGACCGAGCGTCACATTCGACTTGTCTTCCAACGAGCGCGCGAAAAGGCCAGCGAGGGCGTCCCCGTCATTGTCTTCTTCGACGAGATGGACTCACTGTTTCGCACGCGTGGCTCGGGGGTGAGTTCTGACGTTGAGAACACCATCGTTCCACAGCTGCTCAGCGAGATTGACGGCGTTGAAGGCCTGGAAAACGTCATCGTGATCGGTGCCTCCAACCGCGAAGACATGATTGACCCAGCGATCCTTCGCCCTGGTCGGCTCGACGTAAAAATCAAAATCGAGCGGCCCGATGCTGAAGCGGCGCGTGACATCTTCACCAAGTACCTGCGACCAGAGCTACCGCTTCACCCTGACGACTTGGCTGAACACAGCGGAGACCGGGTCGGGACAGCTGCGGCAATGATTCAACGTGCTGTTGAGCGTATGTACTCCGAGACCGAAGAGAACCGGTTCCTCGAGGTCACCTACGCCAATGGCGACAAAGAGGTCTTGTACTTCAAGGACTTCAACTCAGGCGCCATGATTGAAAACATCGTGGCCCGCGCCAAGAAGTACGCCATCAAGGAGTTTCTGGACACGAACCAAAAGGGGATCCGGGTCCAACATCTGCTGATGGCATGCGTCGACGAGTTCAAAGAGAACGAGGACCTCCCGAACACGACCAACCCAGACGACTGGGCGCGGATCTCCGGCAAGAAGGGCGAGCGCATTGTGTTCATCCGTACGCTCATCCAGGGCAAGCAGGGGACCGAAGCCGGCCGATCCATCGAGTCGGTGGCCAACACTGGGCAGTACTTGTAGTGCCCGCTGTGAACCCCTCGCTGCCTGAAGCTACGGCCCAAGGCGGCGCAAGCACCTAGGCTAAGTGTCATGAGCGTTCGTCGGGTCATGGGAATCGAGACCGAGTACGGCGTCGCCGTGCCCGGAGATCCCACGGCGAACCCGATGATCACTTCGTCGCAGGTCGTCAACGGCTACGCCACGGCAGTTCCTGGGTACCGACGAGCGCGATGGGACTTCGAAGAGGAGAACCCCCTTCGCGACGCCCGCGGCTTCGAGCTAGCCCGCGAGCTTGCTGACGCAAGCCAGCTCACCGACGACGAAGTCGGACTCGCCAACTTGATCCTCACCAACGGCGCGCGGCTCTACGTCGACCATGCACACCCCGAGTACTCAAGTCCGGAGGTGTCGGGCCCTCTCGACTGCGTGCTTTGGGACAAGGCCGGCGAACGCATCATGGCGGAGGCGGCAGCCCGGGCAGCCACCATGCCGGGCGGGACACGCCTCAACCTCTACAAGAACAACACCGACAACAAGGGCGCCTCATACGGCACGCACGAGAACTACCTGATGAAACGCGCGACGCCGTTCACCTCGATTGTTCGACATCTCACGCCCTTCTTTGTCACGCGGCAGATTGTGTGCGGTCAGGGGCGAGTCGGGATCGGACAACAAGGCACGGAGCCCGGGTTCCAAATCAGCCAACGAGCAGACTTCTTCGAAGTTGAAGTTGGCTTGGAAACCACTCTTAAACGCCCCATCATCAATACGCGTGACGAACCTCATGCAGATGCAGAGAAGTACCGACGGCTTCACGTCATCATCGGCGATGCAAACATGTCGGAGATCGCCACACTTTTGAAGCTCGGAACCACCTCACTGGTACTAGCGATGATCGAGGACTCATTTCTTGACTCCGCGCAGCTAGCTGTCGACCAGCCGGTGTCCGAGCTGCATGCGGTTTCGCACGATGTATCGCTCGGCCACTTGCTTAACCTGCGCGATGGACGAACGGCCACTGCGATTCAAATTCAGTCCGAGTACTGCGAGCAGGCCCGCAAGTTTGTCGACGACCGATTCGGGTCGGATGCGGATGCGGAGACCATCGATGTACTGAATCGGTGGGAGCATGTGCTGACCACTCTGCAAACTGACCCCATGTCCCTCGCGTCACAGCTCGACTGGGTGGCCAAGCTTCAGGTTCTCGAGGGCTACCGCTCTCGCGATCAGCTCGACTGGTCAGATGCCCGACTGGCACTGGTCGACCTTCAGTACTCAGATGTCCGCCCGGACAAGGGCATCTACTACCGGTTGGTTGCCGGTGGTCGGATGGAGCGACTGTTCGACGATGAGCAGGTGGACGCAGCCGTGGATTCTGCACCGGTCGACACCCGTGCCTGGTTCCGCGGCGAGTGCATTCGCCGCTATGGCGATCAAGTCGCAGCCGCATCCTGGGACTCGGTCATCTTCGATCTCCCTGGGCGAGTCTCACTGCAG
>DATKIY010000026.1:0-19627 GCA_035543875.1 Actinomycetes bacterium | reverse complement strand
ATGACCGCTCGCGTCACACTCTTACCGCCGTAGCGGGTTGGATCTCCGTCGCGCAGTTCGACTGCTTCGTGCACGCCGGTCGACGCACCAGACGGGACCGCGGCGCGAGCTACGGTGCCGTCGTCGAGACCTACCTCCACCTCGACCGTGGGGTTGCCGCGCGAATCGAGAATCTCGCGAGCGATTAGGGCGTCAATACTCGCCACGTCAGGGGCTCCTGCAGGTCACGGTCCGAGGGACGACGAATGCGAAGGTCAGCCCGAGCCTACCCGCCGAAAGGGCAGGCGAACGTGAGCCGCTCATGATTACGGCGTTTCGTACGTCAGTCGGAGTGAACGCGTCGTTCTCGCTGGATGGTGGCGGTGAAGGTGTGGGCGTGGGTGCGGAGGGCGGATTCTGGATCGAGGCCAAGGCGTCTGCTCGCGCTTACCAGTCCGAACAAAATCGCGCCTAGCTGCTGTGCCGTCAGGTCATCGGGCAGATCTGGCTCCTCGATATCCAAGTCAGGAAGCGATGCCGCCCGCACTCGATCGATCAGCTTGGTCGACAGGGCAAGCGCCGGCAGTGAAGCCGGAATACCGTCGACGGCCGACGTGCGTCCCTTCTCTGCCGCCTTAATTGACTCCCAGTTGGCTTCGACCTCAGCTGCCGTGGTGGCGTCACCGTCGGCAAACACGTGGGGGTGGCGGCTGACCAGCTTCTCTACTATCCCGGCGGCGACGTCGTCGATGGACCACGGACGGTCGTTGTCCTCCTCAGCGATACGGGCATGGAACACCACCTGAAGCAAGAGGTCGCCCAGTTCCTCACGCACGTGGTCGATGTCACCGCTGTCGAGCGCCTCTAGCGCTTCGTAAGTCTCTTCAAGCAAATACGGTGCGAGGCTGCCATGCGTTTGCTCGGCGTCCCACGGACAGCCACCCGGAGACCGCAGCCGATCCATCACCGCGACGAGGTCTAGTAACCGAGCACCGGGTACGTCGAACGAGCCATGGACCACTTCAAGCTCGGGGGCAGTGCCATCCTCCGCGCGTTGAGCGATCAACGGCGCCAACGCCTCAGTCAATGCCTGGTCACCGTCGTCTCCTACCAACCAGACAATCGTCTTGGTTTCAGTCTCTTGCAACAGCCAGTGTGCGTGCTCAGCTGCTGACCTAGACGAGACGATGTCGACGGCAACCCCGGCGTCAGACAGTGACGAGAGCAGCGGATGATCTGTTAACGAAACCACACTGTCAGCCTCACCCAGCACGCTCCATGCCGAGTGCGTGAGGAGACCAGGGGCAACGCGGTGAGACGTCGCCAGCAACACCAACCGGCCGGGCATTCCTACGGCGACGCTGGTGCAACTGGCGCAGAAGCTGCCGGCGTCGCGGACAGCTCGGACAGGCGATCCTCTGCTCGTGGGCCAACGCGCGGCGGCGCTGGCGCGCCATCTGGACCTACCCAGGTACTTGGATCCCAGGTGCCGAATCGAGGGTTCACGGATACGTCGAGACTGTTCGCGGTGTCGACCAACGCCGCGGTAAGCGCAGCGGCTTGCGCGTCGTTATCGCCTCCGGGGGCCAGGTCCATTCCTAGTTTTTGCCGCAACAGCAGTGTCTGGGCAGCGCGTTCTAGCTGTGACGGCGGGATCGCCGAACCGGTTGTGATGTCGACGCGTGCATTCTTGTCAAACTTGTTGAGCAACGTGTCGACCTCAGAGTCGGTGACAGTGACACCTCGCTCCGCCGCCAAGTGCTCAGTTATCTGTTCGTCCACCCACAGCGCGACGATGCGCAGGTTGATTTCATTGGCGGGCAGGACCTGATCCGAGTTCGAGTCGGCGATAACCCCATTGATCTCGTCCGAGATGTCTGCAACCTGGCTCTCGGTGAGCGTGCTGTCATCCACAGTGGCTGCCGAACCTGCTTTGACTCCGCTTCCACAGGCAGTGGTTGCCAGAATGCACATCAAAACGCCCGCAAGTAGCCCTGTGCGACGGCGAGTCAGCGTCACGACGATCCTTCCTCAGCAACGATCTGCGGCGGTGCGAGCACCGACTGGACAAGGTCAGTCGCCCACGTCAGCAACTCCGCACCCCGCAGGGGTTCTCCGCCCACCCGGGCCGTAGTCGGCCTCGGCACCAAGATGGTACGGACGGCCGGCTTGATCGTGGTCCCGGGGTAGAG
The DNA here is from genome assembly GCA_035543875.1 of Actinomycetes bacterium. GTDB lineage: Bacteria > Actinomycetota > Actinomycetes > JAHEKZ01 > JAHEKZ01 > DATKIY01. The sequence continues at coordinate 17,456 of DATKIY010000026.1, read as the reverse complement.
CCGATTCAGCCGCATGGAACGCGAGTCAGCAAGCTCAACGGGGGCGAACCGCACTTTGGCACCTTGGACCACCACCTCGCTGATGCCCAGCGAGCGCACGAGGTTGCGGAAACCTGCGACCTGGAACAGCCGTTCAACCGGCGGAGGGAACACCCCGAACCGGTCGAGCAACTCACTTCGAACCGCGGCTAAAGCCGCGTCGTCGTGGGCTTCAGCTAGGCGTTGATAGGCCTCAAGGCGCACGCGTTCTGCTGGAATCCAGTCGTGCGGCAGGTGCGCGTCCACCGGAAGCTCAACCTTGAGCTCCAGCGGCTCAGGAGCAACCTGGCCCGAGAGTTCACCTTTCAGCGCGGCCACTGCCTCGCCAACCAAGCGGACGTACAGGTCGAACCCGACACCTTCGACATGACCCGACTGCTCGCCACCCAGGACGTTTCCTGCACCTCGAATCTCGAGGTCCTTCATTGCGACGGCCATCCCAGAACCAAGGTCAGTGTGTTGGGCGATTGTGGCGAGCCGATCGTGTGCCAGCTCAGTCAGCGGCTTCTCTGCCGGATACAAGAAGTACGCGTACCCCCGGTCGCGACCCCGGCCCACACGCCCTCGGAGCTGATGAAGCTGAGAAAGCCCCAGCACCTCCGATCGTTCCACGATGAGCGTATTTGCATTGCTGATGTCCAAGCCTGACTCAACGATCGTCGTACACACCAAAACGTCGAATCGTTTGTCCCAGAAGTCGACGATGATCTGTTCGAGTGCGTCCTCCGACATCTGGCCATGCGCCACTTCGACGCGAGCCTCCGGCACCAGGCCGCGAATACGTGAGGCCGCTTTGTCGATGGATTCGACGCGATTGTGTACGTAGAACACCTGGCCCTCGCGCAGCAACTCACGTCGGACCGCAGCCGCAATCTGCTTCTCCTCATACGCGCCGACAAAGGTCAGAACCGGGTGTCTTTCCTCCGGCGGCGTCAAAATCGTCGACATCTCCCGGATACCGCTGACCGCCATTTCAAGCGTGCGTGGGATCGGTGTCGCAGACATAGTGAGAACGTCGACATGAGTGCGAAGTGCTTTCAAATGCTCCTTGTGCTCCACTCCGAACCGTTGTTCTTCGTCGACAACGACCAACCCAAGGTCTTTGAACCGAGTGCTCGCCTGCAGAAGTCGATGCGTCCCAATCACGATGTCGACCGTGCCTGCCTCGATGTCGGCCAACACTTGCTTGGCCTCACGGTCGGACTGGAATCGCGACAGCGGTTTGACAACAACCGGAAACGTTGCGAATCGTTCACCAAAAGTGTTGAGGTGCTGCTGCACGAGCAGGGTCGTCGGAACCAGGATGGCGACCTGCTTTCCGTCCTGGACCGCCTTGAATGCAGCGCGCACGGCTATCTCGGTCTTTCCGTACCCGACATCACCACACACCAGGCGATCCATCGGGACAGGCAGTTGCATGTCCTGCTTTACCTCGTTGATGCAGGCCAGCTGGTCCGGCGTTTCAACGTAAGGAAAGGCGTCCTCCAGCTCACGCTGCCAGGGGGTGTCGGGGCCGAAGGCGTAGCCGGGCGCGGCGAGTCGCGCCGAGTACAGGCGAATCAGTTCGGCTGCAATCTGACGCACTGCCTTGCGAGCTCGGCCCTTGGTCTTCGCCCAGTCCGCTCCGCCAAGCCGATGGAGTGATGGGGCCTCACCACCCACATACCTGGTGATTTGGTCGAGTTGTTCGGTGGGAACGAACAACCGATCTCCCGGCTGTCCCCTTTTCGCAGGCGCGTACTCGATGACCAAGTACTCGCGGGTGGACCCCTGAACCTCGCGACGCATCATCTCGACGTATCGACCAACGCCGTGTTGTTCGTGTACGACGTAGTCGCCTGGTGACAGTTGCAAGGGGTCGACCGTGTCGCGGCGACGCGATGGCAGTCTCCGCATGTCTTTGGTCGACGAGCGTTGACCCACTAGGTCGGTCTCGGTCAGCACCAACAGTCGCAGCTCGTCGCTGATGAGGCCATGTTCGAGCGATCCAGTGGTGATCTGAATGACCTGAGGATTTGGTTCGCCCGAAAGGCTCGTGTCGACTCGCACTGGAAGGTCAGCCTCGCGCAGTTGCTCAGCCAACCGTTCCGCCGATCCGTGGCCCGCGGTTACAAGAACAACCGTCCAACCATCCGCGTGAAGTGACCGGATGTCTTCGAGGGCGCGGTCGGTTTCTCCTCGGTACTGCGTCGCGGCCTGAGCAGTCGACACCAAATTGATCGGCCCATCGTCTGCTGTTGCGAGACCGTCGGCAGCCTCGGAGGCGTCACCAAACTCCGCGAGTCCGGCGTCAGTACTAAATGGACCGATCCCCCACCACGCAAACCCACGTTGGATGGCTTGTTCACGTATGTCAGCGAGCTCGCGGTACGACGCTTCAGCAAGATCGATGGGTGTGGAGTTGCCGACTGCCGCATTTGCCCAGGACGCCGCCAAGAACTCAGCGCTTGTGGCGAGTAGGTCGTGACTTCGACGACGGATTCGCTCGGGGTCAACCGCAATCACGCACGTGTCTACGGGCATGACATCAATCAACGTCTCCATGCCGTCGGCGAGAACTGGTGCGAGTGCTTCCATCCCCTCGAACGCGATCCCCTCAGCCAAGGAGCCGAGTACATCGGCCAGACCAGGTTGTTCAACCGCCAACGCCTTCGCTCGCTCGCGCACCCGTTCGGTCAGGGGGAGCTCACGAACCGGAGGTGCCCAGACGCCGTGAGCGGCAGACTCCAGGCTCCGCTGGTCGGCAACCCGAAACCATCGAATCTCTTCAACTGTGTCGCCCCAGAACTCCACTCGAAGTGGATGCTCTTCGACAGCCGGAAACAAGTCGACGATTCCGCCGCGCATCGCGAAGTCGCCGCGCTTTTCGACCAGGTCAGTGCGCGCGTAACCCGCGTCGATGAGCTGGTGGGAGATTAGGTCAAGGTCGAGCTCGTCTCCAACATGCATGACGACTGGTTCTAAATCTCCTAAGCCCCGCACTAGGGGTTGAAGCACGGCCCGGACCGGTGCGACCACAACGGCGACCGGACCGGCAGCTGGATCGGAGGCATCCGGATGGGCGAGTCGACGCAACACCGCCAGTCGCCGCCCCACCGTGTCCGAACGAGGTGAAAGTCGCTCATGCGGCAACGTCTCCCACGACGGAAAGTCCACGACGAGATGCGGATCGATCAATGACCCCAGCGATGCAGCCAGATCCTCCGCTTCGCGGGTTGTCGCGGTTAGGGCCAACACCGGATGCGTTGAGCCGCCGCGGTCGGCCAATGCCGCCACCAAGAAGGGGGGCAGGGCCGCGGGTGCTGTGATGTCCAGAGCACTCGACGCACCGCTGGTCTCCAGCGCGGCCGCCACAGCAGGGTCGGCGCGGACGAGGTCTACTAAACCGCGAAGTGACATCAGACCTCCGAAGCAAACCCGCGCCAGGCATGGCAAACACCCCCAAGCCGGGGGATCAGGGGTCGCCTTAGCCTACGGCTTCTGCCGAGACCTGCTCGAGGTGCCGGTCGATGACGTCGAGGATGCCGGCATCGAGACCGAGATCGAACTTTCGCGCGAAGTCCTTTCCACTGTCGTACACCGCAGAAAGATCGCTTCTCGTCAACGTTCGCGGGTGGTTGAACCGAGTTTGCGAAAAATCGAAGTAGCGCCGACAGTCGTTGACCACCGTTAGGTTCTCGCCCCTCCAACCCAGCGCGGTTTGGAAGAAGACCTCTGCCGGCGCCAGTGCGCCCCCGAGGAAGTCGATGACCTCCGGCTCAGACTTGACGAACGTCCGCACGTGGTCAACAGCCGACTGACGGAGCGTCGTGAAGAATGAACCGCCGTACAGCTTCATTGAACTACCCCACGGAGCAGGAGCTCGGCGTCCGACCGTAAGCCCAGTGGCAGTCGTCAGCCGAAACCAAGGCTGCATTCGATTCAACGCTTGGACCGGGCGCAGCATCGACATTTGGCGCTGGCTCAGTCGACGCAGTCGACGATGGTGAAAGGTGTAGCGCGTCTTGCCCCGCGCTACACCCCACGGCGTCTGTGACGGGTCGAACACATCAAAGGTCTCCAAGTACGCGTCAGCAGTGGAGCTCGCAAGCTCCGCATGCACTAGGTCGAGCGGGCGTACGGGATAGTCCTGACCTGACAGGTTCGACACCCAGTCGAACGAGATTCCTTCGTCGTACAACCAGTCCACTGTGCTTAGCCAGCGCCGAGCGTGCGACATATCGCTGTAGCCGCCCTGAGCATGATGGACCACCGCGCCAAGCTTGTTCAGCAGTTGCAGATCCAGCGGCTCACTGCGCTCGTCGTGGCTGATCACCACGATCGCATCCGGAGCCCAACGCAGCAGAGTTGTAACCAACCGCTCAACCTGACGCGGACTACGGTGGGTCTCCAAGTGGTAAGCGACGGTGGTCACCCCGACAACCTCGCTTAGTTAGTAGCTAGTACGACCGTGAACATCGTGCCCTTGGTCGCCTCACCGTTGGCGGTGGCAGCCATTCCGGCCCGCGGACCGTCTGGTGCGGGTCCACCGTCATCAGTGAGTAGTCCAGTGACACGGATGTTGCCAGCCGCGACGGCTGGAATCGCTTCGCTCAGCACTGACTGGCCAAACGGCTCCGTCCAGTCGGTCGTCGACGCGTTCTTGTCCGACCAGTACGACACTACCCAGTCACCGTCTGAACCCACAGTGGAGTCCGGAGTCACGTGACTTGCGGCCCCGGAGACCGAACCTTCAACATCGCCGACAACTGAGCTGATGTCCGCCACTCCAGAGTAGGCAGCCAAGGACATGACGGTGCCCGTCGACTTGGTGGTGCCTGCATCCGACCAGGTCACAGACAGCGGCGATCCGGCATCCGCGCCTGTTGCTGTCTTGCTGAACACAACGGTACGAGTGTCGGAGTCCAAGACGTTCGCTTCCTGGGTCCAGCCAGCCGGCGTACTTGGTGTGGCGGCAGTCGTACCACTGACGAACAGCAGCATTGTGTCTCCTGCATCCACCCCGGCCGGAACCGTCCAGTTGTGTGTCGCCTTGGAGCTAGACGCATAAGTTCCAGAGGCACTTGGCACAATCGACGTGTTGACTGGGCTCACCGTGACGTTCGTGGAAATCGTGTTGGTACCGCCGCGGTTGTCCGTGACCTTAAGGCTCACCGGGTAGGTGCCCCCGGCCGCGAAGGTGTGTGCTGCCTGCTGGCCGGAGCCGGTTCCAGTGTCACCGAAGTTCCACGCGTAGTCGACGATGGAGCCGTCGGGGTCGCTGGAGGTTGAGCCGTTGAAACTGCAGTCGAGTCCGAAGCAGTTAACCGTGTATGCGGCTGTGGGGTTCGTGTTAGGCGCCGACGCTGACGCTGCCGTCGAGGCAAACAGTCCCTTCGCACGCCAGTCGATGGCGCTGTTCACGGTGGTCGCTGAGCCAACGAACTGACCCGGCGAGAACGTAATCTTCTTGAGAACGCCAGCCTTGTCTACGAAGTACAACTGGTCGCCCACCAAGAACGAGCCGCGAATATTGGCAGCGTCAATAGCCGTAGCGGATGCCGCCCGGAGCCCGTTGAACCGCGTGGTGCCCACGGTGCCCGACTCAGGCGTGAAGTAGCGGTAGTACAAGCCACCGTTGTTGTTGGTCGGCGGTGCCTTCTGGGCGGTGCCTGGATCCGTCGGCATTGTGTAGTACAGCCGACCGTCACGGCGGTCATAGAACATACTGGTGATCTTCGGTATGTCCTTGCTAAAGCCGCCACCATGAAGGTCAACGTTCGAGGGAACGCCGAAGTTGACGCCGTCAAAACTGCGCTGCTTGAACGTGCCGTCCGACCATCCGGTGTAAACCGTGCCGTCAATCATGACGGCCCCACGAGCGTTGGACCAGGTCTCGCTGGAGACGGGAGTCGTCGACAGCGGAACCCCTGATCCCGTGAGGTATTTCGCCCGCGCATCGGTTCCAGTGACCGCGTCGCTGTCAAGCTGCACGACATCGCCCGGCAAAGTTCCTAGCTTGTCGGTCGGAAGGTTCTTGCCACCAAGAAATGGGAACAGCGCAAGTCGGTCACGCTTTTCCCCTGCCCAAGTATCGGTGTCCGATCCTGCCCACAGCCCTGAGGGACTGAGCAGGAAGTCAAAGACACCAATCCCGCGCTTACGACCGGGGTCCCAGCTGAATGGCAGCCCGTTGCGAGTGTCGAGTGCGGCAAGACCCTCGCGTGGAACCGCACCTGGGCCGGCGGACCGGCCATCAGAGGTGTAGGAGTTGTTCATCCAGCGGAAGTGTCCGCCTGCGTAAACCACATTCTGGGTGACCTCAACGGCCCAGAACGTGTCGCCACCCGTGAAGTCGATCCAGGTGTAGTCCTGTACTCCTGTGCGGTACGTCTCAAAACGCGACGCCGAGTCGCAGGTCGAGCCGGTTCCGCCCCAACCACCGGTCGTCACGATCACGAAGAACGAGCCGTCTGGCGAGAAGTCGACGTCACGCAGGTAGGTGTCGAACGAGGAGCTGCAGGCTCGGGGGAAACGGTTCGTCGACCAGCCGGCAACGGTCGCCGTCGGTCCCGAAGTGTCCAGCATGGCTACCTGGTTGCGCGCAATTCCGCCAACGGTGGTGAAGTTTCCGATCGTGATCATTCGGTCACCAGTCGGAGTGACGTCGATCTTGCGAACGGTAGTGATTCCTCCGTTGTTGATACCCGCGTAGGAGGTCGTAACCGCGTCTGTCAGCGCACCAGTTGTCGCGTCCAAGGAGGCCAGCCCACCTCGCGCGGTCGTGTCGAGCTTGGTGAACGACCCCGCGACGTACAGTCGGTTGCCAACCAGCTTGAGATCGAAGACGCTGAGGTTTGGGGTTGGGTTGCTGAAGGACGGCACCTTTTGACCGTCGCTGAGCGACAGCTCCTGGAGCCGCGCGGGACCGCTGCCGTTGATGGTCCGGAACTCGCCACCGATGTACACGGAGTTGCCGTCTGCCGAGACCTGAATGGCACTGACCTGTACCGGCTTGTCGGGGCTGCTTGAAGCAAGAATGGGATTGAAGTTCGGGTCGATCGCGCCGGTGGTGGCGTTAAAAGCGAACAAGCCAACGCGGTTAACAACCGGTGCTGCGGGGTCAGACTCACGCACCTGGGTGAAGGTTCCCCCGACAATCATGGTGTCGCCGCTACGAGCAATCGCCATGACCTTGCTGACCGACCCATCAAGGTTGGTCAGAACTCGAGGCGTGTTGTTCGCTGGATCGGCACTGACCAACTGGTCGTCGGCTGGCGCAGCGACGGCAGGCGTCGCCGCGAACGCTGACACCCCTACCGCAGCGACCGCAGCGATGCTCAAAAGTCGACGACTGAGCCCGGTCTTGGTTGATCGCGGTGATCGCGTTGATCGTGTCACGTTGTTGTCTCCCCCTCAGGTCCACCATTACGCATGCGCCGACCAAGTCCACTTTCCCGTTGTGAACCCCGAGCCAGACGAAGCCGAAGCAACGAGAGGCCACGCAAATATTCGTGCGGCAAGCACCATTAGTAGCCGCTCAACACCGCAACGTGAAGCCTGGGCGTGGGATTAGAAACGAACGGACGACGGCCTCTTGCTATGGGTGACACGGTGATTACGCAAAGTAACCATGCTTCGGACTTTCGGACGGCCAGATGAGTGAAGCCTGCTGGCCACCGCACTGAACGGCCCGTTACGCGCCGTAGTCTTCAGCCACCACCGCTAGCGGTTGGCAACTCTGACAGCACGCTTAAATGATTGAGGGGACGGCACGACCATGGAGCACAGCGCAACCGGGGGAACTGCGTCGCTCGGCGAGTTTGCCGACGCCATGCGACGGCGGTGGTGGATGCTGATGCTCGGTGCGGTGATCGGGCTTGCTTTCGCCTCGGTCTACCTGCTGATCGCACCCAAGACGTTCATCTCCACGGCCACCGTGTACGTCAATTCCGTGGGAGCGACTGCAGACACCACGATCGACAACGCGCGCCTTAACTCCGACATCAACTTGGATACCGAAGCACAATTAGTGAAGTCCCAGGTTGTCTCTTCTATCGCCAAAACCAGGCTGGAGACACCGGAGATCGTCGGCCAGCTGGTGCAACACGTCACAGTGACCGTCCCGCCCAACACAAACGTGCTGCGCATTAGCTTCTCATCGTCCACCGCTGAGCAGGCGAGGCTTGGAGCGGCCGCTTACGCATCCGCCTACCTGCAAAACCGCAGAACGACCACCGATGATGTAAATAACGCGCAAACGCGAGCCCTGGAACAGCAGGTTGCGCTCAAGCAAGCCGAACTAAGGCAGGCGAAGCAGTCACCTGGAAACCAGGATCAACAAGACATCATCCTCGGCGAGATTACTGCCATCAACGCGCGACTGAGCTCGCTTGTCGGAACCACAGTCAACCCCGGCTATGTGATGAACGAGCCGCTCGCTGCCCGTCAGCCTTCCAGCCCTAACCAGATGCTGGTGCTGTTCAGTGGATTCGCTTTAGGCATCTTGATTGGCCTACTTGGTGTGGCCTGGCTGGAACGACGGGATGGCCGGGTCTACGACTGGCGAATCCTGGAGCGTCGACTTCGCTTGCCAGTGCTCACCAACGTCCCTGGCAGCCGGGACGAGATCCCAGCGCTCCTTCCCGCGCATAGCCCAGGTGGTCAGGCATACACAGAACTTCGAAATGTGCTGCTCAGCGGCGTGACCAGCAGCGGCGGCATCATCGTCATCGCCGAACCCGAACCGGGAAGCGGCGCCGACGCGGTCGCGGTTAACCTCGCCGCTTCGTTCGCGCGCGCCGACTACACGACGACTTTGCTGGTCGCCGACGTTACGTCAAGTGCGCCTGCCCTGGCTGGACTGCCGCACGGTCCCGGGTTGGCAGAAGCGTTGAAAGGCAAAGCATCACTAGCAGAAGTCAGCCGAAGCGTCACAGGAGTCGACGGGCTGTCTGTGATCGCGCCAGGTCTCAAGCTCGACGAAGAAATCGATGACCTGGAGGGCGCAGGAATCGGAGCGGCCCTCCGCACGCTCCGCGAGCGGTCGAGAATCGTGATTGTGCGTGCTCCTGCAACAGTGGCTGGAGCAGACGCACAGCTGCTCGCCCGACTGTCCGATGTGGCCGTCCCCGTTGTCGAAATTGGTCGGACACATCGTGACCTCGTCACCGTCGCCGTGCGGCAATGGTCCATCGTCGGAATCACCGTGCCGGGCGTCGTTACCGTCCCAGCACTTGGCCTGGGACCCGATCCCATTTTGGTCGGCCCAAAAAAAAGTGAACGGCCAGCGGAAAAGCTCACCCGGGCGCCCGTTAGCCGATAAGGCCGTTGGTAGCAATCGAAATGTCAGCTGACATGTCATTGACACCGGCTACTGCCGTTGAAACGCCCGGGGCATCTGGTCTCGTCGTCACCGACCGCTGGACCGCCAGCGCACGCAGGAAGTACAAGGGGCTCCCGCCAGGCTGGCCGCTGTTCGCCGCGCTCGTGATGTTCCCCCTGTGGTGGGTCCTCGGTCTGGGCTCTTTCGTGTTTCCGATTTTCGCGATCCCTATGGCCCTTCACCTCATGCGGATGCCGTACATCCGCACCCCGCCTTGGTTCTTCCTCTGGGGCATGTTCGTCTCGTGGTCTCTGCTCGGCGCCATCATGTTGAACCTCACAGCGCCGGAGACACTCCCGCAGACGTATGCAGATGCCCTCGACAGCTTCGTTCTTCGCAGTCTTCAGTACCTAGCGGCAACAGTGGTGCTGCTTTACGTCAGCAATCTGCGCGAGGACGAGTTGACGCGATACCGCATCGTCCGTTGGCTCGGAGTGCTGTTCGTCGTCACCCTGATCGGCGGTTACGTCGGCCTGGCAGTTCCTGGTCTGCAGTGGAAATCGCCGGTTGAGCTACTCCTGCCTGGACCACTTGCAGCACGTCGAGGTTTGATCTCGATGGTGCACCCGCAGGTCGCACAGATTCAGGACGTCATCGGTGCGGCGAATGCGCGACCCAACGCACCGTTTGAGTTCACCAATGCGTGGGGCAACAACCTTTCCATCCTTATCACCTGGTTCGCGATCGGCTATGTCTTGTACGCGAAAGGCAGCAAGCGCTGGCTCGGGGCTGCCGCGATCTTCGCCGCGGTTATCCCGGTGGTTTACTCGCTCAACCGAGGCCTGTGGCTAGGCCTTGTCATCGGCATCACCTTCGTGGTTGTTCGTTTGGCGATCGCCGGACGACCATGGCTACTCGGCGCACTCGGTGCCATTGCCGTGACTGGTCTCCTGGTTGTTGCAGTGACTCCACTGGGAACAGTGATTCAAGGCCGCGCCGACAACGGACACAGTGACCAGGTGAGAGCTTCTCTGGCAACCCAGGCAATCACTGGCGCAATGAGCTCACCAATCTTGGGGTACGGCGGGACACGAGAAACAGTTGGGAGCGACGAGTCCATCGCCATTGGTTCCACCGCCGACTGCCCCCGATGCGGGAACCGCACTATCGGCAGTACCGGTCACATCTGGAACGTTATGTTTTCGCAGGGGTTTGTCGGGCTGGTGTTCTTTGTCGGATTCTTCCTGCTCACGGCACTGCGCTACCGATCAGACCTGACACCTATCGGACTCGCTGGCCAAACCATCGTCGTGGTTCAGCTTTTCTACATGTTCTTCTATGTGGGTATTAGTTCGACACTGTCACTTCTGATGATCACGATTGGCTTGCTCTGGCGCAACGAACAGGCGCGACAGGAGGGGATTGCCGACCCCCCGATTCCATCACTACTCGACGATGGTTCGGACCGCCTCGCACCGCGCTGGGAAAAGCCACAACTCGGGGCGGCCGGGTGACTGTGACGGCGTCGCCCTCGACGTCGGATGAGCCAACGCTCCGACTGATGTGGCCCGACGTAGCACCGGGTCGGGTTCAGCTTCGCGCACTTCCGGACGCCACGAAACCTCGGCTTCTACTTCCGATCGAGCGACGGCCCGGCAGAGCGTCACTTCGCGCTTTGCGTGACGCTAGTTCGCGCCGCGCCCGCATCAGGACTCGTCTGATCGCGGCGGCTTGGGGAAGCCCAATACAACCAGGATCGACGATTGAAGTGCCCGAGGGTGGAATCACTGACTACTTGTCTCGTCAGCTCGGGCGCACGATCGTCGTGGGCGTTCATCTCGGGCCCCCGCGCGCGAACCGCAAACCCGTTTTGGCTTTGACAACCCCAGAAGGCGACGTTGTGGGGTTCGCGAAACTTGGCGTGAACGAGCTCACTGACCGACTGGTCGCGAACGAGGCGAGCGCCCTGCAGCAACTCAGCTCCCTACGCGAGGTCACAACGCCGCGGTTGCTGCTGCAGGACTCTTGGTCTGGGCACTCACTCGTTCTGCAATCAGCGCTGCTCCGCAACGGAAGGGCAGCCGACAACCCAGAGGCAGTCGCAAACGCCCAGGTCGAGGTGTCTCGCAGCGTGTCCAGCGGTCTCTCCGCCGAGGAGTACGCCGACCGTTTGGTTGGCCAATTGCAGGTGGCGATGCCGGCCGCAACCAGCGCTGCTGCGGCCTCATTGAAGCGGGTCCAGCGTCTTGTCGAAAGCTTGCGGCAAGCTCCACGGCTGGCCGAGCTGGAGATGGGTTGCTGGCATGGCGACTGGCGAGCGACAAACATGGCCGTACAGCGAACCGGCGTCCTGGTCTGGGACTGGGAGCGGTTTGCGTCGGGAGTCCCGGTTGGATTCGATGCTCTTCACTTGCTTCTCACGCAGAGCTCGCCCACCACGAAGGACCTCTCTCAACTCGCCCCGCTGATCTTTAGGCGAGCCCCGGAGGTACTTTTGCCGTTTGCGATACGCGACGTCGAAGGGGCCGAAGTGGTTACGACGTTGTACTTCCTTGAACTCGCTGCTCGCTACCTCGAAGACCAGCAGGCAACCGCTGGCACGCGGCTCGGTGACGTAGACCGGTGGCTGCTGCCAGAACTCGAACGGCGGGTAGGTACCGCCCATGAACACTGACCTCACAACGCTGGCGCGTCGGGCCACTCGCCAGATGCATGGCACCTACGCGAGAGCGACCCAGCATCAACGGACACTTCCGAACTTCCTCATCGTCGGGGGGCAGCGCTGCGGAACCACGACGTTGTACAAGACATTGAGCCAACACCCAGGCGTACTCTCGGCAAACCTTCGAAAAGGCGTTCACTACTTTGACCTTCATTACGACCGACAGCTGTCGTGGTATCGATCTCACTTTCCAACAAACCGCAAGGTCAGCTCCGTTGACGCGGCGAACGGCTACCCAACGGCTGTCGGGGAGTCAAGCCCGTACTACCTGTGGCACCCCCTCGCACCAAAACGAATCTCCAACGACCTGCCTGGGGTGAAGTTGCTGGTGCTGCTTCGCGACCCGGTTGAGCGGGCTTACTCGGCACATGCGCATGAACGGGCACGCGGTTTCGAGACCGAATCCTTTGAGCAGGCTCTAGAGCTTGAACCATCACGGCTAGGCGGACAGGAGCAGCGTCTCGTCGATGGCGTGACTTCTCGCAGTTTTGCTCATCAGCACCAGGCCTACCGCGCGCGTGGTGAGTACATCGATCAACTGGAACGCCTTGCGGCTGCGGTCGGACGACAGCAGGTGCTGGTCATCGACAGCCAAGATTTTTGGTCCAGCCCAGAACAAGTGTGGCCGCAGATCACCCACTTCCTTGAGCTACCCGAACTGCCGGTCGTGTTCGAACGACACAACGCACGACAGCGCGCCCCGATGAGCGAGACGGTGAGGCAGAGCCTGACCGCACATTTCGAACCGTTCGATGAGCGGCTCGCGACGTGGTGGGGTCGTACCCCTTCGTGGCGACGGTGAGTGGCATCACTTCAGACGACCATGTACGGAGGGTTGGCCGCGGCAGCTCGATGAACCTGGCTGGCGCCGTCGCCGCCGCGATTCTTGGAATTCTGGTTTCGATTGCGATCGGACGCTCGCTGACAAAGGCGGACGCCGGAATCTACTTTGCCTCCACGGCCCTCGTCCTGATCGCCGCCTCGGTTGCGCGCCTGGGGACGCCAGTTGGCTTGGTCTATTGGATCGCTCGGCTACGCACGCTTGACCGCAATGACCAACTCGGCAGCGTTCTGAAGGTTGCGTTGGCTCCAGTAGTTGGCCTGTCAGTACTACTCAGCGTCCTCGTGCTCGTGACTGCACCGTGGCTTTCCGACCACCTACTCGGCGGAAGTGGAACGGCAACCAGCCTCGTCCGCGTACTTGCGGTGTTCCTTCCGTTCGTGGTCCTGTCTGACGTCCTGCTCGGCGCTACACGCGGTTTCGGGACAATGCGCCCGACAGCGCTCATTGATCGAATGTCGCGGCCATCCCTGCAGCTGGTGCTGATCCTTGCTGCCGCGTCCCTTGCTGGTCTGGTGGCCGTGGGAGCCGGGTGGGCGCTGCCCTACGTCATCACGTCGATTGTCGCTGCCATTTGGCTCAGTCAACTCATCAAGAACGCACCTCAGCCAACCAACCCGTCTCCCGATGACGAGCCGATGGAACTTCGGCGAGCCTTTTGGACGTTTACCTGGCCGCGCAGCGTCACCAGCATCATTCAACAAGCATTGCAACGGCTCGACATCATCTTGGTGAGCGCGCTTCGGTCACCAGCAGAAGCCGCGCTGTACGGCTTCGCCACACGATTTCTGGTCGTCGGCCAACTAGCGAACTCAGCGCTCGGGCTCGCCGCACAACCTCAGATCGCTCGCTTGATCACGGACGGACGTCGCGAAGAGGCGAACGCGGTCTACCGCTCCACGACCACCTGGGTCATCTTGATGAACGGGCCCCTCTACCTAGTCGTGGCCGCCTTCAGCCCCCTACTGCTCAGCCTGTTCGGGCAGGAGTACGTCGAGGCTTGGCCCGTCACGGTCGCTATCTGCGTAGCTGCCTTCCTCGGTAACGGCGCCGGCATGGTCGACGTCATGTTGAGCATGGCCGGCCGGACCACCTGGACCCTGGCCAACTCACTTGTCGCGCTGTTCGTCCAGGTCATCGTCGACGTTTCCTTGATCCCCGGCCTAGGTGCGTTTGGCGCTGCCCTCGGCTGGGGAGCCAGCATCCTGACGGCAAACACGCTGTCCTTGATTCAGTTGCACCGCGCCGACGGGTTGCACCCATTCGAGCGAGCCACCGGAACTGCTGCCGGATTTGCCCTAGTTGGTGTAGGAATTCCGACGCTGCTCGCCATCGTGATCCTCGGTCAGACGTGGTTGGCACTGATCCTTTCGCTGGCAGTCGCGGTGCCGGCCTACTGCGCGATGCTGTGGCGAGCCAGGGAATCGCTACACATCGAACTACTCCTCGCTTCGCTTCGACGCCAACCAGCCGCCAAGGACTGACCCCACGCAAAGTTTCGCCGTCACCCGGTTGGCGTCACCCATTCGACCCGTCTTCTGGCAACTGTCCCCCTTCACCTATTGGCTGCGAGAGGGTTGGGCTAACGTCGAGGAAGCGAAGGGGGGTAGCGCGGTGTCAACAGGTCGAGTGCTGCTGGTCGGATCCAGCGGCGGCCACCTTGCCCAACTCTTGGCTCTCGCTCCCCTGTGGGACCGCCAAGATCGGCACTGGGTCACGTTCGACACTGCGGACGCTATTTCGCAGCTGGTTGCCGAGGACGTCACCTGGGCTCACCATCCGACTACGCGCAACCTCCCGAACCTCGCCAAGAACACCGTTCTGGCAAAACGAGTCCTCGACGAACAACAACCAGATGTCGTCATCTCGACCGGCGCCGCTGTTGCGTTCCCGTTCTTTGCTCTAGCACGTAAAAGAAGGATCCCAACGGTCTACGTCGAGGTCTACGACCGCATCGACAACCGCACCCTGACGGGTCGACTGTGCAAGCCACTCAGCGATGCTTTCTGCGTCCAGTGGGAAGAACAGCGCCGGCTCTACTCCGGCTCGATACTCGTTGGACCAATCTTGTGACGCGCCTACTCGTGACGGTGGGTACCGACCACCATCCCTTCGACCGGCTCGTCGCTTGGGCCGATCAGTTCGCCGCCGACCACCCTGATATCGACGTCTTGATTCAGTACGGCAGCGCGGCCGCACCACGCCATGCGCAAGGCTCACAGCTGCTCGACCACTCTCAGCTGCAGTCGGAGATAGCTCAGGCTGACGCGGTTATCTGCCACGGCGGCCCGGCCACGATTACCGAAGCAAGGCGAGCCGGTCATCTGCCCATCTGCGTGCCGCGCGACCCCAACCGCGGCGAGCACGTCGACCAGCATCAGCTGCGCTTCGCTCAACGGCTCGACGACGAAGGCGTCGTCATAACGGTCAATAGCACCGATCAGCTTTCCGATGCTGTGTCGACAGCGTTCAAGCGTCATCGCGCTGATACCTCCGCTGCAGCTGATGGCGAGCACCAACTGCCACAGGGTGTTCGTCGGGTGGGAGAGGTCGTCGACCAACTGGTAGCCGGCGCACGGAAACATCCCGCGCACTCGGCGCCGGCCGACTCTGACGTCACGGTCCTCTACATAGGCGGTCAAGGACGCAGTGGCTCGACCCTGCTCGAGCGAGCGATCGGCCAGTTCGATGGCCTCGTCAGTGTTGGCGAAGTCGTGCACCTGTGGCGACGGGGGCTGCGCGGGAATGAAACCTGTGGTTGCGGCAAGCCGTTTCACACCTGCGAGTTTTGGTCGGCGGTTGGTGACGAGGCATTTGGCGGATGGGACAAACTCGACGCAGAGGCAGCCGTCGAGTTGCGATACGCCGTCGACCGGACTCGATATGTCCCCCTGATGATGCGCCCGGGACTGGCGCCGTTCTACGCGCGTCGTCATGCCGAGTACATCGACCGCCTGGGCTCGCTCTATCGCGCGATGTCGAAGGTCTCGGGAGCCAAGGTCATTGTCGACTCCAGCAAACACGCCTCCTATGCGCTGCTGCTGGCGGCGACGCCTGGCATCGACCTTCGACTTCTACACGTCGTCCGCGACAGCCGAGCCGTGGCGCACGCATGGAGCCGGGTCGTCGAGCGTCCCGAGGCTCAGGGAATCCCAATGCCAACGTACGGACCGGTCAAGGCTGCGGCCATGTGGGATGTTCAGAACGCCATCATGCAGGGACTGGGCAATCGGCTTCCCTACCGTCGCGTTCGGTACGAGGATTTTGTCGAGTCACCTAAGGACTCACTGCTCGATGTGCTGTCCTTCGTCAGTCAGGACCATGACGCATCGACGCTAGGTTTTCTCGATGGTGAGACAGTTGAACTAGCTGCTTCACACACCGTTGCTGGAAACCCGATGCGATTCACAACCGGGAAGGTAGACATCAAACAAGACGTGCGTTGGCGCACCGAGATGTCCCCTCGCAGTCGTGCAGTAGTCGAGGTTCTGACGAGCCCGTTCCGGCGGCACTACGGCTACAACGGACATTCGAACAACGTGGGGGGACGCGGTCGATGAGTTCGCCGGACAAACGGGACACGGTTGAGGTTCCCGATGTCGATGTCGTGGTGGCCACGCGAAACCGACCCGAGCTCATGCGTGAGTCGGTACGCGCAATCTTGTCGCAGGAGTACGCCGGCCCCATCAGGGTGCTGGTTGTCTACGACCAAAGCGAGCCCGACCTTGAGTTGACCACAGAGGAAGGTCTTGGAGTCGACGGCACGACGCGGCGACTGGAAGTCCTGACCAACTCCCGTACCCCTGGCCTCGCTGGCGCACGCAACACCGGCATCGAAGCAGCTAACGCCGAGCTTGTTGCGTTCTGCGACGACGACGACCAGTGGCTCCCAGGCAAGCTGCAGCGCCAAGTCGATGCGCTTTCTCACGATCCTGGCGCTGAGTTTGTGAGCTGTGGAATCGAAGTGGTCTTCGACGGGGAAGTCCACCCACGCGTATTACCCCGCCATCAGTTCACGCTCCGCGACCTACTGCGAGACCGCTTGACTGAACTACACCCGTCAACATTCCTCATGCGACGCAAAGCGGTGGTCGACGGGTTCGGGCTCGTAGAAGAGAACATCCCCGGCAGCTACGCCGAGGACTACGAGTTCCTGCTGCGTGCCGCACGTGCCCACCCCATCGCCAACGTCCCCGACGTAGGTGTGCGGGTGTTCTGGTCGAAGGACTCGTACTTCATCGGGCGGTGGGAGACCATGAGCACCGCGCTGCAGTGGCTGCTCGCGCGCTATCCGGAGTTTCATGACGTCCGCGCTGGCGAAGCCCGGGTGGCTGGGCAAATTGCGTTTGCGTCGGCGGCCGACGGCGAACGCCGCGAAGCGTGGCGCTGGGCTGGACGCACCCTTCGGCGTAACCCAACCGAGGGTCGCGCCTACCTTGCACTCGGCATAGCAACCGGAGTGGTGAAGACAGACACCGTCATGCGCTACCTGCACAACAAAGGTCGCGGCATCTAAACCTTCCCTCGACTCCCCAGTGCTCCCCCCGAAC
>DATKIY010000025.1:0-5225 GCA_035543875.1 Actinomycetes bacterium | reverse complement strand
GAGATCCCGAGATCCCGCTGCGCCGATGGAAGCGCGATATTGACGATGGATGCGTCGAGGATGACCATGAGCTGCGCCATGGCGATGACGAATAGCGCCCGCCAGCGTTTGGGGTCTGGCGCTGTGGATCCGACCGCCGGGCTGGCGTCGGGTGCAGATTGGGACACGGCTGGTCTCCTGACGAAGCGGGTCGGTGCTGCCAACGATCGACAGGCACCGTGAAAAGGGCCAAAAACGGGGCAAAACGGGGCAAGAACGACCCAACCCTGGTCGGGCAATTCTTCAGGCGCAACTCTGTCGGGGACCACTGACATTCCCCGATCAGCCTGACCACGACGAAATCAATGACCGACTGGGTCTGTCACCACCAAACAAGCGTGCCTGGGCTCCTGCTGAGCAGGGAGCCGATCCGATCAGTCTGGAATTGAACGAGGTAAGAATCACACAGCCGGTGACACTAACTCGGTATGACCATTTCGGCCAACGAAACAGACGCCGGTCCCCGTATCGACGCCCGTGCTGCTGGCGCTGGGCGTGGGACACCACCCAAGTCAGTTGACGTGCGGTTAGCGGGTTACGCCGCGCTGACCCGCGGCGACCCCGTGTTGCGGCGGATCGTCGCCAGCCACGGCCGGCCGAACCCATTCCTTTGGGAGGACGGCGGCCGAACCGAGTCCAGCAATTTTGCCGCTCTGCTGCTCCATATCGCAGGTCAGCAGATTTCCACGGAAGTCGCGTTCGTGTTGTTTGACCGGGTACGCGCTGCCCTCGGAGGGATCCCGGAACCTGAGAGCGTGGCCGCGCTGGGTCCGGAGCGGCTGCGCGCCTTCGGACTGTCACGCGCGAAAGCGGAGTACATGACCGGCCTGGCCGAGCTGCAGATGGCTGGGACCATCGACGTGGAGCACCTCGACCACTTGGACGACGCGCAGGCAATCGCCTCGCTAACTTCCGTCCGCGGCGTTGGGCGCTGGTCGGCCGAGATGTTCCTGATCCATCAGCTGCACAGGCCAGACATCTTGCCAGCGGGTGACCTGGGAATACGGCGAGCCGTTGAGGCGGAATGGGCCATGCGGGAACTGCCGTCGATCCGCGAGGTGGACGATCGTGCTCGAAGTTGGGCGCCGTATCGGTCCTACGCTGCCGCTCTCTTATGGTCATCTCGCCGACCCGTCACTCCGGCTCCTCCCAGGAAGATGCGACATGAATGACTACCCACCGATGATTGCTGACGTCAACCAGGTCGCACCGGTCCCACGAAGAATCCGCGGTGTTCTCGCGGGGGAGATCGTCGTCGACACAGTTCGAGCTCTCTATGTCTGGGAGTGGTCCAACTACCCGCAGTACTACATCCCCCTCGACGACATCAGGCAGGACGTGCTTGTCGACGAAAAGCACACACAACAGACTCGTCGTGGGCCGTTAGCCATTCACGGATTAAGGGTTGGCGATGTTCGACGCGACGGCGTCGCGCGGCTGGTGACTGACTCGCCGGTGGAGGTCCTCAACAAAACCGTTCGAATCGACTGGGCTGGACTCGACAGTTGGTTCGAGGAGGATGAACAGGTCTTCGTCCATCCCCGCAATCCCTATGTGCGCGTCGATGCGCTGCGTTCCACGCGGTCCGTCAAATTCGAGTTGGACGGCGTTACGCTCGCCGAGTCGGCGTCGCCGGTGATGGTCTTTGAAACCGGACTCCCCACTCGTTATTACGTCCCGCGCACTGAGGTTAACTTCGAGCACTTGGTCGCGACTGACACAGTCACCGAGTGTCCATACAAAGGAACCACGACTGGCTACTGGTCCGTTCGAATTGGCCAGACCATTCAGCCCGATCTCGCGTGGTCGTACGACTTTCCGGCCAGGGAAGTTTCTCCGATCGCGGGACTGGTCTCGTTCTACAACGAAAAGGTCGACGTGGTTTTGGACGGGGTCCTGCTCGAACGACCGACAACCCACTTCTTCAAGTAGGTTGATGAGGCACCCATGGTGAAAGCGGCCATTTCGGCTCTTCGATCGTTTCACGAAGGTTGGTTGGCGGTGACCGTCGAGAATCCCAGCAGAGTGAGTGAGCCAGAACCTGCTCGCCCACCTATGGACGATGTGTCGCGGGCATGGGTGGCGGGCTTGACGACCTCTGGTCCGGCCCACGAGGGTTGTGTGACGGCGTTGCACGGATTGTTGCTCAGGGTGGCGCGACACGAAGTAGCTCGCCGGTCCGGATCTCTCAGGGTGCAAGGTCGAGAGTTGGAGGACATTGCCCAGCAAGCGACCGACGACTCCCTCATGGCGATCCGCTCGAAGATTGCGAGCTTTCGTGGAGACAGCCGGTTCACGACCTGGGCCTACCGCTTCGTGATGTTCGAAGTGTCGACCAAGATGGGTCGCCATTTCTGGCGGGACCACCGAGCGACGTTGGATGAGGACGCTTGGGAGCAAATGCCTGACCTGCGGTCGAGTTCACCAGACCAGCACAGCGTCCATCGTGAGTTGTTTGCGGCGTTGAGGCGGGCGATCGACCAGGACCTGACGGCTCTTCAGCGACGGGTCTTCGTCGCAATCGCGTTGAATGAGGTCCCGATGGATGCTTTCGCGCGTGAGCTTGGAACGAGCAGAAATGCGATCTACAAGACGCTATTCGATGCTCGTCGTAAGTTGCGGGCCAGTCTGTCCGCGGCCGGTTACCAACCTCCTTTCTCGGCGGTGGGATCACAATGAGCGAACTTCCGAGCATGGACTCGCTGCTTGCAGCCGACTCAGTCGACGCTGGGTGTGCCGCCGGATTCGAAGAGCTACATCGGTATGTCGAGGAGGAGCTTGCGGGAGGTCAACCCGCGGTCGCACACCCTGGCCTTGCTGCTCACCTTGCCAGCTGCCCGGCCTGCCGAGCTGATTACCTCGGACTGGTGGAGGCCACCGAGATTTTTGGCGAAGCCGGCCCGTCTACCACGTAGTCACCGCACTATCCGGAGGTTGCGATGTGGGTTCGGATTGACGAGATCACGTTTGCCCCAGACTTCGCCGACGAGGTGATCGATCACGTCCGGAACACGGCCATGACCTCACACGGCGGGGAAGGCTTTCGGGGTTTCCGGTTGCTGGTCGACAGGGCTAGTGGACACGCATTGGACGTGTCCTACTGGGACAGCCAGGTCGGTGCGGTTGCTGCGCAAGTCGCTCCGACCGACGATCCGACGGCGACCGTTGCCACAGCAAAGACCCGGTCAAACGTGTACGAGCTGTGCATCGACGCAGTCTGATCTCAGCGACGACTCACGCCGGAAGTCCTGCGACTCAATCAATCGGGCTCGGTGAGGTAAGACTTCCGCTTCGAATGACGCCAAACCCTCGACACATTCTTACCGCTTCGACGGCGGTCGAGCCGATCGCGTTCATTCATCCTGGAGGTTCCCATGACCACCTACCACTCTGCCAAGGTCGAAGGACTTGATGTCTTCTATCGTCAAGCCGGCGACCCGGCCAATCCGAAGCTCCTGCTGCTTGGCGGATTTCCGGCCTCGTCACACCAGTTCCGGAATCTCATTCCGATTCTCGCCGAGCGGTTCCATGTGCTTTCCCCGGACTACCCAGGGTTTGGCAACACCGAAATGCCCGACCCTGCACTTTGGGAGTACACCTTCGACCACCTGGCCGAGATCGTCGATGGCCTGCTCAACGCTGTCGGCTTCACCGGCCCCATGGGCATCTTCATGCAGGACTACGGCGGCCCGATCGGGAACCGCATCATTGCCGCTCACCCCGAATGGCTTACGTGGCAGGTCATCCAGAACGCGAACACCTACGAAGAAGGCTTTACGGAGGCGTGGGACGGCATCCGGCATGCGTTGTGGGTCGACCGCAGCGCGGCCAACGAAGCAGCGCTTGAGGCGTTTCTTCAGCCGGAGACCGTCAAGGCCATCTACACCACTGGCCATCCGGATCCCAGCAAGATCAGCGCCGACAACTGGAACATGGACCTTTACTTCCTGTCTCGCCCTCACGCTCATCGAGTGCAGCTCGACCTGTTCTATGACTACCGGACGAACGCCGATCTGTACCCCGCCTGGCAGGCTTCGCTCCGCGAGCGGCAGCCGCTGACGCTGATCTTCTGGGGTCAGGGTGACATCTTCTTCACCCCCGCGGGTGGCGAGGCTTATTTGCGTGACTTGCCGGATGCGGAGCTGGTGCGTTTGGACTCTGGGCACTTTGCCGTCGAGGACAACCTCGACCTCATCGCGGAGACGATTGTGAGTTTCTTCGACACCACGGTTGGCGCCACGGCCGCAACTTTGGAGAAATGATTCCAATGAACCCAACTCCGCAGGATTCCAACGGCGCCACGCGCGTTGCCTACATACTCGGCGTTCCACTAGCCGACGATGTAGTTCGCCAATGGCCGCAGATGGGTGAGATCGTCCGCTCCAGGCAGCTGATCGCCGACGTTGAAGGCAACTTCCCTGAGCTGACCCTGGAGGTTGGCCGGCGGATTCACCTTGGCGACGTCGTCGTAGTCGAATGGACGTGCAACTACGGAGACGGGCGACTGTACCGAAACGTCACGATCGGCGAGTTGGCGGACGGGCAGGTCGTTCGGGTCACCGACTACTGGGGTGAACCAACCGCGACACCGGACTGGCGAGTGCCGATGACCGAACGGCTCGATATGCCCGCAGGCGGGACCTGGCCAGACGATGCCCGACTTAGCCACCACTAGTGATGTACGGGTATCCCAACTGTGGCGATACCCGGTCAAGTCGCTCGGGGGTGAGGCACTGCAGTCTGGACGCCTCACCCCCGACGGCATCGAGGGCGATCGCATAGTCCACGTGGCAGGACCCCACGGTGCGTTAACTGGGCGGACCAGGCATGGACTGCTCACCTTGGCCGGGTCGACCGATGTGGATGGTGTGCCGCTGGTAGATGGCTTTCCCTGGGACTCGCCCGAGGCCGCCGAAATAGTCCGTGTGCATGGCGGACCGGACGCTCGGCTGGTCGCCGACGTAACTCCCGAACGTTTCGACGTTCTGAACTTGCTCGTTGCGACCGACGGTGCTGTCGCGCGTTTCGGGTACGACGTTCGCCGACTGCGTCCGAACATTGTTCTATCCGGGATACCCCCAGACGTTGAGCCCGAGCTCCCCGGTCAGGCCTTTGCAATCGGAGATGCACTGATCGGGGTTCATTCAGTCCGTCAGCGCTGCGTCGTGACCACGATCGACTCCGAC
>DATKIY010000024.1:0-9491 GCA_035543875.1 Actinomycetes bacterium | reverse complement strand
GTTTTTGCGGGCTGGAGCCAGGGTTAGTTTCGGCGGCGTCTGGACTAGCCCATTCAGCCGACACTATGTCGACGGAACAAGACTGGCGTGCCGAACCGCGAGCCGCCAGACGTCAGTGTTTTGGCGCCACACGTCGGTGTATCGAAATGTTCCCTCAAAGGGAGCACCCTTCCAGGTCGCCCATTGCTTTGACAGAACAAGTGCTACTACCACGCCACCCAGGTCACGGATGTCTACGGAGTGAACCTCGAATTTGTGCAATATGTGGCCTTCTGACACCTCGTCGATCCAGGTTTGCTTCGGGGCCGGCTCGTCGCGCCACCCGGCAGTGGTGATGACGAAATCATCGTCCAGCAGGTCGGCCAGAACGTCCCAACGTCTGTCGACGACGGCAGACAGGATCGACGACTCGAGTTGAAGGAAGTCAGCCATAACTTGCCGGTCACCTCGAAACGTAGCCACGGTCGGGAACCTGCGGAATCGATCCCCTACGGAATCCAAGCAGGGTTTGCCTTGATGTGCCGGCTACAGCGGATCACTCGAGAGCGCTTGACCGTAGCTGGACTGACGGCTCATACGTTCGATTTTCTCTAGATGCTGCGCCTGTCAGGGGCTCGATCGGCGGCGTCAGACGTGCGACGGGGGTTTGGGGACCCCGAGTCGGGGTAGGGGAGCCAAGGAAGGTCGCTTCGGATGGCAGATGTGTACGAGCCCTCGTGCGCGACCTTCCAGTCACTCAAGACATATCGGGTGACTTGACCTGTCCGCGACGTCCACGCAACGTCCAATGAGAGGAACCTCCGCATGTTGGGACGAGTAGCACGCTGGGTCCTGGCGCCGATCGCGCTAGCCCTGGCTACAACTGGGCTGGTGGCAACCCCATCGAGCGCAATCACCGGGAACTATGTTCCCGACAACGAGCACGAGTACGTAGGTCTTATCGCGTTCTATGACGCGAGCGGCGAGTTCTTGCACCGATGTTCAGGCACCCTGCTATCACCCACGGTGTTTCTGACTGCCGGCCACTGCGTGACGGCGGACGACGCCACCGGCACCCTTGCACCCTCTGCCCGGATCTGGTTTGAGCAAGATGCCGGTGCGGACTACGACCCAGTCACGGGCGAGCCAGCAAGTTCGGGCTACCCGGTTACAGGCGGCGTCACGGCAACGCAGATGTATTCGTTCGACTACCGGGGTTTGACCGTCCCGGACACTCACGACGTCGGTCTTGTTGTGCTCAATGAGCCGGTCCAGAGCGTCTACCCCAACATCAACACCTACGCGGACCTCGCCGTACCGAACACGCTAGATGGATACGGCAGTGGGCCCTCGGCAAGAGTGACGCTCTCTGGTTACGGCCTTACTTACGACCGGGGGCACGACCAATTCATAACGTCCTACCGGTCCCGTCTGATGGCCAACACCTGGATCATCGGAACCGGCACCGGACTGGCCAAGGGCTTCAGCGTGCAGCTGGCATCCAACCCCGGGCGTGATGGCGGCGGAACCTGCTTCGGCGACTCAGGTGGTCCGACCTTGCTCTACGGCACCGACGTCCAGGTGGCCGTGACCTCGTTCGGTCTGAACCCGACGTGCACCGGGACGGAGTTCAACTTCCGTGTCGACACCAACCAGGTGCAGGCGTGGATGGAGTCTGTCCTCCAGCCGCAGGGACTTTGGGCGGCAGTCGACCCAACCGCCTAGGTCTGACTTGTAGCCTAGGTCTGACTTAGTGCGGATGGTCGGACAGGTAGCTACCTGTCCGACCATCCGCTATTAGATGCGCGTCCACCCCAAGTGCCAAGAGCATGGAGATCTGGATTTGAGCGCGCTTGTTTGCTATCGCTGGGTAGTACAGTCGCTCATCCCTGGCTCGGGTCCCTTGCCGGGGAAAGCAGAGGAGACACTTTGAGCGCGCGTTCCACTCGACCCGCCACCGCCGTGCTCGTTTGCGTCGTGGGAATGACTCTAGCGATCGCGGTGCCCGCTCTGGCTGATGCGATCACCGGAACATCGGGTAGAGATCTCCTCCGGGGCACGCCTGAGGACGACGTCATTCACGGTCTTGCCGGTAGCGACTCCATCCGAGGCAAGCCAGGCAACGACCTGATCGTGGGCGGTGCCGGTGGTGACGATCTTCAAGGGCGTGCAGGCGATGACATCATCAAGGGCAAGCAGTCCATCGACTTGCTGCGCGGCAACGGTGGAGACGACGTGCTCCGTGGGCAGGCAGGCGAGGACACTATCTACGGCAACAAGGGCGACGACGTCCTGTACGGGGGCCGCTCAGATGCATCCAGCGACGGCATGTTCGGCTACGGCGGCGCTGACATCGCCTACGGCCGGGACGGAAACGACTACATCAACCTTGGCCGCGGCCCCGACGAGATCCATGCTCGGGGCGGGGCTGATGAGGTCTACGACGAACCAGGTCGCGACCAAGTACACCTTGGTCGCGGACACGACAGCATCAGACTGCGAAACGACGGTCAACGCGACCGTATCGACTGCGGCAGTGGCAAGGACTACGTCATCTATGACGGCACGCGGGATAAGCACGACCGGCTAACCGACTGCGAGGCAGTGAGCGTGCAACCGCTTTGAGGGCACGGTACTGCTGCTAGGACAGCCGGTGCTCTATCAACTGAAGGAGCGCGAAGAGTCGGCGGCGTTCCAGGGTGCCATCTGCCGCTTCGGGAGATGAGTGGCATGACCGCCTCTTCGGAAGTTTTGACCCGACGTTACGTCGGTGCCGTGTTCGTTGCCAGTTCATTTATGGTACTTCGGTTGGTTGCTGTAGCGAGCCTTCGCGATGCCATGTTTGAAAGCCAGAATCGATGGGCCTGACGAGTTGATGCGCCAGTCGTTAGTCACCTCGTCGCTACCGCCGCCGCTAGTTACGGCGAGGTTGAACCACGAGAACCCAATGATGTCGGGGTTCTTAGGCAGGTTGTCGAACAGCGATTCGATCCATTGCGCCTTCCGACCACCAGACTCGGTGGCCCCGATCTCGGCGAGGAAAATCGGCTTGCTGGTTAAAGCACGCAACAGACCCAGCGTCTTCCCGAACGTGATGTCAAACGTTGCTTGGCTCGTGGAACTTCGCTGGTAGCCGCTCATCCCGACCCAGTCCACGTAGTCGTCACCTGGGTAGTACTGGGCAATGGTCTGGTGGCTGATGTTGTCTACGCGCGTCGGCGCCCAAAGCCAGATCACGTACTTGTCTGCTCCGATGGCACGGAACCGATCAACGACATGCCTCCACATCGCCACATATTCACCGGGTGAGTTGTAGGACTTGTCCTCCGACCAGGGATACCAATCGCCGTTCATTTCGTGATCAAGCCTTATCACCAGCGGCATGCCTGTTTTCTTGACGTCACGGGCGAATGAGTCGATGTAGTGGTCGAACCTTCCGTCGATAATTCGGTGGAGTGCGAAATGCTCGTCCGGCGGGCGCTCGTCGGTAGGTCCGTTCCCATGCGACTCCCACGTGAGCATGGGTAGGGCGCCCTGCTGCCAGCAGCTGATCACGGCGTCAGATCGGAAGGCCTGGTCCCAACCCAGGAAGTAGCCAACGGTGTCGGGACGCTTTCTCATCATCCCGGCGATCATGTTGACTTCGCTCATGTTGTACGGCGCCTGCGTCGCATACAGTCCGTAGCGCACTTTGTTCTGCGCCATCACTTCGGCCTTGGTCGGCGTCGCTGGGAGCGGAACCTCGTAGGCGGCGACAGGCTTGGAGGCTGGACGAAGGGGGTCCACCGGAAGCTCGTTACACGCGAGACCGTCATCGTTGTACCCGCCTGGCGCACCGTCCAAGCCGTAAGGATCGGTGAGGTCTTTTGCGTATACCGCCTGGGCGTCCTGCTGATACGCGAAGTCACTGCATCGCGGGTAGTGCTCCGGCTTGTGCACAATTTTCGTCTCGTCGTGGGTAACCGTGACCGGAATCGTGTGGAAGGTCCGGGGCTGGCTGCTGACCGTCGTCAGTTGACGCTCGAGTATCGCCACCTGTGCCGTGAGCTGCTTAGCGTGTTGCTCACGTAACCGTTGAGCCTCCAGAGCGTCAGCGATCTGCGCCTGCAAACTTGCGATGGACGGGGCTTCATCGGGCTGCACCCCGTCCGCGCCATTCGAAGCGTCCGCCGATGACGTACTACCTTGTTTCGGCGATGCCCAGATGAGGCCAGACGTCACAACAAGGGCGACACTCAGCGCAACGGCGAGCGTGCGTCTGGGGAGTGCCCCGAGACTGAATCCATCACTCATCATGACGGAACTCCATATCGCGAGTCGCTGATCCCTGCCTTGAACGCGGCTACTGCGCTGTCGCTGGAGTTGATCCGCCAGTCATTGCTCACTGTCGAAGTGCCGCTTCCGATAGCCACAGTCAAGTTGAACCAGGCGAACCCGATGACGTCCGCGTTCTTCGGAAGTGCAGCGAAGAAGGAGTTGATCCATGCGACCTTGTGCCCCCCGGCTTCAGTCGCCCCAACCTCTCCGAAAAAGATCGGCTTGTCGGTGAGCGCGCGCAACAGTGTCAGGGTGCGGCGGTACGTCACCGCGAAGTTGTGCGCCTTCGACTTGTTACGCCAGTAGCCGTCCACGCCCACCCAGTCGACGTAGTCGTCACCGGGGTAGAAGGAAGCGATCTGCTTCTGTGGGATGTCATTGATCCGGTTCGGCGTCCAATGCCAGATGACGTACTTGTCGGCGCCGATAGCACGGAACCGGTCAACGACGTATCGCCACATCTGTACGTACTCACCGCGTTCGTTGTAGGACATCGTGTCGGACCACGGGTAGTAGTCGGCATTCATTTCCTGGTCCAGCCGGATAACCAGCGGAAGTCCAAGTTGCTTGATGTCGGTGGCGAATTGATCGATGTATGCGTCGAAGTGACCGTTGAGAATCTTGCTCATCTCGTAGTCGCTGTCATCGGTGGTCCGTACGGCTGGCGGGAGGTTGGGCAGCGATTCCCAGGTGAGCATCGGCAGCATGCCCTCCTGCCAAGCGCGCGTCACCGCGTCCGGTCGAAAACCCTGGTCCCAACCGAGGAAGAAGCCCACGCTGTCGGGCTGTTTCCCGATCCGGGAGCCCACCATGTCCAGCTCGCTCATGTCGAAAGGCGCCTGAAGGGTGTACATACCGAACCGGACCTGCGCTGGATGGACCAGTTCGGCACGCGCTGGCGCAACTGGTGTCGGCACGACGTACGCACCGGCTGGGACCGACAGCGGACGGTTCGGATCGGAGGGGAGGTCGGTACAGGCGAGACCGTCGTCGTTTGCCGGCCCCGGTGGTCCGTCCAACCCGTAGGGATCCTTGAGGTCAGCTTCGTAAACCGCCTGGGCGTCCTGCTGCCACTGGAAGTCATAACAGTGTTGGAACGTCGAGATCGGGACGACGACGCGGTGAGTATCGATCTGTTCCGTGACATCCACCTTGTCTATCGGGTCTTTTCCCGTGATGGCAGCGATCTGCCGCTCAAGTGATGCTTTGCGGGCGATGAGGTCGGAGACGGATCCGTCCGTCAACGCTGCCTCGGCTTGCAGATCGGCGAGTTGGCCCTCAAGAGCGGCGAGGCGAGCGTCGTCCGCAGACGATGGAACAGCGGACGGCGCGTCATCAGCGCCTGGCCGGTCGCCCGGCGTTGTGTCGCAACCTGACAAGCCGACGACCATGGCACCGCACACCACCACCAACCCGATCCGGCAGCGCCAGCGAGCGGGTGTGCAAGAGGCTCGGAACTTAACCACGGTAAAGGACCTCCGCTGCGATCACAGTTCCTCCAATGAGGTAGGGCATTACCGCCCATCCGTTAAGCCGTCGAGGCACCTTGAGGGCGACCGCAGACGTGATGGTGCGTTCAACGGTCGCGACTCCGCCGTTTCCGGATGATGCGCGTTGCTGAAGAGGTCTTTGTCGTGATGTCCGGTCTGATTCCGCGGTGTAGGCGTCGTTGCGCGTGCCCCATGACCCGGCGTGTGCCATCCGAAAGAAACCCAACAGCCGAATCGGCATGAGGAACAACGACGAGATGAGAACAAACACAGGCATCCAGAACAGGTCAAAGGGGCGCTCCCGCAGATGTCGAAACTGCCTAATCGACATAGAGAGCGCGGACGCCGTTATCGTCAAGACAACGATGAGCAGCAGTCCGTGCGACGAGCCGTACGCAGATAGGAACGCTGCGTAGTAGTTCGTCCCCTGACCGGTCGTGACCCGGTAGATGGCTCCGATGAGTGCACCGAGCAGTAGGAACGGCAGCACGATGTCCGCGAGAAAGAAGACCGCGAGTAGCGGGGTATGCCGCAACATCCACGGCAGCATGCGCAACGTGTTGTACTGGCTGCCTCGGGCCCAGCGCAGTTGTTGCTTGCTCAGTTTGCGCCACTTAAGCGGCGCATCCGTATAGACCAGGCTGGTCGACTGGTACACGGTGCGGTAACCCTGTTTGAGCGCGAGGTTGGTGAGGGTGCGGTCGTCGGATACCTCGAGAAATACCCCCAGGAATCGCTCGGTGAGGAAGGCGGGCATCGCCCGTTCGAGCACCTCACGTCGGAAGGCGATCGTGCGGCCGGGAAGGCAACCCACAGCGCCCAGTACCGACTGCGCCGGCATGGAGTATTTGGCGCGGCTGTTCTCCAGCCAGTCCGCCCAGCGCGTGATTACTGATCGCCGGTAGTCGAGGATTCGCTGCGCAGTTGTCACCCCTCCGACGCGAGGGTCGGCGAACGGTTTTACCAGCTCGACGAGCGTGCCGTGGGTCCAAAGGGTGTCTGAGTCAAGTAGCGCTACCACGTCGCCAGTGGCACGCTCCACCCCGACGCGAACTGCGTTGCGTTTGCCAGCCACCGAGGTCCATTCGCACTCGACGGACGGGAACTCTGAGGTGACGTTCTCAAGTGCGTGGTTACGTGGTCCGTTGATCACGACGACCACCTGATCGGGGCCCTGCGCGACTACGCGGCCAAGCACCTCGCGAAACAAGTCAACAGGTTCATCGACGACGGGCACGATGACCGTGGTCGAGCACCGGTAGGTCCCAACGAATGGTCGGTAGCGGCGTGAGAGTGCGACCTTGAGTAGCCAGAGTCCCCACACGAGGGCGCAGAAGACGCTGAACAAGCGGATCGCGACGTCTTCCTGCAGGGTGTCGCGGAGCTGGAGGAGGAAGACGAACAACCGAGGCTCCTTACAGGCGGCGATCGTGGCTTGCAGCCGCGATTCCGCACGAGAAGTTCGATGCGTGGGCGGCGTCAGCGTGCACCGAGTTCATGGGCGACCAAGCGCTCGGTAGGTCCAACCGGCGGCTCGCCAGGAAGCAGCTGTCAGGGCATTGCGACCGTCGACGATGCGTCGCAAGGCAACCAATTCGCCGAGCTCTGCTGGGTCAAGGTCGAGGAACTCGCGCCACTCGGTGAGTAACACGATCACCTCGGCGTCACGTACTGCGTCGTCAGTTGATGAGGCGTAGGTCAGGGTGGGGAAGAGCGACTTCGCGCCGGTCATCGCCTCTGGGTCGTACACCCTGACCTGGGCTCCAATCAGTTGCAGCCCGGCGGCGACATTCAGGGCTGGCGAATCGCGTACATCGTCGGTGTTGGGCTTGAACGCGGCGCCTAGAACTGCCACTCGGTGACCGAGTACCGAGCCACCCAGGACTTCCTTGGTTAGGTCGATCATGCGCGACCTGCGGCGCATGTTGATTTCATCTACCTGGCGGAGGAAGGCGAGGGCAGAGTTGACGCCGAGTTCCTCAGCCCTGGCCATGAACCCACGGATGTCCTTCGACAGGCAGCCTCCGCCGAAGCCCAGCCCGGCTTGCAGAAACCGACCACCGATGCGGTCGTCAAAGCTCAACGCACGCGCGAGCTCAGTGACGTCAGCACCAGTGACCTCGCAAATCTCTGCCATTGCGTTGACGAAGGAAATCTTTGTGGCCAGGAACGAGTTGGCTGCAACTTTGACGAGTTCCGCGGTAGGGAGATCGGTGACGACGGCGGGCACGCCGCTGGCGAGGAGGGGAGAGTAGACCTGCCGCAGGAGCGCCTCGTCGCGCTCGTTGGTCACCCCGAGGACGAGCCGGTCCGGCCGTAGTGTGTCTGCGACGGCGTGACCCTCGCGGAGGAACTCCGGGTTCCATGCGATCCCGATGTCGATTTCGGAAGAAACAAGGTGGCGCAGTCGCTCGACCGTGCGCTGCGCCGTGCCGACGGGAACCGTGGACTTGCCGACGATGAGCGTTGAACGCGTCAGGATGCTCGCGAGTGAATCTATGACTTCGTCCAGGGCGGTGAGGTTGGCGGCATATGAACCGGAACGTTGCGGAGTGCCCACGCAGACGAAGTGCACATCAGCCCAATCCGCCACTGACGACATGTCCGTCGTGAACCGCAACCGCCCCGACAGCACGTGCCGGGATAGCAGGGCCTCGAGGGCTGGCTCGTGGAACGGAACGCGTCCTGCAGAAAGGGCGGCTACCTTCTCGGCGTTGATGTCAACGCCGACGACCTCGTGCCCGAGCTCGGCCAACCCAGCAGCGTGCGTTGCTCCGAGGTAGCCAGTCCCCAGCACACTGATCCGCAAGGATCTGGTCCGACCCTCGGCATCGGTCGTCGAGTCGTCGAGATCGTAAAAGCTGCCGTCGCCCTGTCTTACAGCTGGCGCCGGCGGGCGGTACTTCGGAGCTGAGGTAGCGATCATCGGGTTCTCCCGGGGAAGGAGGAGGCGCGAAGCGGGGGAAGCACTCTGAGTGGTCAAGTGTGTGCATTACGTAACTTAATAGTCAATAGTGACTAGAATCTGACCGCCGTGCTGGGCTATCGCCCATTAGTGGAGGGGCCAGCCCCCATTCGAGTGGTTGATCCGCCTCGGCCACCAGGCTCCGCACGAAAGGTCAACCAACTGAGGGCACGACTAAGAGGCTGGGCCCGGAACTGACGTCGGGCTCGGTCCTGCAGGTGCGTCAGACCGGGGCGTCGCCGGACGTTTGATGAACGGGCAGGGTGACGCTGAAGACCGTGTGGCCGGGGGCGGACTCGACTGCGAGGTCGCCCCCGTGTTGATCGACCACAATGCGTCGGGCGATGCTGAGGCCCAGACCGGTGCCTTTGCCGACGTCCTTGGTGGTGAAGAAGGTGTCGAAAATGTGCTCGACAACTTCCGGTGTCATTCCGCTGCCGGTGTCGGCGACCTGCACCACCACGCGTCCAGACTTCGAAGATGTCGAAAGAGTGATCGTCCCCTGACCGTCCATCGCGTCGATGGCGTTGTCAATGAGGTTCGTCCAGACCTGGTTGAGTTCACCAGCGAACGCGTCGATCTGCGGGACGTCGTCGGCGTACTCCCGAACAATGTCGACGCCAGGCGTGAGCTTGTGGGCGAACATGACGAGTGTGCTCTCGACGCCGTCCGTGACATCGATGCGCTGGAACGACCCGCGGTCCATCTGTGAGTAGGACTTCACCGAGGTGACCAGTCCC
>DATKIY010000023.1:0-4932 GCA_035543875.1 Actinomycetes bacterium | reverse complement strand
GATTGGCGCAGTGTTCACGTCAACCTCGCCGGACTTTGGTGTTGCAGGCGTCCTGGACCGATTCGGCCAGGTGGAACCAAAAGTTCTGATTGCAACGGACGGATATGTGTATGCCGGCAAACACCAGCCACGTCTCGAGCGACTCGCCGAGGTGGTTGCCGGCCTGCCGTCGCTCTCGGCGGTGGTTGTCGTGGCAGAGCTCGACGCGAGTCCAGATCTTTCGAACCTGACCATGTCGATTTTTTGGTCCGACGCTCTAAAAAGCACTCCCACAGTCGACACGGAGTTTCTTCGGGTCGGATTTGATGAGCCCGGATTCATCCTCTATAGCTCGGGCACCACTGGCGTCCCCAAATGCATCGTGCACCGTGGCTCCGGGTTGCTTCTCAAACATGCTGTTGAGCACCGGCTGCAGTGCGACATTCGGCCAGACGATGTCGTCTTCTACTTCACCACCTGCGGCTGGATGATGTGGAACTGGCTCGTCTCTGCATTGGCAACAGGCGCTCACGTCGTTCTGTACGACGGTTCACCGTTCCACCCAACCCCCGCCCGCCTGTGGGACCTCGTCGACGAGTTTGGCATCACGCTCTTTGGAACCTCCGCGAAGTACCTGGATGCATCTCGTAAGGCAGCCGTCCAGCCAGCCAAAACGCACCAGCTGCGAACCCTGCGGACCATCACCTCGACGGGATCGCCGTTGGTCCCTGAGGGTTTTGAGTATGTCTACGAGCACATCAAGGTCGACTTGCACCTGGCGTCAATCTCCGGCGGCACCGACATCTGCGGTTGCTTTGTAGCAGGCGATCCAACGCGTCCGGTTTATGCCGGCGAGATTCAAGGACCCGGCTTCGGAATGGCCGTCGATGTCTTCGACCAGAACGGAAAGTCCCTGGAGTCGCAGCCCGACGTCCACGGCGAACTCGTCTGCACAGCAAGCTTTCCATCGATGCCCATTGCGTTCTGGAACGACGACAGCGGCGCGAAGTACCGCGCCGCCTACTTCGAACGTTTCGATGGAGTCTGGGCACAAGGCGACTTCGCCTCATGGACCGAGCATCACGGCATCGTCATCCATGGTCGATCCGACGCCACGCTCAACGCCGGAGGCGTTCGAATAGGAACCGCCGAGATATACCGTCAAGTTGAGGGGTTGCCGCAAATTGTCGAAGCACTGGCCATCGGTCAGGCTTGGGACGACGACACCAGGATTGTGTTGTTCGTCAGGCTTGCCGACGGCGTCGTGCTCGACGATGCGTTGGTAGGGACCATCAAGCGCGTCCTTCGGGAAAACTGCTCACCTCGCCACGTTCCGGCCAAGATTGTCGCGGTCGCCGACCTGCCACGTACGCGGAGCAACAAGCTAGCCGAGCTAGCCGTCGCAGACGTCGTGCACGGTAGGCAGGTTCGTAATGTTGAGGCGCTGGCGAACCCGGAGTCGCTCACCTTGTTTGAAGACCTGCCGCAGTTGGCTGACTGAAGTTGGTTTCTTGAGGTGACCTACTGAGGCTGGTTGGTGCACTGACCTGAGCCCTTGTCGAGGACGTCTCCGTTAGTCGCGATGAACTCAAATGAGTAGGTGCCCCTTGAGTCCATGTTGAGCTGCAGCACGCCATAGCGATCAGTGATGACTTTCTCGCTACCCGGCGCCCGTGTGGTGACGTGGTAGGGGTTCTTACCTCCAGTGCCGACCGTGAACTGCTGAACACCATCAAGCTTCTTAAACCGCTCGTAGATGTGGTCGTGCCCGTTGAGCACAAGATCCCCGCCACCTTTCGCGACGAGCGTCCACAACGGCTTGGCGTCCGCAAGTGTGTCGGCGTTGCCGTAATA
Source organism: Actinomycetes bacterium (assembly GCA_035543875.1). Taxonomy (GTDB): domain Bacteria; phylum Actinomycetota; class Actinomycetes; order JAHEKZ01; family JAHEKZ01; genus DATKIY01. The sequence goes on along the minus strand of DATKIY010000023.1, from coordinate 3,099 downwards.
CTCGCCGGAAGTTTGTAGCGGGTGATGCCAGGTAGCCACCACACAGTCCGCAGTGCTCTCCCCAAGGGTCTTCGTAATCCAACGCCCTTGAGGAGAGTCAGGACCACACCCTCCGACGTACTCGCAGTTTGAGTCGAGCAACAGGATTTGCCAGCCATCGATAGGCGAGAACGAACGCCATGGCTTCTCGGGAGTTCCTGCACGTTCACCGAAGTACTTGAAGTATCCCGCTGCATTGTCGGTGTAGTACTCGTGGTTTCCCGGTACTGGTTCGGTGATGTCCATGAATTCACCAAACGATCGGTCATACACCTGCATGAACGCGGAGTAGCTGCCAACCTCGTATTGAATGTCGCCGAGAGGCAGGAACCACTGCGCGCCGTCGTCGACTAGCTTTCCCACCCGCCGTGCAACCGCTTCCTGCTCGCAATAGCCAGGGTGGCCTTCGAAGTACGGACTGGTTGGGTCGCACGCGATGTCTCCGACTGCCACCAGGCTCCCGCGCTCGACAACCGGTTTGCTGGCTTGCGGGCTGGCCGAAGTCGGCGATGGTCTGCTGGCGCTCGTCGTGGGTTGCGCCTGAGGAGTTGCGTGGCTGCAACCAGCCGCCAGCAAGCACCCCGTCAACGCCGCCGCAACGCTTCCCCGAACCCTCATGCCATCAACCCTTGTGCACGTCGGACCTCGCACGCGCACAATCGCCCAACTTGCATCACAAGTTCACCCCAATGGTCGAGTACGCCCTCCGCGCTGAATGAAGCTGGCGCTAGCTGATCAGGGAGCGGGCTTATTGGTGCACGAACCGTGGCCGCTATCACGAACTACCCCGTCGGCCGTAACGAAGGCACGGCGATATGTTCCGTTGGCTCGCATCGTCAGTTTCAATACGCCGTATCGGTTGTCGATCCGTGTGCGACTGCCGTGCGCATGGGTCGTGATGCTGTAGTGATTCTTGCCACCGGTCCCCACCACGAACTCCTGCATTCCGTGCAGTTTGCCGAATCTTTCATAGATGTGGTCGTGACCGTTCAGCACGATGTCGGCGCCGCCCTGATCGACCAGCCGCCAAAGTTTGCGGGCTCGACTTTCGCTGTCGGCATTTCCCGCGTACTCACCTGACGTGTGCAGTGGGTGATGCCAGGCCGCCACGACGCACTGCTGCGACGTCGTGCGCAGTTTCCGCTTGATCCAGTGTCCTTGGCGCGAATGCGGGCCACACCCGCCAACCGCCTCGCACTCTGAGTCCAGCAGCAAGACACGCCATCCAGGAGCGGCGATAAACGAACGCCACGGGTGTTTCGGCGAGCCTGCTTTGTCTTTGAAGTATTTGAAGTAGCCGTGCGCCCCCGGCGTCCCGTATTCGTGGTTGCCCGGTACTGGACGCGTCACATTGCGGACTGCGCCGAATGCTTTGTCGTAGACACGTTCAAACGCGCGATACCCGCCAGTCTCGTACTGAATGTCACCTAACGGGACGAACCAATCAGCGCCGTGGTTCACCATGATTCGGACACGTCGCCCTACTCGGTTCTGCTGACACAAGCCCGAGGAGTGGAAGTAAGGGCTGGTCGGATCACAGGCAATGTCACCCGCCGCCAACAGGATCGGACGCTGCTCGACACGGGCTTGGGGCCGGTCGGTCGGTCGACTCGGCTGCTGACCGATGGCTGGCGAACTTGGCCCGGCTAGGGCAATCAAAGCGGTGCAAACGACGGCGACGCTGACGAGCCGAGCTGCCCGACTTTTGAAAATGAACATCCCCGCAGTCTGCCTCCTCCACCACCGTCGCCACGCCAAGGCCCCGGGTGAGCACCCAGCCGCGGCCTACGCGTGGCACGATCTGCCCATGCCTGACATGAGTTTTGGGGTCTACATCAATCCACGCAGTACCGATCACGGCCGGGATCTGTTGCTGCGTATGGAGGACACCGAGTTCGACACCGCCTGGGTGGGCGACACGATGGGTGACTGGCGTGACCGCTCGGCCCCAATGCTGGACACCTGGGTGACCTTGGGCGCCATGGCCAACGAAACTGAAGAGATCGAACTCGGGATGTTGGTCACGAACCTGGCCTGGCGAGACCCAGTACACGTGGCACGCTTCGCTATGACAATCGACCAGCTCAGCGATGGTCGATTCGTACTTGGGCTCGGGTGTGGCCAACTGGAAGACCAGTTGATGGCGGGCAAGGGTGCGTTCGACATGACCTCGGAGGAGAGGCTGGATCGCCTGGAGGAAGGCGTGCAGGTGATCGACCGGCTGCTGCGCCAAGATGTCAGCGACTTTCAAGGGACCTACAGCGAATACTCTTCCGCCTCGATGGCACCAGGTTGCATACAGGAACCTCGGCTTCCCATTGTCGTCGCGGGCAACAGCAAGCGAACGATGCGCATCGCGGTAAGCCATGCGGACACGTGGAACACCTGGATCGACAATGGCGACGCCGACGAGTTCCAAGCACAGACGATTCAGCGCATCGCCCAGCTCGACGAATACCTCGCGGACGCAGGGCGGGCAAGTGAGTCCCTGACGAGGTCACTGTTGGTGTTCGACGATGTTATGGATCCATGGGCAAGCAACGACGCCATCCCAAAACTGGTCGACAAGTTCCAACCACTCGGCTTCACCGAATTCATTTTCTACCCACCAAGCCCCGACCAAATGCGTGATTTCCTGCGAATCGGAGTTGGGGTACTTTCCCAGCTACGGGACTAACACCGTCGTGGTGGTTGGTGTCGGCCTGTTGGTGGTGTGAGGGTGGGTTTCCCTGTCTTGGTTTGTTGGATGGTCCAGCCTTCGTGGTGGATGGTTCGGTGGTGGAATCGGTAGACCATCGCCAGGTTGGTCAGCGAGGTTTACTCGCACCGACCGATTATCGGCACATCGGCGCGACCGCTGTTGATCTGTCCGTCAGCGCATCGCGTAGAACCAACGGCCCTCGAAGTCACGATCAACTGTCTCCTGCGACTCGACAGTGACCCCGGCTCGCTCGACGAGATCGGGTGCGACTCCAGCTCCGGCGAGTGCGGATAGAACCTCAGGTCGGAAGAAGCCGTGTTCAACAACTGTGGCCTTCTCGGCGTCCGTGGTCGTCACCA
>DATKIY010000022.1:0-2399 GCA_035543875.1 Actinomycetes bacterium | reverse complement strand
GCTTGCTCGCGATTCCCTGGAAATCGGGCCCGATCCACATTTGGATGGAACGACCTTTGAGCGCTGCAACTGACACCAAGGTCGCCCCTGGCACATAGGACGCGACCCGAACTGCTGCCCCAAAGTCCGCGTCTGCGTATCGCACAAGGGCGGCACCCCGTCGAACTGGCCGGTCTGTGTTGCCGATCCCCATCACGTCGAACCCTCTCGCGGTGAGCTGGTCAGCAGTTTGGACGGCGAGTCCCGCTTGATCCGTACCGTTGGCGACGTCGATCTCGATCGCACCCACAGGTGGGATGTCCTTCGGTGCCGATGGCGTTGGTGTGTGGCAGCTCTTGGTCGCGGAGGGGGCGGGTACATCTGATGACGAAGTCCGCTGCGTAAACCACCACCAGACTCCAAAGCCGACCGCTGCCAGCAGTGCAACGACCAGCACGGCGCCGATGATCCGTGGCCAGCGCCGCGAGCGCGGGTACATGCGCCCGCCTTGGCCCAACGGCGTCATCATCGTCATCGCAGCACCCTAACCATCGCGGCACGCACATGACGTCGTTGTTTGTTGAGCACAAAACGGTGTTGGAGCGGAGGATGCGGGATTCGAACCCGCGAGGGGTTGCCCCCAACACGCTTTCCAAGCGTGCGCCATAGGCCACTAGGCGAATCCTCCGCCGCAGAGGCTACCTGGCAGCTCCGCATCGACACCCGACCATCCCAGGATCAGCGTCAATCCCACGTCGTAGACTCTTGATCGACCCCTCGTGCGGCGTCATCTCTCCGAACTCCCCCAGGGCCGGAAGGCAGCAAGGGTAGGCGGGCTCTAGCGGGTGCGCGGGGGGTCCCTTCGCGTCTACGCACAGGTCCGCTCCCTGTCGGCTGGCTGATGGTGGCGGCAGTTATGGTTCGAACGTGTCGCAAGCCCTGTATCGCCGATATCGCCCTGAGCGGTTTGCCGACTTGATCGGCGAGACGCATGTCACTGAGCCACTGATGCAAGCTCTGACGAACAACCGGGTCAACCACGCCTATCTTTTCTCCGGGCCAAGGGGTTGTGGCAAGACCACGTCGGCTCGCATTCTGGCCCGCTGTCTCAACTGCGAGAAGGGGCCAACGGCCGAACCGTGCGGGGAGTGTCAAAGCTGCGTCGATCTTGCTCGTGGTGGTCCGGGAAGCATTGATGTCATCGAGATTGACGCGGCCAGCCACGGTGGCGTCGACGATGCACGGGAGCTGCGTGACAAGGCGTTCTACTCGCCCGCAGTGTCGCGCTACAAGATTTACATCATTGACGAGGCGCACATGGTGTCGCCGCAGGGATTCAACGCGCTGTTGAAGGTGGTTGAGGAACCGCCTCCGCACGTCAAGTTTGTGTTCGCTACCACTGAACCTGAAAAAGTCATTGGCACCATCAAGTCCCGTACTCACCACTACCCGTTTCGCCTCGTTCCGTCCAGAACGCTGGAGGACTACCTGGCGTCGGTGTGCGAACAAGAAGGCGTCAAGGTCGAACCCGGAGTGCTCACGTTAGTTGTGCGCGCAGGTGCCGGATCGGTTCGTGACGCGATGAGTGTGCTCGACCAGCTCATTAGCGGAGCGCAAAGCAATGAACTCACGTATGAGCATGCGGTTCAGCTGCTTGGCTTTACTCCAGCAGCGCTGCTCGACGAGATCGTCAATGCGATCGCCGACGTTGACGGCGCGGCCATGTTTGGGATGGTTGACGCAGTCATCGAGGCTGGATTGAACCCCGAACGTTTCATGAAGGATCTGTTGGAACGCCTTCGGGATCTCGTCATTGTCGCGGCTGTCGATGATGCCTTTGAGAAGCGTCTGATTGCCGCGTCGGACGATCAACGCGACCGTCTGCAGGCCCAAGCGGATCGAATCGGCCTGGCTGCGCTGACCCGCAGCACCGAGCTAGTCGCAGCTGGCCTCACCGAACTCAAAGGTCCTACCGCGCCGCGGTTGCAGCTTGAACTGGTGTGCGCCAAGTTGCTGATGCCCGGCGCACACGGCGACGAGCTGAGCCTTGCCGTTCGGCTCGATCGGTTGGAACGTCGGCTCGCGATCAGTGCCCCCGCATCCGACGGAGCTTCGACGCAGATCTCAGAGGCAGCGTCGCTTCCCGCCGCCTCCGCACCTGCGAAGAATCGGTCAACCAAACAATCAACGAAACCATCAGCGGAACCATCAGCGGAACCATCACCGGAACCATCACCGGAACCAGCGGAAGTAGGTCAAGACAAGTCGGAAGCAGCAAGGCGGGACACTCCTGCTGCCGACAAAGCCACGCAACCGACGGAGCCAACTGACGGGGCCAAGTCATCGTCCGAAGAACCTCAAGCAACGCCAGCGTCCGCGACGGGAGCCATCGACCTGCATGAGATTCGCCGACTCTGGCC
>DATKIY010000021.1:0-13024 GCA_035543875.1 Actinomycetes bacterium | reverse complement strand
TCTGGGTACCGAGCGACGAACGCGAGTGCAACAGAACCACCCCCGGAGTATCCGACGAGATCAAAGCGACCCCAACCCCGCGCATCGACAGCCTGAGTAATGCTTTTCACTTCGGTATCGAGCGAGTAGTCGACAGAAGGGCTTTCTCCGTCGTAAACGGCGAGATCCAATGGCAGAGCGTCGACAACTGGACCCAGCGCTTGTAGCAGTCCGCCGTAGGCCAACTCGGCTGGTAGCACGGTGCCTGGGAGAAACACGACACGAGAAGTGGACATGTGAATCAAAACAAGAGTACGGCGACGTTGACACAGCACGGAAGTCACGGCGGCAGATGAACTTGTCTTCGTGCCAAGAGATCCACTTGCGCGCGCAACTACAAAAGCAGTCAACGATTCGTTGACGTCGCAAAAGCATGGTTGGTAGTTTCGGTGCGCCAGTTGAACGCTGACACTCCTCGGGGTCCCGCTAAGGAGTTAGTCCATGCGTAAATTCTTCATCGCTGTGTTGCTCACTGCGCTTTCGGTCACCTTGCTTGCTCAGCCAGCGATGGCAGGTGGTGGCTCGGTCCCGCCTAACTCGAACGCATTCGGGAACAGTCGCGCTACGTGGGCAACGGAGTACACACAGTGGATTCTTGGTGACTCGTCGAACCCGTTGTTCACTCCAGGCTGCGGAGAGATGGTGGACGGTGCCTACTTCATGGAGACCTTCCTTGAGTCCGGAGCCGTGCTGAACTGCGACGTGCCCGTTGGCGTGCCCATCGTGGTTTCGCACGCTGGCTACTACGCCTGGATTCCCGATGACGGACTGACCGACCAAGCAATCGAGGCAACGGCGGCTGCTGCGTTCCAGACGAGTGAAAGCACCTTCACCCTTGACGGTCGCTCGATTCCACTCGTGACAACCACCTTGAAGGCGTTCGACGTCATTTCAGAACCAGGAAGTGCCTACGACACGGTCATTGGCCTCGGCACGGGTCCGATCCGAACTGCCCTGGTAGGTCAGGTCACGGTGCTACGCCCGTTGACGCCTGGTGATCACACGGTCTATGCGACTGTCGACTTCGCGCCAGCAGGTGGTCCATTCCTGGACGTGACGTACCACATTCACGTGGGCTAAGCGCTCAAAGGCTCACAGCGCGACGCATCAGGGAGGTCGTGGTGGGGTTCTACGAAGCGAAGGTCCTGCCGCGGATCATCGACAAGGCGTGCGGCATGAAGGCGACGGGTGCCCTCCGAGCCCGTGTTTGCGAAGGTTTGCACGGAAAGGTGGTGGAGATCGGGTTTGGGTCGGGCCACAACGTGCCGTTCTATCCGCAAGCCATCGCCGAGGTGGCGGCGGTCGAACCAGCCGACCTTGCGTGGAAGCTTGCGGGCAAGCGCGTGGCGCAGTCGCGCATCCCGGTACAGCGCTCTGGGTTGGACGGGCAACGACTTCCGTTCGAAGACAGCAGCTTCGACACTGCGCTGTCCACGTGGACGATGTGCACGATCCCCGACATTGATGCGGCGCTGGCTGAGCTGCGGCGAGTTCTACGGCCCGGGGGCACGCTGCACTTCGTAGAACACGGACTGGCACCTGATGAACGTGTGCAACGTTGGCAGCATCGGCTCAACCCGGTGGAGAAGCTGGTGGCAGGCGGCTGCCAACTGACGCGGCAGATTGAGCCACTGCTGAAGAGTGCTGGCTTCACCATCACAGAGCTAGACGTCTTCTACGAGGACGGCGCCCCGAAGGTGGTTGGTGCTGACTCGCTCGGCAAGGCAGTTTCGCCCTAGCGCATCGGTCGACGTCAAGCCGTAGCCGGTGAGATGAGCACCTCGCTGCACAACGGCACGAAGCCTTGGGACAGGAAGGCCCGCAGGCTTTGGGCGTTTCCAGGAGAGACGGCCGCGAACAAGAACGTGTCGATGTCCACGATGCCCAGGGCTTCACCTATGAGCTTTCGTCCTACGCCACGTCCAGTCTGGTCCTCTGCGACTTCGACGCTCATCTCTTGGCGACCCGCGAGTCCGCTCGCGAGAGTGACCAAGCCTCGCTCGTCGCCATGCACCACAACGTTCGATCGACGTGCCCGGGCGTAGCCAACCCGCGGGTGCCCATCCCAGGCTGTGGTGCGCGGGAGTTGTCCGCCCCCAGTGCCGCAGCCCACCAAGGTCACATCGTGCTCCCCGATCGTGCCTCCGCCCGCGAGCCCTAACAACGTCGCGGGCGACATCGCTCCGCCGAACCCGCCGAGGTCGAGATCACCTAGGTCAGCAGCCGACATTGGCGTGGCCACCATTGCATGTCCGGTGAACGCGACCACAGCGGTCGCTCCACCGCGCAGCGCAGGAAGGCACGTCACGCCGCCATCAGGGGAAGGGAACCGGCCCCGCGCGGCTTGCTCCAGGTGGTCCAGCAATGGATGGCGCATGGACTTAACGGTACTGATCACCTGGGGATTACCCGGAACCGGAATTGCGTTCCACTAGTCGTTGGGCCACAACCAAAGAGCGTGCTCGGAGAGGTTCTCCGGGAAAGGGGTTGTCATGACTATGACCGACGCCCAAACCGAATCTGGTTTCGACGTTCTTGATAAGGGGCTTAAGCCGGGGGCGCTTGGCCTGCTTTCCAGCACAGTTGTTGCGCTTGCTTCGGTGGCTCCTGCCTACAGCCTTGCGGCCACGATCGGCTTTGTGGTGATCGCCGTCGGACTCCAGGCACCCGTCATCATGATCCTTGCCTTCATCCCGATGTACTGCGTTGCCGTTGGCTATCGCGAGCTGAACCATGCCGAGCCGGATGCTGGAACAACGTTTACCTGGGCCACTCGAGCCTTCGGTCCAAAGACCGGATGGATGGGAGGGTGGGGGATCGTTGCGGCGGATGTGATCGTCATGGCGAACCTTGCCGCGATCGCCGGATCGTATTTCTTTCTGCTCTTCAATGCAGACGGCATTGCAAGTCAGCTTTTCTGGCCGACCGTCGTAGGTGTTGGCTGGATCATCCTCATGACGTATATCTGCTACATCGGCATTGAGATCTCCGCACGTATTCAGTACGCGCTCCTTGGCATCGAGCTCTTCGTGCTGGGGCTTTTTTCTGTCGTCGCGCTCGTTCGGGTGTATACCGGGCATGCGGTCGCCACGTCGATTCACCCATCGTTGTCCTGGTTCAACCCGTTCAACATCGGCAGTTTTGGTGCCCTGGCCACCGGAATGCTCCTGGCCGTCTTCATCTACTGGGGGTTCGATACCGCACTTTCAATCAATGAGGAGACGAAAGACGCCAGGAAGACTCCGGGACGAGCGGCAGTAATGGCAACGTTCGTTCTGCTCGGTGTCTATGTCCTGGTGACGACAGCAACCCAGGCATTCGCGGGGGATGGTCACAAGGGAATTGGGCTTCATAACGCACACAACGCCAACGATGTGTTCTCCGTCCTTGGCAGGGCGGTGTTTGGTGACAGCGCCTTCGGGAGCTTCGCGGTGCACCTGCTGATCCTCATGGTCCTCAGCTCCGCGGCCGCTTCAACCCTCACCACCATCCTGCCGACTGCGCGCACGACGCTTTCGATGGCCGTACACAAGGCCATTCCGGACAAGTTCGCTCGTGTCAGCGCCCGTTACATGACACCAACCTGGTCGACGGTTGGGATGGGCATGGCGTCGATCGGCTTCTACGTCGCGTTTACCGCAATCAGTGGCAATCTGTTGGCGGACACGATTGCTTCGATCGGTCTGTTGATCGCGTTCTACTACGGCATGACCGGATTTGCAGCGCCAGTGTTCTACCGGCACACACTCACTAGCTCAGTGCGCAACTTCGTGACGCGGGGTGTCATCCCTGTGCTCGGTGGGCTGATCTTGCTGGCAGCTTTCCTACAAGCAGCGCACGACTACTGGCTCGCCGGGCCGCACGCTGACTCCTACACGTCGTGGACCATGCCGTTCGCCCCGCACTGGCAGATCGGTGGAATCTTCCTCACCGGAGTTGGGTCGTTGGCTCTAGGCGTGGTTTTGATGATCATTACCTGGATTGCGATGCCCGCCTTCTTCCGAGGCGAGACCCTGCCTAAGCGCACCGCTGAGCAGCTCGAAAGCTACGTGGTCCCTCAGGAGGTTCAGGGCTGAGGAGCGGAGTTTTGGGGCGGTTTCGGCCCTCAGCGGCTGCGGGTGGTTGAAGCGTCATTTATGGCTGCCCGCGTGGGTGCCGATGCATCAAACGATGCCCGAAACTGTGTCCCAGGACTCCAAGACCGTCGCCGAGGCGACGCGTCAGGTCGCGCCATTTGCTTTGGCCGGAGTGGCGGCGCCCCTGGTAGCCATCGGAAGCGGCGGCCTCGTGCAGAACTGGGCGCTCTTACTTGGCGTCGCCCTGCTGCTGGTGGCTTCGCTGTGCATGATCCTCGACCTTGCGCGTTCACCCCGTCGATGGGTGCAGGACACATGCGTTTTCGTCTGCTTGCTCGCACTCACCCTTCTTGTACACGGAGCTGGAGGCACTGACTCGGGCGCAGCTCTGGTACTTCTCGTGCCTGTGGTGTGGATGGCGCTTTACGGGTCGCGTCTTGACGTGTTGGTGACCCTGGCGTTGATGTTGACGTCAATCGTTGCTCTCACCCTCAGCGACGGTTCGACTGACATTTCGTCAACTGACCTTCGGCGGATCGTTGTGTTTGTCACCGTGCCCGCGTTAATCGTGTGGACTGTGTCGAACCTGGTACATCGACTCGAAGCCAGCGAGCAGGAGGCCAGGCAGGGACAAGATGTTCTGACGACGGTTGCAACCGCAGCCAGGCTGATCCGTGAGTCGAGCGATGGTCGCCGCACAACCTGTGAGGCACTTACTCAGGTGGCTGACGCGTCCAGTGCGCTGCTGTATGAAATTGACGAGACCGGTCTGCTCACAGTCAGCGCCGTTGTTGGCTCGAGTGTGCTCGGCGTGGGTGTACCGCTGGACGAGCCATCTGCCGCCGCGCTGGCTTTCAACACCGGGCTCCCCGTCTTTGTCGCAAACACTGAAAACGATGACCGCGTCAGCCCTGGAATGGTGAGGCTCACTTCCGCCCAGAGCGTTCTTGTACAACCGTTCCGACATGGCGGATTAGTACAGGGAGTGGTGGAAGTTGTTTGGCGTGAGCGCCGACAGGCGCTCGAACCACGAGCTGCGCAGGCCGTCGCGGTTCTGGCTGAGGAGATTGGATCGGCGTTGGAGCGTGCCGACTTGGTCGACAACCTACAGCGTCGCGTGAAGCTGGACTCGCTGACACGTTTGCCGAACCGGCGAGCCTGGAGGGAGCAGCTGCCGCACCTCATGCATTCGTCGACGCCGTTGTGCGTGGCCGTGCTCGATCTGGACCTTTTCAAAACCTACAACGACACGCGTGGGCATCTAGCCGGTGACAGGCTGTTGCAGAGTTTAGCCCCTAGTTGGCTCCCGTTGCTTCGACCGGAGGACTTGCTTGTTCGCTGGGGTGGCGAGGAGTTTGCGCTAGCGCTACCCGACTGTGCACTTGACCGTGCCCAACAAGTGCTGGAACGGCTACGACTTGCTGTGCCTCACCAACAGACGGTTTCCGCTGGTGTTGCTATGTGGGACGGCACCGAATCCATCGAGAGTCTGATGACGCGTGCTGACGTCGCGCTTTACGAAGCCAAGGCGCAAGGGCGGAACCGAATCGTCGTGAATGCTCCGGTCGTCGTCGCCGATGTCTAAGCACTGGACGGGTAGCCCTAGTGGCGGGTGCCAGGAGACCGGGTTGGCACGGATCGCCGAAGGCTGACAACCCACGCGGCGTCCGGTGCCAACCGCGCGCCGATCATCTGCCCAAGCAATACTCCTGCGGCTAGTGCAATAGCAATCGAGGCAGCCTCCACCAAGAACCCGATCCCCTTTGTCGGGTCACCTTGAGTTAGCGCGAGCAGACCTTGGTAAACCGCAAGACCCGGTAGTAGCGGAACGATGGCTGGAACCGTCACCAAAACGGTGGGGACGTGCAGGCGCACCCCGATCAGTCGACTGGCAATGCCAATGGCAACTGCTGGGATCGCCGTCAAGGCACCGGGGCTGTCGATCCACTGGTCTGCGATATTGAAAAGCAGGATGCCCAGCGCCCCCATGAGGCCACCGACTATCGCCAGGCGTTTAGGGGACTGGTAGGTGACTGCGGCGGCAACAGAGGCGACGGCTGCGGCGAGGACCGCCGCAGCTACCACGCTCGCGAACTCGGATGCCCTCATCGTTCCGACGTCGTTGTCCGGTCGGACAACGACCGACATTGTGATTTCTAACTCATTTGCCACCGTTAGGCCAAACAGCACACCGACGACAATTCCGATCGTCGAAACAGTGAGTTCGACTAGGCGTGCTGCTGCCGTCACGGCAAACGAGCGGATCGCCTCCTGGGCCGCGACCATCAGGCTCATGCCCGGCAGCAGCGAGATGATTCCACCAACGATGACCAACGAAGACTTGACCTTGAGGTCCACCGTTGTGTGGGCGTCGGCAGCGGTGATAGCGACGGCGACGAGTGTCGAGAACAGTGCAAGCACAAGGTTAATGAAGAACGATGACACTCGCCGGTAGGCCATACGGTTGCCGACGAAGCCAGCGATCGACGCTGTCACAAACGCGACTGCAGCCGTGAGTGCGTCGCCGTCGAGCTGAACGGTGATGGCCGCGGAGAGAACGCCGAACGCGAAAATCACAAACCAACGCGGGTAGGGACGTCGAAGCGTCTCGATCTCGCGAAGGCGCGGCTCTACATCCTCAGCTTCCGCGCGTCCTTCCGCGATGTCGAGCACCAGCTTGTGGGCTTCTGCTACCCGGGCATAGTGCGTCGATCGCCCTCGTACTACCCGCATGTCCGTGATCCCCGGTCGGTCGCTCTGCGGCGGGATGCTGATGATGATCGAGTTGTAGGTGATGTCGACCTCGAACGTTTGGAGCCCGAGCGCTGAGCCGACGGCGAAGATGGCTGCCTCGACGTCCTCGGTAGGGGCACCGCCGGCGAGGAGCAGCGTGCCAACGCGAAGCGACAGTTGCGCAGCCTCGTCAACCGCTGCCAGCTTTTCGTCTTCACGTGGACTTCGCCGCGGATAGACCGGCCGCGTCGGCGTTCGCACGATGGGCATCGGTGCCGTCTCACCACGCCACAGCGCGCTCCGCCAGCGCGGAGGTGTCGGTTCGGTCACTTGCCCAGTATCAGCCTTCCGATGGTTAGTGATCACAAGCGCGGACTGGACAACAGGGCCCGATGTCTCTAAAGTATTTGCGTGCAGAATGCAACTATTCGATCGAAACGCGAGTCGCCTCGCTCTGACCCCGGAAGCACGCACGTCCCCGACTTGTTTGATGGGCTGCGTGACGTCTTTCACCAGCTGCGTCGCAGCGGGCCTGGCGACCACAGTGACAAGGCCGCCGTCGCACTGTTGGCCCATCTAAAAAGTCTTGGTCCCGTGCGAGCCAGCGACCTTGCCGAACGGGCGTGCCTTGCTCCGTCGACTGTCAGCAGACACCTGAAGGAACTCGAGGACGCCGGATACTTGCTACGCAGCCCGGACCCGGACGACAAACGGGCCACTGTCGTTGAAGTCTCACTAGCGGGGAACAAACTCGTCGCGAAAACGATCGCGCAGCGTATCGAAGTGTTGGAGAAAGCTGTTCGGTCGTGGTCTGCGGCCGACGTCACCGCACTCACCAAACTCACCCGTCGACTTGCCGCCGAACTGGAGCAACTTTGAGTACCGCCGATACAACCGAGCAAACCGCGCCAACGCGTCACATTGGATGGGTGCTTGGTGCACTCATGCTCACGATGTTGCTGGCTGCACTCGACCAAACCATCGTGTCGACGGCGCTGCCGACGATCACCAGTGACCTCGGTGGACTGAGCGAGCTGTCGTGGGTAGTCACTGCGTACTTGCTCGCGGCGACTGCGTCCACGCCGATCTGGGGCAAGCTATCTGACCTATACGGCCGCAAGCTTATGCTTCAGTCCGCGGTCGTCATCTTCGTGATTGCGTCTGCGCTAGCAGGGCTCTCGCAAAACATGAGCCAGCTGATCGCGACGCGGGCCCTGCAAGGGCTTGGTGGCGGTGGCTTGATGGTGCTGGTCATGGCGGTCATTGCCGACGTGATCCCGCCCCGCGAGCGCGGTAAGTACACCGGGTTGTTTGGCGCGGTTTTTGGGATGGCAAGCATTATCGGACCGCTGCTCGGAGGATTTTTCACTCAACACCTGTCGTGGCGTTGGATCTTCTACATCAACCTTCCCTTGGGCATCGCGGCGTTTCTCGTCCTCGGTGCCGTTCTCCATCTGCCGCGTCACCGCGAGAAGCACATCATCGACTGGACAGGTGCTGTCCTGCTGGTCGTCGGAGTCACCAGCTTGTTGATGGCTTCGGTGTGGGGTGGCCAGCAGTACCGCTGGGGCTCCGGCCAGATTCTTGGACTTGTCGCTCTTGGCGTCGCGGCGCTCTTCTGGTTCGTCATGCATGAACGAAGGGCCCCCGAGCCGATCGTTTCTATGAGTCTGTTCCGCAACCGAGTCTTCAGCGTCACGGCGGCCATCGGGTTCGTCGTTGGCTTTGCGATGTTCGGGGCCATCGTCTACCTGTCTATCTATTTGCAGGTAGTGAATGGTTCTACGCCTACGCAGTCCGGTCTGCAGCTGCTGCCCCTCATGGGCGGCGTCATCGTCACATCGATTCTGAGTGGTCGGCTGATTGCTCGCACCGGGCGCTACAAAATCTTCCCGATCATCGGTACTGGCTTGGCCACTATCGGGTTGTTCATGCTCTCTCGGCTCGGCGGCGACTCACCGTATTGGGAGATTGCCGTTGCGATGGTCATTCTCGGCGCCGGACTGGGCAACGTGATGCAGGTGCTGATCCTGGCGGTGCAGAACGCCGTCGACGCACGCGACATCGGTGCAGCGACCAGCGCGTCAACCTTCTTCCGGTCCATTGGCGGCTCGTTCGGTACTGCCATCTTCGGCGCACTGTGGACGGCTCGACTGACAACCGAGCTGAAAGACGTCATGCCGGCCGGGGCAAGTACTGGCGGCGACCCAACTCACTCGATGCAAGCCATCCACGCGCTCCCAGCGGCTTTGCAGGCTGATGTGCTGGATGCGTTTGCGCGGGCGATCGACTTCACGTTCTTGATGGCGGTACCGATCATGGCCGTGGGATTTGTCTTGGCCTGGTTCCTGCCCGAAGTGACGTTGCGCAAGACGCACAACATCGAGGAAATGCTGGCCGATGATGCTGCAGTTCCACTGCCGAGCTCAGACTGAGCCAGCCAGCGCGGGGTCCTAGATTTGGATGACCAGTTTCCCGGCTGTGTGCCCCTTGCTGAGTTCGGCAAAGCCGGATTCGGCGTCGTCGAAGGCGTAGACCTGTTGCACGTCGATCGTGAGATCCCCTGATGCGGCTTGTGCTGCAAGCGGGGCGATAACCTCGCGCAGGGCATGTCCCATGATGTTGGCGCCAGAAAAACCTTGCGCGGACAACGTGTCTGGGTCAGCGGCGCTGTTGGTTGACGCAACCTTTGCACCCTTGCGAAGCGCCGCAAGAGGGAGTGAGTCCGGGGTGTAGCTGGCGAGGTCGATGAGTGCGTCTCCGCCGTTTGGGTAGATGGTGCGCACCTTGTCGGCAACGTCGCCAGCTGTGTAGTCGATGACGTGTTCCGCCCCGAGTCGGATGAGTCGCTCGGAGTCTTCCGGCCGTCCTGTTGCGATGACTGTGACGCCGCGAGCTTTCAACAACTGAACCGCATACGAACCAACGCCACCTGAAGCGCCGTTGACCAACACAGTTGATCCGGGCTGCGGGTCTACCGCGTCGATTGCAACGGCTGCAGCCGCCGAGGCGAGGGGGAGCGCAGCAGCGGCAGTGAAATCCAAGCCAGCAGGTTTGTGAGTGACAGTCTCTGCGGGTAGCAGCGCGTACTCGGCAATCGTCCCAGCCTGGACAGGAGGGACAAGCAGTTCGTGGCCGATGACCGCATCGCCCACGGCGACGTGCCCGACTCCTTCGCCGACCGCTTCAACAACTCCGGCAGCGTCACGGCCCAAGACCAGCGGGTACTCGTGCGGCATCATCTGCGCCAGCATCCCCGCGGCAATGGCCGTGTCGATGGGGTTCAGGCTCGCGGCCTTCACCTTGATGAGCACCTTTCCGGGCGACACTTCTGGCGTGGGTACCTCGGACAGGATCGGTGATTCTCCGGCGGCTGGAATGTTCAAGGCACGCATCGTCAACCTCTTCTGGATGGATCCTCATGGGTAATCTTGAGCGTTCAAGCAACCTAGTCCGGGATGCTTGAATAGTCAAGGAGCGGCTGGCGCTGCGTCAGCGGCCACATAGGGTCAGGCACGTCGAGGCGATGGCTGTCGCCACGGACCCCAAGGACTAAACCCAAAGGAACGGACGAACTGATGGCGGGTAAGGCAGATTTCACGGAGGAACAGTGGGACGAGTTGCACCGAGGTGCAACTGGCGCGGGGCTGCTCGTCGCTCTCAGCGAGCGAGGCTTCACGAGCACCTTTAAGGAGTCGACGGCGCTCGCAAAGTTCATGGCACACTCGCATGCCGAGTCGTCGAGTCAGCTGGTGCGCGAGCTTGCCGCAGTGCACGGTTCTGGCTGGAAAGTCTCAAGTTCACCGGACGAGGTACGCGAAGGGACCACGACGGCGCTCAAGCAGTCAATTGCGCTGCTCGACGAGAAAGCCGCGGACGAGGTTGAGGCTTACCGCGCGTTCGTTCTGGCCCTGGCACACGCTGTCTCAGACTCAGCCAAAGGCGGCGACGAAGCAGAAGCGGCCGCCATCGTGGCAATCAGTGACGCGCTGAACGCATAGCCCTACCGGTTGTCTCGCTTCGCCTGCCGCCGCGCACCTGAGGCGAGCGTTCCGCCGCGGTTCTTCTCAGTTCGCGGCGAGCGAAGTGAGCGGTCACCACGAGGTTTGCTGGTCTGGGAGTGCTTTGCACGTGGTTTCTTCGAAGACTTGGGTTTGACCCGCCCCGACGATGACGCTGCTTTGCTCGCTCGGGCGGATTCAATGCGTTCCGCGCGAAGGTCGGCGGCTGCTTGCTTGGCTAGGACTCCGAGGCGACGGCTCACGCGCGAGAGTGCGTCTTCAAATACTTCAGCTTTGATGGCATTCCGCCGGTTGGCTGGGCGGGCTTTGCCGCGACCACCTTTCGTACGAACGCGGGCGCTTGCCTCGCGTCGGTAGAGCCCGACGTACTTGTTGCGCGCCCTTCGGATGCGATGGTGAAGTGCGTCCACCTGGTCTTCATCGAGAGCGGCCAGTTCGTTCGGATCGGTTTCGGTTACCAATAGGCGTTCTGCGTCGCTCAGCTCAGCGAGCATCGATTTGTTCACTGTTGCCTCATTCTCGGCGGTCGCCAGTATCACGGTGTGGTTTTTGGCTCGGTTGTGACCCTAGTGCGATCGAGGCGATCACGCTCTGCTGTCTGCTCGCTACCGCTGTCGTGCGGCGTGACAGGCATCGTGCTTTGATCTGGTTTCCCACGCTGTCGCCGAGTACGCTCCGCCGTGTCGGCTAGGGGTGATGCCATGACCACGTCGCTGACCGATTCGGATGCGCGGCGGCTGCTTGAGTTAGTTGAGGACGCCCGCGCAGCTTCAACCCCCGACGTTTTGCCTGACCTTGTTCTTGAGTCGGCATTTGGCCTCATCGAGTGTGACAGCATCTCGTACTTCGACTTCGATCCTTACCTCCAAAGGACGTACGAACTCCGGGTGTTTCCACATACGGACACATATGCCGAGCAGGACGAAGGAAACGTCTTTTGGAAGTACTACTGGAGCGACCTCTCATGCTGTTGGCCATCCCTCACGGGAGATGAACGCTCTATCACGAGCATCAGCGATTTCTACAGCCAACGTGAGTACCACCGTTCCGCGATGTACAACGACTACCTCAAGCACGAGGACGCTGAGCGCGAAGTCATGATGTGCTTGAGTGCGCCCGGCACGCGTACTCGCCGGCTGCTGTTCTGGAGAGGGAGGGGTTCCGACTTTGACGATCGCGACCGGCTGGTACTAGCGCTGCTCCGCGCTCCATTGAACGAAGTCTGTCGCCAACGTTCATCAGCCCAGTCGAGGCAGCTGCATCTAACAGCTCGTCAGATGCAGCTGTTGCAACTTGTCGCCCAAGGGCATACCAACCGTGACATTGCCACCCAGCTCGTCGTCTCTGTTTCGACTGTTCGCAAGCACCTGGAAAACATCTTCGAGCGCCTCGACGTAAACAACCGAACAGCGGCGGTCGCGCGCGTGTTTCCTTCGCCAGACTGACGGGTGAAACGCGCACGCGACCACGGCAACCGCAGGATCTGCTCGTGTGACTAGTTCAAACCGCAGAGCGAGTCTGGTTCGTCCAGCCGGGTGAGCGCACCGTGCGGAATCAGGTGGGTTGTGTACCACTCCGTGACGCCGCCGCTTTCGTTCCGCGCGAGGATCGGGACTCCGGGAGTCTCTACATAGCCGTGCCCTGCCGTGACGGTAAAGCTTGAGCAGTCAGGTAAGTAGAAGGTGAGGGAACCTGACTTGATCGCGACAATCGCGGGCCCGGCGTGACGATGCCAGCCGGACGTCCAGCCCGGTTGCGCGACCGTCTGCACATTGGCCACGTCCATGCCGTTCAAGGCTTTCAACATGAGCTTGTCTGAATCGGTGTTGATCTGAACACGCTGGTCGAATGCCGATTGGTTGAGCAGTGTCGAAACTGCGTTCGTACTTGATGGGGTCCCAAAGGCGTTGGTCGCATAGGTCGCAATCAAAAGCAGCGACAGCACTGGGATTGCCAACAGGTTTTTGCGCCGCGAAGATTTCATCAGCCTTCCTCGTTTCTGGCCCGTTCCTCTCCTGTCAGCCGGAGTTTGATGGCCGCGAGACCAGGCGGCTATTAGTCAAATGACGAATCTTGGTCAGTGATTGACGGTGAGGGACCCCGTGATGGGACCTGCTTCGCCCGTGGCATTCACGAGGTCGCCTTCGCGATGCG
>DATKIY010000020.1:0-17944 GCA_035543875.1 Actinomycetes bacterium | reverse complement strand
ATTCGTCCCGTTGCAGGGAATGCCCACTTGGTTGCAGACCATCGCCATCTGGAATCCGGTGAGCTCCGTGGTATCCGCCGCGCGTGAACTATTTGGCAACCCCAACCCGTATGTCGGAGACGCGATACCAGAGCAGCATCCGATTCTGTTCTCGGTGTTGTGGACGCTGGGGATCTTGGTTGTGTTCGTTCCGTTGTCCGTGCGCCGCTACCGGTTGGCTACCGCGCGTTAAACGGCTCGGACGTGTTGACGCGCACCGTGAGCTGCTTGCCATTAGGCAGTGTGTAGCCAACTTCGGTGCCGATTTTTTCACCGAGAACCGCGCCGCCGAGCGGCGACTGGGGTGAGTAGACGTCGATGTCATGGTCGCCAGCCTGTTCACGTGACCCCAGCAGGAACGTCTCGTTTTCGCCATCGAGCGCACCGCCCACAAAGGTGACTCCGACTGCGTGACCAACCTGAACGGTCCCGTCGGCCGCTGGCGGCTGGCCGACCTGAGCGTTTTCTAGCAGGTGGCGGAGCTGTTTGATTCGCGCCTCAAGCTTGCCTTGCTCCTCGCGCGCAGCGTGGTAGCCACCGTTCTCCTTGAGGTCGCCTTCTTCGCGAGCCGCGGCAATCTTGTTGACCACCTCGGTGCGTCCGTCGGTCGAGAGCTGCTCGAACTCGGCAGTCAGACGTTCGTACGCCTCTTGGGTGAGCCACGTGGTCATGGTTGGGTCGCTCCTTGGGAAGTGGCTGGGTCTAGCTGGCACTCGGATACCTCAGCCGCAGTCGGACGGCTTGTAACCGAAAGATCGTAGACGATGTGGACGTCGGGCTGGTCCGACACGACCGGCACCGTGGCCCGACCTACTTCCGTCTTGCTGACGTCTAATGCTCGCACCACACACGACACGTTTGCCTCAGCTGGCTTGAACACGTCGAACTCGACGACGACAGAGGTGTCGCTGGGCTCGCTGTAGCCGGTGGTGCGCCAACGTACGGGTTGATCGGCCTGTCCGGCGGCCGCCCAAACCACCCACCCCAGGAACAGCACAACGACAGTGCCCACGACCGCGGTCAACAGCAGAGACGGTCGCTGAGAGCCATAGCGTTCGCGCATAAGTTCCCGCTGCGGAGGCGTGGCGGCTGACGCTGGCGTCGGGGATGCGGTCACGCGGCCATTGTCCGCCCCCCTTAGGGTGACCGCCGTGCCACCCTCCCGCGAACCCCTTCGGCTGATGGCCGTTCACGCGCACCCCGACGACGAGTCGAGCAAGGGTGCCGCGAGCATGGCGCGCTACGTCGCTGAGGGCGTCGAGGTCATGGTCGTCACCTGTACCGGAGGTGAACGTGGCGAGATCTTGAACCCGAAACTTGCGGACGATCCGCAGATTCTCGCCAACCTCCCAGCAGTTCGACGCGCTGAGATGGATCGAGCCCGCGAAATCTTGGGCGTCCAGCAGGAGTGGCTCGGTTTCGTGGACTCCGGTTACCTGGAGGACTACAAGCTCGCCGACGTAGATCAGCTGCCTGATGACTGCTTCGCTCGTCAACCGATCGACCTGGCTGCCGCGCCGCTGGTGCGCCTGATGCGTTCGTTCCGGCCGCATGTGGTGACCACATACGACGAGAACGGCGGCTACCCGCACCCCGACCACATCATGTGTCACCTCGTCTCAATGCGGGCATATGAGGCGACGGGATCGGCCGACGAGTTTGTTGGTGATGGCGAGCCGTGGCAGCCGAGCAAGTTGTACTACCAACTTGGTTTCCACAAAGAGCGGTTCATCGTGTTGCACGAAGCGACAGAAGCCGCAGGCTTCAAGTCACCATTCAAGGAGTGGCTGGACGAGTGGGTGGATCGGCCCGAGGACGAGGGGCGCGTCACAACGTTGGTTCCCTGCGGCGAGTATTTCTCGGTGCGAGATGATGCGCTGAGAGCGCATGCAACTCAGGTCGACGCTGATGGGTTTTGGTTCAGCGTTCCCCTGGAAGTCCAGCAACGGGCCTGGCCGACTGAAGACTTCCAACTGGCTCACTCGCACATCGCCACTTCACTACCAGAGGACGACTTGTTCGCCGGGCTCCGGTAGCAAGCCGACCCGTGAAGGCGTTTGTGGCAGTGGCAGGATGTGGCCCGTGATAAGTGCCGCTTTGGACACCGTCGTGACGTTGCACCGACTGGTCGAGAACACCGAAGACGCGACGAACGATGACTTTGGGCCAGGGCTCGTGGCGTTTTTGATTGTCGTCGCATTGGCGATAGCCACATTCTTCTTGATTCGATCAATGCTTACCCACATCAATAAGGTGCCGCCGACGTTCGATCCGCCTGCGGAGACGAACGACGAGCCTCCCTCAGCTGACGGAAGTCCCGAGAGCTGATGCTGCCTGTTCGCCAAGTTGCGTTCGCATGGCCTCTGCTGGCATGGGTCGCGCCATCAAGAATCCCTGACCAAGTCGGTAGCCAAGCTCAAGCAACGCGTCGCGCTGCTCGGCGGTTTCCACGCCTTCCGCGATGATGGACGACAACCCCAACGTCGTAGCGAGTGTCCTGATGGTCCTGACAAGGCCGGTGGCGGACGCAGCTGAGGCGAGCAGGGGGTTAGATGGATCGATTAAAGGCCCGCGACCCAACGTTGACACAAACTCGCGTGCAAGTTTGATGCCGTGTACGGGAAGTTGCTGGAGATAGCTCAATGATGAGTAGCCAGTCCCGAAGTCATCAATGAAAAGTCGCACACCGAGCGCGGCCAGGTCATTCAGTCGTTCAAGGGTGACTCCCTCATCTGGCAGCAGCACCGTCTCGGTGATCTCCAAGACCACGCTGGTCGGGGCGACGCCAGACTCACGCAGCGCCCAACTCACATGATCGACGATGTCATCGTGTTGAAGCTGTCGGACGCTGAGGTTGACCGAGACCCCAAGGCCACGCTCCCAGCGACGGGAGCGCGTAGTAGAACGCGATGACGCCCACGCACCCCAAGACAAACGCCAGCCACGCCTGGCGCCGAAGCGACGTGAGAGGTGCTGGCATAAAGGTCGAAACCCCGAGTCTGGACGTGATGATCTAGCGGCGGGACCGGTGTGGACACGTCCTGCTGTTCATCGGCGGTTTCAGGCAGTGGGTGAACCGGTGCGGGAGGCTGGGCCGCCCAAGAGCTCGGCCTGGATTTGGAGCCGAAATCAGGCATCGGCTAAGGTAAGGCTCGCCTTACTTGTTCCCCGCCGGCAGTAATCTGTGAGAAGTCAGGACCCGCCCGTGTACGCCTGCATCTGCCACGCCGTGACCGAAGCCGAGCTTGAGCATGTGATCACGGCCGGAGCCAAAACCCCTGCCGAGGTCGGGCGTGCCTGCAACGCGGGGACCGGGTGCGGGAGCTGCGTCGACCGCATCTGTGACCGCTTAGCAGCCGCTGGCATCACCCGCGAGCTAGCCGGAACCGCCATGGTGGCAGCATCGTGAGGGTGCAGTAACGGCGCTCCACGGATCAGATTGATGGAGGAAGCGACAGTGCAAGGTGATGCCAAGGTCATCGAGTTCCTCAACGAACAACTGACCGCAGAGCTGACCGCGATCAACCAGTACTTCCTGCACGCAAAGATGCAAGAGAACTGGGGATACCCCAAGCTCGCGGCATATACGAGGTCAGAGTCGATCGATGAGATGAAGCACGCCGAACTGCTGACGGACCGGATCTTGTTCGTTGAAGGCCTGCCGAACTACCAACGGCTTTCCCCGCTAAGCATTGGCACCACGGTTCCCGAGCAGTTCAGGTCAGACATGACCATCGAACAAGACGCAGTGAAACGGCTTTGCGAAGGCGCCGCCTACATGCGAAACGTTGGGGACATCACCAGTGCTGCTTTGTTCGAGGCGATTCTTGCCGACGAAGAGCACCACATCGACTACCTCGAGACTCAGCTGGAACTGCTTGCGACACTCGGTGAGGCGCTCTACCTGGCTCAACTCGTCGAGCAGCCGTCGGCATAGCGCAACGCCCGTGTTTGACTTCGAAGTCGCAACTCCTGAGGTATCGATCGACCAACTGGCTGCCACCGAGCCGGCCGGTGCGGTGTTACCCGCCACCATCGACGATCTACCGGCTGGCTATACGTACGGCGTAACTCGTTACGCCGACATCATTTTGCGACATGCGTTCTCAAAGCAGTTCGACGATCTGATGTCGGCCCTTTCGCAATTCACGATCCATCTCCAGGAGCTTCGGGCAGGCGGTGGTGGACGTACCGTTTTCGTGCGTCGATTCGACGACTCGTTGGCTGAACGTGGCTGGGGGAAGAAGAACATTGAGATTGGTAAAACTATTGACGGTGAGGTCATTAGCGCAGTGCGTGGACATGAGATCGACATGTTCTCCACTGGCAGCAAGGACAAGCCGTATCCAGGTGTCGCCGTTGAAATGGAATGGAACAACAAAGATCCGTTCTACGACCGCGACCTGTTGAACTATCAAGCCTTACACCGGGAGGGCGCCCTCGCTGTCGGCGTCATTGTGACTCGCGGAGCAACCTTGCAGCGCTTGCTGGAACGCACGCTTCTCAACGATGAAAGCCGAACCTCCAAGTACGGTAAGGCTTCAACCCACTGGGACAAACTGCTGCCTCGCGTGGGGCTCGGTGGCGGAGGGGAGTGTCCCTTGCTGCTCATTGGTATCGAACCTGCTCGTATTGAAGACCGGGACGTGTTGATCGAGGCAGACCTGATGTTCGATGAGGCTGACGAGTTCAGGGCCAGCTGGCGGAACACTTATCGGTCATGGTCGGAGGCTGAACCTCAGTGGCTGGCCTTGATGAAGCGGGGCTACGACATTCTCGACCGATCACCACACTGATGGTGCTCGCCGATCCGACTTGTGACCGATCAGGGTCGTGACCGCGCGGGCACCGGTCACCTTGGAAACCGCAAACTGTCGGTAGGGTCGTGCACCGTAGGGGACGCAACTCGAGTTCACGACCCCCCCGCCCCCGCCACCGTAGGAGCCATCATGACCGCCGAGCCCATCGCGCGGAGCAGTCAGCGAGCCAAGTCGCGGCGCTCCCCTCGGGCTGGCGGGTCCGCAAAACCGCTACGTGCCGACGTTTCGGCGGTTGGTGAGATTCCCGCTCTCCCTGTCGTCAAGGGCGGGTTTAAGACGATCTTGGCCGATCCACCGTGGCGTTTCCAGAACCGCACGGGCAAGGTTGCACCAGAGCACCGCCGCCTTGATCGTTACGACACCATGACTGTCGACGACATCTGTCGACTGCCGGTCGAAGGCGCGACTGCCGATGCCGCGCACCTTTACCTCTGGGTTCCGAATGCGCTGCTCCCCGAGGGGCTTCGGGTCATGCAAGCGTGGGGATTCCGGTACGTCAGCAATCTGGTCTGGGCAAAGCGACGCAAAGACGGCGGGCCAGACGGTCGCGGTGTCGGCTTCTACTTCCGCAACGTCACTGAACCGATCTTGTTCGGAGTGCGCGGCTCAATGCGCACCCTCGCGCCGGGGCGTCGCCAGGTGAACATGATTGAAACCCGTAAGCGCGAACATTCGCGCAAGCCTGACGAGCAGTACGAGCTTATTGAGGCGTGCTCGCCTGGTCCTTATCTTGAGATGTTCGCCCGTTACCCGCGGCCGGGATGGCAGGTCTGGGGTTCGGAAGCAGACTCTTCCGTTACCCCTCGCGGGCAACGCCATCGCGGTTACGACTGGGACAACTAGCGTTCCGTTTCCTCCAGCGGCTGCCAAATGTTTAACCAACGTCGTCCTCCGCCAAAACACCGCCTTTCATTCTTTCCACGATGTGCGGAACGTTTGCGTATCAGAACGGAATGGCCAGCGCTGGGACCTTCATGTCGGGAACGCGCGATGACGAAGACGGGCTGAAATCCAGCGACCCGGGGAACCTAACGGACGGCCGCGACGGGCTGGGCGCAGAGGAAAGTACCGCCTTGGCGGTGTCATCGGAAGTCCACTGGACTGAGGTGAACAAGGCGATTGACGCGACGTTGGTGGAAGCCGCGGTCCGTCGTCGCCTGAGTGAGGAGGCGCGCCATTCGACGCGGAGACGCATCTGGCGCAACTCAAAGAGAACGAAGCCGCCCAGCCACGCCACCGCGCAGGCACCTCCCCACAGATACCTTCGCCGCTACGGCGGCTATCGGTCCACCCGCCCTCAGGTCAAGTGCGCCCTGCGCAGCGCCGATGAAGCAACATCAGATGATGAGCGCATCGGATGGGAGAACTTGTGGCGCAGCAGACACGATTGAGGCTCAGGGCTCTGACTGTCGTGATGGTAGCGGGGTTGCTCGCAGCCACGCCGATGCCTGCGAACGCGGGAGTCGGTGACAACAAGGAGAACAACTGTCTTCGACGCGAGTACCGAGCCATCGAGGATGGCGACAGCCTGCACCGGGTGAAGGGAATCCTCGACGGGCCCGGCAAGATCCGGGAAGGGGGCATTATGCAAGCGCGCGTCTGGGGTGCCGACGGCGTGCCGTCCTGCACTGTGTACTTCGTCCGCGGCTCGTTGACGGTCGTACTAAAGAGTAGGTAACCCGACCTCCCCACATCGCTCAGGCGGACGAGAACGCAGGCCGAGTCATTGGCGGGAGCAGCCGGGCCAGAACACTCGGCATTCGCCGTCCGCCATCCGCTTGTCTGTGACTCTGCATCGGGCGGGTCGGGCCAGACCATGTGCCAAGGGCTGAGATGAGCGTCAAGATCACTCCCCAGCGGACCAAGCCCTTCACTGCTGCCGTGATCCGTCTCGTCAGCGAGCGGCTAGGCCCGCCGGTGATGTTGTTCTCGTAGGGTGGAGAGGTTCAGGGCAAGCAGCGGCTGATTGACCCCAGACACCCTGTGGTCAGGGACCCACACCTCGCTGCTCGGGGCGAGTATCGACGCCAGTCCCATGAGGCACGGACGTTCTCACAGGTGAACCATTGGCTCGCAAAGTCCTGCGGCTCTGAGATCAACTGGTCCATCCCCCCGCGGGAAACCGGGGTGGGCAGCGAACGCCGTCAGAGCATGATGTGGTCATGAGCAATCGCTTGGCTGGAGCGACCAGTCCCTATCTCTTGCAGCACCAACACAATCCCGTCGATTGGTACGCCTGGGGCGATGAGGCTTTCGCGGAAGCCAGGCGGAGGGACGTTCCAGTACTGCTGTCGGTCGGTTATGCAGCATGCCACTGGTGTCACGTCATGGCGCACGAGTCGTTCGAGGATGACGCTACGGCCAAGCAGCTGAATGCAAACTTTGTGAGTATCAAGGTGGACCGGGAGGAACGCCCGGACGTCGATGCGATCTACATGGACGCCGTAACAGCAATGACTGGTCACGGTGGTTGGCCGATGACTGTGTTCATGACGCCCGATGGAGCGCCGTTCTTCGCAGGGACGTACTACCCGAAACAGCGCAGGCAAGGCAGCCCTGCATTTACCGACGTACTCACGGCCATCAACGAAGCCTGGCGTGAGAGGCGCACAGAGGTTGTCAGCCAGGCGAGCGTAGTGGTGGAGCGGCTTGACGCGATGCGTGACGATGTGGCGATCGGACAGGAGTCGCCACCCGGCGCGGAACAGGTGGCTGACGCTCTAAACACGCTGATGAGGCAGTACGACTACGCGCGCGGAGGATTTGGCGTTGCACCCAAGTTCCCACCGTCGATGGTGTTGGAGTTTCTACTTCGCCATAACGCGCGGACTGGTTCGTCTGACGCGCTGCTCATGGCCGAAGGCACGATGCGTGCGATGGCAAACGGTGGGATGTACGACCAACTAGGTGGCGGCTTCGCGAGGTACAGCGTGGACGCGGACTGGGTGGTTCCACACTTCGAGAAGATGCTGTACGACAACGCGCTGCTTGCCCGCGTCGCTCTTCATTTGTGGAAGAGCAGCGGGCGACCACTCGGTCGCCGAATAGCGGAAGAGACGTGCGATTTCCTGCTTCGTGAGCTGCGAACCGTCGAAGGCGGGTTTGCTTCCGCGCTCGATGCGGACTCAGAAGGCGAGGAGGGCCGCTTCTACGTTTGGAATCGAAAGGAGTTGGCTTCGGCGCTCGGCTCCGAGGACGGCGCGTGGGCGGCAGATGTCTTCAGCGTGACTGAAGAAGGCACATTCGAAGCGGGTTCGTCGACCCTGCAGCGACTGAGCGAGCCGGACGACCTAGAGCGGTTCGCCAAGATCAAGGGCGAGTTGCTCGCCACCCGCGCACAGCGCGTACGACCCGCGCGCGACGACAAGATTGTTGCTTCGTGGAACGGGTTGGCTATCGCGGCGCTTGCCGAGACCGGCGCGCTGTGCGATCGGACCGATCTGATCGACGCCGCGCGAACGGCTGCGACGCTGCTGGTCGACCTGCACCTCGTGGACGGTCGGCTGCGACGAGTTTCGCGCGACGGCGAAGTCGGAACTCCGGATGGTGTCCTCGAGGACTACGCGAATGTCTGCGAGGGGTTGCTCGCCTTGTACGCGGTGACCGGAGAGTCGACCTGGTATCAGACCGTCCGTACGCTGCTGGACGTCGTCCTTGCTGACTTTGCCGACAGCCGCGGTGGACTGTACGACACCGGACATCATGCTGAGCGTCTAGTGCGCCGACCTCAGGATCCGGGCGACAACGCAACTCCATCGGGTCAGGCCGCTGCCGCTGGCGCGTTGCTTTCATTCGCTGCTCTTTCGGGCGAAGCCACGTATCGCGATGCGGCGGAGGCTCTGCTGGCGTCGACCGCAAAGCTGCAGGTAGCGTCCCCCCGGTTTGCTGGTTGGTGGTTGGCCGTCACCGAGGCGCAGATCGATGGGCCGCGGGAGGTGGCGATCGTCGGCCCAGCTGGTGAGTCGCGACAGCTCCTCCATCTGGCCGCGCTGGCGTGCACGGCACCAGGAGTAGTGATCGCCGTTGACGATGGCAGTACTCCTAGCCCGGTGGGCCTGCTCACCGACCGACCGTCAGTAGGCGGCTCACCCACCGCGTACGTGTGTCGGCACTTCACCTGTCAAGCACCAACGTCGGACGTCGAAAAACTGCGCCAAGCGCTGAAGCGTGAGGCAGAGTAACGACATGAGCCGAGACCTGGACCGTGGCGCGAGCCGTGCATTGGACCTCGACTCACTCGTTGGTTTGGTTGTCGTGGGAGACGATGGGTCGCCGGAGGCTGCCCACGCAATCCGCTGGGCTGGCGAAGAGGCGGTTCGTCGCGGCCGCCCGTTGGCTGTCGTCAGAGCGTGGTCAATGACGACGGCTCCGCGACCGGCAACGTTCGAGCCCGGCTACGTACCGAGCCAGGACGAATTTGCCGACGCCGTCCGCGAGCGCATCCTCACGGCCACCCGAGGCGCGCTTGAAGGCGAGCCCGCGGTCGAGGTGATTGCGGTGCCTGTTCATGCATCGGCGCGCGACGCTCTGGTTGCTGCCAGCGAGGTTGCTGCAGTGGTGGTGATCGGCGCTCGCGGGAAGGGGTTGGCCAAGGCACTCCTCGGCGGAACCTCCGAGTACGTGGTTGCGCATGCTCGTGGACCCGTGACGGTGGTCCCGGTCCGTAAGGCGGGGTAGCGCGTTGCTTGTAAGTATGTAATCATCATTACATGAGCGAAGACAGTCGGCCAGACCCGACCCAGGAAGAGGCAGAACTGCGCGGCTGGTTGACCGGCCGGATCCCAAGCGACTGGTTCGAGGGCGCCCTGCGAGTGATCGTCGACCGCGAAGAGATCACTGTGATCGGCACGCTGGCGGCACCGGACGGTGGCGACGACGCCGATGACGCGGAGCTCGCAGCTGCTCGCAGGGGGCTGGCGAC
The DNA here is from genome assembly GCA_035543875.1 of Actinomycetes bacterium. Lineage (GTDB taxonomy): Bacteria > Actinomycetota > Actinomycetes > JAHEKZ01 > JAHEKZ01 > DATKIY01. The sequence continues at coordinate 8,164 of DATKIY010000020.1, read as the reverse complement.
CGGCTTTAGGGAGCGGACGCGCGAGCAGCGGATCGAGATCGCCAGCGAGATTGAGCGTCGCACTGATCGAAAGGTCGCCTGGGGAGTTGACGTGGGTGGCGAGCCGATCATGTTCACGCACTTGGCCGCCCCGGTTATGACGCGCCTCAGACAGCCTGAGCGGCACGTACTGGACACCCTCGTCGCTGCCGGCGTTGCCCGCTCCCGGGCAGATGCGCTGGCGTGGTGTGTACGTCTTGTTGGCCAGCACACCGGTGACTGGCTCGCCGACCTGCGCAACGCGATGACAGAGGTCGAGCGCGTCAGGGCTGCCGGACCAAACAGCTAACCCCGAAACCCCGACGCGACCAAGGACGCGAACTCCCCCTCGACGCGGCGGTAGGGTGCGCCCTGGACGTTCCAGCAGAGGGGAGCCATCGGGGTGGGAGTGCGCGACCTTGCGTACCAGGTGTACGAGCGTCGCCTGTTGGCTTCGCTCGCAGACGCGCCGATCCCGCATCATGTCGGGGTCATCCTCGACGGAAACCGCAGGTGGGCTAAGGCCGTAGGCACGTCGGCAAGCGGCGGACACCAGGCTGGTGCGGACAAGATTGTTGAACTGCTCAGTTGGTGCGACGAGACCGGCGTTGAACTCGTGACGTTGTGGTTGTTGTCTACCGACAACCTCAATCGGCCAGCGGGCGAACTCGATCCGTTGCTTCGCATCATCGAAAACGTGGTCACCGACTTGGCTGCCGAAGGACGTTGGCGCGTACACCCGGTCGGTGCGCTCGACCTGTTGCCAGAAGCGACTGCCAACGTGCTGAAGGAAGCAGCTGCAGCAACCAGTGGTGTCGAAGGACTCATGGTCAACGTGGCCGTGGGTTACGGCGGGCGACGAGAAATTACCGATGCTGTCCGCTCGTTGCTGGCCGACCAAGCACAGCGCGGAACGTCAATCGAAGAACTCGCGCAAGTGCTCGATGTCGAGCACATCTCTGAACATCTGTACACAAAAGGCCAGCCTGATCCGGAGCTGGTGATTCGAACGTCAGGCGAACAGCGGCTGTCTGGTTTCATGCTCTGGCAGAGCGCGCATAGCGAGTACTACTTCTGCGAGGCCTACTGGCCCGACTTTCGACGGGTCGACTTCTTGCGTGCCCTACGGTCCTTCGCCCAACGAAACCGACGGTTTGGCGGCTAGCGCTAGCTGGAGTGGGCGAGCGGGTTGCGCGGGGCGTCAGCTAGATCTTCCATTGAGTACCCGTAGCGCTCGGCAGCACTTGCGAACCGCTTGATCGATGCCCGCGCTCCTCGGTCACCTTCGTCCACCATGTGTTGCCACTGCTCGGCGTATGGACTGCTGCGACCAGGATTGATCAGGGATGAGTCGATGCTTTGGTCGAGGCCAAGGAACACCTCGACTCCCTTCAACGTTTCCTGCGGCTCGGTCATCAGCCATTCGTAGCTGACGACGTGAACTTGACGTAGGAACGGAACATCACCGCGGGCCGTGTCATGCGCAACAAACCAGTGATTCATCAGGCGGGGTAACGGCATCCGGGCACGCCATTTCCTTGTGGCCAACGTGACTGAGACCGGGTGACGGACGATGAAGAGGAAGAAGGCGTCGGGAAACAGTGACTGGAGAAAGCGACCCATGATGAGGTTGGGTGGCGACTTCTCCACGAGGTACTGCTTTGAGTTGTCCCAGTACGGCCGCCATGCCCGGAGCAGCCGTTCGGCATTGACCGGAGCCGCAAGGGGGGATGACTCCGTCAAGTGTGCTTTGGGGTCACGAGCAAACCTGCCGGATCCACCAAACGTCCGCGCCGACGGATAGACATCTTGGACGTGCTGTCCCTCATCCTCTGGCACCTTCGTGTCAGACAAACCTGAGCCTTGCGGATGATCAGCGATCAACTGGGCCAGCAACGAAGTGCCGCTGCGGTGCAGTCCTCCGACGAACACCAGTCGTTGGCCGTCCTCGAGCGAGTCGGCCACCGGACCCCCTTCGTGCCGCCGATCGATGTTCCGCGCAGGAACGTCTGGTTATGGAACGTTGCGAGTCTATGACCACGCGGCGTGGCGACGCCGTCGAGGCGGGAGTGCGTCGTACCGTCGCGAGGACGGGTCGGCGCCCGGCCGGCCCTCTCTGGAGGCCATGAACCGTGGTGCGTCGGACCTTTGTGCTCGATACATCTGTCCTGCTGAGCGATCCCGCCGCGTTGTCTCGATTCGACGAGCATGAAGTCGTCGTCCCCGTGGTGGTCATCACCGAACTGGAGGCCAAGCGTTCTCACCCAGAACTTGGGTACTTCGCGCGTTCTGCATTGCGCATGCTCGACGACTTGCGGGTCAAATTTGGTCGGCTTGACGAACCTCTGCCCATTGGCGACAACGGCGGGATCGTGCGCGTCGAGCTGAACCACACCGATCCGGAGTCGCTGCCTCCTGGGTTTCGACTAGCCGACAACGACAGTCGAATCTTGGCCGTGGCTCGCAACCTGGCCAACGCTGGACAGGTCGTCACGTTGGTCTCGAAAGACCTTCCACTACGCGTGAAGGCGTCGGCGGTCGGGCTGAAGGCTGAGGAGTACCAAGCCGAGCTCGCAGCAGAATCTGGTTGGACGGGGATGGCCGAGGTTGAGCTGGATGCTGACGACCTCGATCAGCTCTACCAGGACGAACACATTGATCTGGACGCTGCTCGGGACCTGCCGTGCAACACGGGGTTGGTGCTGCTGTCTGAGCGCGGCTCCGGCCTGGGGCGAGTAACGGCGGAAAAGCAAGTGCGATTAGTCAGAGGAGATCGTGAAGCCTTCGGCTTGCATGGGCGCAGTGCCGAACAGCGCGTGGCGCTCGATCTACTTCTGGACCCCGACATCGGGATCATCTCACTAGGGGGGCGGGCGGGTACCGGAAAATCAGCCCTCGCGCTTTGCGCCGGACTAGAGGCTGTCCTTGAACGTCGTCAGCACCGCCGGGTCGTTGTTTTCCGCCCGCTGTTTGCAGTCGGAGGGCAAGAGCTGGGGTACCTCCCGGGCACTGAGTCAGAAAAGATGAACCCGTGGGGACAAGCTGTCTTCGACACACTCTCTGCGATCACGACCCAGGAGGTTGTCGAGGAGATCGTCGACCGGGGAATGCTCGAGGTGCTGCCACTGACGCACATTCGTGGTCGTTCGTTGCACGATGCCTTTGTCATTGTCGATGAGGCGCAATCACTCGAGCGCAATGTCCTGCTCACCGTTCTCTCTCGCATTGGTCAGGGGTCGCGTGTTGTCCTGACTCATGACGTCGCGCAGCGAGACAACCTTCGCGTCGGGCGTCACGATGGTGTCGTGGCTGTGGTTGAGAAGCTGAAGGGACACCCGTTGTTCGCGCACGTCACGTTGACTCGATCCGAACGCTCTCCGATCGCCGCACTGGTTACTGAGATGCTTGAAGACCTGACGCCCTAGTCTCCTGACGATCGAGCGACGTCTGGCACGCTGAGCAGGTGTCCGCACCAGAGCACCTGACCTTCCTGGGTCACGCGACGGTGCTGCTTGAGGTCGAGGGGACGCGTGTCATCACTGATCCGGTGCTGCGACGCGGTGCATCATTCCTTCGACGAGTTCCGCGCGCTGCAGACTTGCGCGGCTATACCGACGCGGACGTTGTGCTCATATCGCACATGCATCACGACCACCTTGACCTTCCCTCATTGAGGCTGATGTCAAAGGACTGTCTCATCGTTGTGCCCAAGGGGGCCGGCGACTGGCTTCGTACCAAAGGCCTTCGAACGGTCGTCGAGCTAGAACCTGGTGAGATCGTGAAGCACGGCGCGGTCACCGTCACAGCCACCTACGCCGACCACAGCGGACGTCGCGAACCGCTTGGGCCGACAGCGTTGGCAGTCGGCTATCTCATCGAAGCTGGTCCAGCGCTGGTTTATTTCGCCGGCGACACCGACTTGTTCGAGGGGATGGGCGAGCTGGCGCCTCGCGGTGAACTGGATGTTGCGCTACTGCCGGTATGGGGGTGGGGACCGAACCTCGGCCCAGGGCATCTGAACCCCAAGCGAGCCGCCCTCGCGGCGCAGCTGCTGAGACCTCGGTACGCGGTTCCCATTCACTGGGGGACTTTGTCGCCTGCAGGCATGCACCGGTTGCCGCTGTCGCGTATCTACGACCCACCGCACGAGTTCGCTGCTGCGGTCGCCGAGCTGGGGCTGGACGTAGAGGTTCTGGTGACGGCGCCCGGGGAGCGGGTTGCGTTCCTGCCTTAGGCAGATGGGCGCACTGATTGTCAGTAGGGTCGAGCCTGGCCATCGATCCGACGCCAGACGGCGACTGAGGAGTCAAGTACATGGATGCCGAGGAGTCGCGGTCTGCGGTCCGCGAAGGAGCCGAGCTGTCGTCGGGACGTCGTCGAATCCTCGGAGCGGTAGTTTCCACGCTCATCTCGCTGCTCGTAGGTGTCGCTGCGTTTGCCGCGGCCGCGTGGTTGCTGCCCGGGCTTTCTGTCGGCGGTTTTGGTGACGTCGTTGTCGCCGTTCTGCTCATGGCGCTGGTTGGCGCCATCATTCGCCCGGTCCTGCGACGGTTGGCGTTGTTGCTGGGTTGGGCCGGCATCTTCTTCATCGCGTTGTTCTTGGAAGCTGTTGTTGTGTACGTGGCGCTTGACCTAAGTCCCGGTGTCGAGATGCAGGGATTTTGGACGGCCTTTGTGACGTCGTGGTGGATGTCCTTCGTGCTGACCGTCTCTCACTGGGCCCAAGGCGTAAATCAAGATGAAGAGTTTGTCGGTCGCGCGGTGAAGTTTGCGCGTCGTCGACACAAGAACGTGACTCCTACTGACCAGCCTGGTGTCGTCTTTGTGCAGCTGGACGGGGTTAGCGAGCCGCTAATGCGCTGGGCCGTGATGTCAGGCAACCTGCCAACGATCTGTCGCTGGGCGCGCGATGGTTCGCATGCACTGACCGGTTGGCGAGTGCGGGTCCCTACAACGACACCGGTGAGTCAGGCTGGCATCTTGTTGGGTAGCAACGATGGCATCCCAGCGTTTCGCTGGTGGGAAAAAGACACCGGCAAACTCATGGTGGCCAACCACCCGCCTGATGCAGCGTTGATTGAGGATCGGTTGTCGACCGGCCAGGGTTTGCTGGCCGACGACGGAGTCAGCATCTCCAACATCTTCACGGGAGACGCGCCGCTGGCGCTTCTGACGATGGCGGGTGTGGGTCGTCACGGCATGAAGGGCGCTGGCAAGGCCAGCGACTTCGCGGCCTTCTTTACGACGCCGTACGGCTTCTTCCGGCTCTTCTTCCTTGCCATCGGCGAGATGTTCAAGGAGCGCTACCAGGCTCGCCGTGAGATCAAGTTAGATATGCGCCCACGGGTGCCCCGGCCGTGGAGCTATGTCGGACTTCGAGCAGCGACGAACGTGTTGCAAAGACAGCTGAACACGAGCTTGGTTGTCGAACAAATGATGCGCGGCGCGAAGAGCATCTATGTCGACTATCTCGACTACGACGAGGTTGCTCACCATGCTGGCGTATCGCGTCCCGAGTCTTTGGCCACGTTGGCCGGGCTTGACCGAGTGGTCGGGCAACTTGAGATGGCGGCGAAACTTGCTCCGCGGCCGTACTCGATTGTCCTTGTTTCCGACCACGGTCAGAGCCAAGGCGAAGTCTTTTCGCAGCGCTTCGAGCCGCTTGAGGACCTAGTGCGACGTCTCATGCGTGGTGACCCAACCGTGCGCAAGGTCGGTGATGACGAAAGCTATGGACCACTCAACACATTGCTCACTAGTGCCGCACGCAACAAGGGTGTTGGCTCTGCCATCACTCGAACCGCGCTTGGCGGCAAGATGCGCGATGGGACGGTGTCGCTCGGCCCGGATGCGGAGCAGGAAGACGCAACCGCCGACGAGACGCCCGAGTTGGTGGTCGTCGGCTCCGGAAACCTTGGCGCGGTGTGGTTCGCGCAGCGGCCTGGGCGCGTCACCCTCGAAGATCTCACCAACGACCACCCTGACCTCATCCCTGGGTTGGTCGCGCACGAGGGAGTGTCGTTCTTGGTCGTGATGTCGGCGGCTCGCGGTGTCGTCGCGATCGGGCCGAGCGGCGTCAACTACCTGGACGAAGGCAGTGTCGATGGTGAGGATCCGTTGGAGCGTTTTGGGCCACAAGCCGCTATCGACTTCAGGCGCACAGCGCATTTCTCAAACGCGCCGGACCTGTATTTGAACTCAATGTGGGATGAGGAACGGTCAGAGGTCGCGGCGTTCGAAGGACTAGTCGGGTGCCATGGCGGCCTCGGTGGCTGGCAGGACCAGGGCCTGCTGATCTACCCAGCCGACTGGACCGTCGACCAACCCATCGTCGGAGCAGACGAACTCCACAACCAACTCGTGCGCTGGCTTGAACGCCAAGGCCACCGCACCAACCTCCCAGCGAGAACGACGCGTCCTAGTCCGGATGCGTACGAAACGCCGTCGTCAACTGTCGGCTAGCCGCCTCGCGCGAGCCGGTCGACATCAAGAGCTTCGTCGAGTTGCTCTGAGGTGACCAGGCCGTCATCGACGAGAAACTGAGCGGCTTGTCGAATCGTGGTGCCCTTGGCTAAGGCTTGCTTGACTACGCGTGATGCCGCGTCGTAGCCGACGAGCGGATTCAGCGAAGTAGCGATAGCGGGTGACGACTCCGCCTTGGACCTCAGTTTTTCACGATCGGCCGTGATGTTCGTGACTGTTTTCTCCGCTAGCAGCCGACACGCATTGCTGAGGAGCCGGATGGATTCCAAGAGCGTGGCGCCAAGCAGTGGCATGGCGGTGTTTAGTTCGAACGTGCTTGTCATTGCCGCAGCGGTGCACGCGGCGTCGTTGCCGATGACCCGTGCACACACTTGCACGACCGCTTCGGGAACAACGGGATTCACCTTGCCAGGCATGATGCTTGAGCCGGGTTGAAGTGCGGGCAACTGGATCTCGCCAAGCCCAGCGTGCGGCCCTGAGCCCATCCAGCGAAGGTCGTTGCAGATCTTCGTCAGCGAAACGGAAATCGTGCGCAGCTGCCCGGACATTTCGACGACCGCGTCGCGGGAGGACTGGGCTTCAAATGGGAATCGAGCGCGCCGAAACGTCAACCCCGTGTCGGCGGACAATCGATCAATCGCCCCCGCGGCAAATCGTGGCGGAGCATTAAGTCCGGTGCCAACTGCGGTCCCGCCGAGTGGAACCTCAAGCAAGCGCGGCAGTGAGTCGTTGACGCGTTCAATAGCTAACGACAATTGTCCCGCGTATCCGGCGAACTCCGAACCGAGCGTCACCGGTGCCGCGTCCATTAAGTGGGTGCGTCCTGGTTTGACGAAGTCCTGGAACTCTTCTGATTTCATCGCCAGCGCGGCGCCGAGGACTTCGAGCGCTGGGCGCAGGTGGTGGGTGATCGTCGTCGCGGCCGCGACGTGGATGGCGGTAGGGAAAACGTCGTTGCTCGACTGCGATGCGTTGACGTGATCATTGGGGTGGATTGCGTGGCCGAGTCGCTCACTGGCCAACACGGCGATGACTTCGTTCGCGTTCGTGTTGCTCGAGGTACCCGAACCAGTTTGGTAGATGTCGACGGGGAACTGGTCGTCGTAGGTGCCGGCTGCCACTGCTTCCGCGACGAGGGCGATGGCTTCACCCATCCCTTGTTCGAGCACGCCTGAGTCGACATTGCTACGTGCGGCAGCCGCCTTCACGTGCCCGAGTGCGTGTATGAGCTCCGCCGGCAGCGGGCCACCGCCGATCGGGAAGTTGTTCACTGCCCGTTGGGTGGAGGCACCCCACTTGGCGTCGATTGGCACCTCGATCTCGCCCATCGTGTCGTGCTCGGTTCGCGTCTGGGGCTCGTCGCGTGACGACGTTTCTGACATTTGCCCATCATGGCTGCGCCGAGTCGGGCAACACGTCAGTTGTTAGCCGAAAATCGCAGAGAAGTTCGGCTGGAAATTTTCGATGGGCCTTGTGGAGAACCGGGTGGACTGTCGGCGGGGTCTGACAAAATAGCACACATGTTCGAATATTCGATGGATACTCCCGGCTGCACCGGCACTTTGGTGGCGGCCGACCCTCGGCAGTTGTCGGATGTGCAGCTGCGGGATGGTGTTGTCGAGTGGGAGAAGACGGTGGGGTTTGCGCAGGCCTCGCAGTTCGG
>DATKIY010000019.1:0-3836 GCA_035543875.1 Actinomycetes bacterium | reverse complement strand
CTCTTGTCGAGCAGACGCATCACAACCTTCTCGCCCCAGATGGTTGCGGTGGTAGAGACTCTGATATCTACCGGACGGCCATCGAGATCCATTGCGATCTGGCCGTCCTGCGGCCTGCGCCGCTCGACGATGTTCATGGCCCCCATGATCTTTATCCTGCTAACCAAAGCTGGCCCGATTGATGCAGGCAACGACAGCACGTCGTGAAGTGCTCCGTCGATTCGGTACCGGACGCGGATTCGATCGTCCTGCGGTTCGATATGAATATCGGAAGCACGGTCACGCAACCCCTGAGTGATGGCGAGGTTGACGACCTGTACTACTGGGGCGTCGTCATTTGCAGTCGCGCGCTGCGCTGTGGCCGCAGCTTTCCGTAGCGAGTCTCGCGCTTCGAACGCTTGGACTTGTGCGCTAACGGCGGCCGTTGCTCGATAGCTGCTCTCGATCGCCCGCATGATTTCCGACGTGGCGCCCACGAGCAGTATGACGGGTCGACCTGCAGCCTTGCTGAGCTCTGCCGCTGTTTCCGCCCCAGGGTCTGCGACCGCCACCACAAGCGTCGACTCATCAGCAGTCATGGGAATGGCACACAACGAACGAGCGACCGACTCAGGCAACAACTGGGTCGCTTCGCCGTCGGGATTGGCCTGCCGGAGGTCGACGAATTCGAGGGCGTGCTGCCTAGCCAGAGTGCGCGCCAAGTCGCGTTCGTCCAACGCCCCCAACTCGACGAGCAACTGGCCGAGTCTTTTCCCCGTTGGGCCTTGCTGAACCAGCGCTTCCACAACCTGGCTCTGGATCAGCAGTTGCTCGTCTACAAGCAGTTCACCGAAACGGGAACCGCCGGGAACGACGGTCAAATCGTCAGGCGGCTTAACATCCCACTCGTCTCTGACCGCTGGGACCGGCTCCACCGGATCGGTGGCCGCGTGCTTACCAAGACGCACCGAATCTCCCATGGTCAGAGTCGAGGTTGACCAGGACGAGCCCACCCCACGGCAGTCTTAGTCAGAAAGGGGTACACGGTTGTCGAATCTCTAAATCGCACCCAACTGGCCTAACTCATCGTGACTAGACCGCTATAACCAACGCGGCAAATCACGAGTGCGCCTCGGTCTCGCGATGCGAAAGCTCGCGATCGTCGCATCGAGGCTTAAATAGCCCCCCGGCTACTTGCCAGCATCGCTCCCCATTAAGGAGTCTGGCGAGTTCGGTGTGCTGTGGCTCCAGAAAGCTCGTCGGCTAGCAGTTTCTGATCGGCCTCAACCATGATGCGGGCCAACTCTGGTGTGAAGACTTTGGCTTCCCAGCCCAAGACCTGCTTGGCCTTAGACGCGTCACCGATTAGCGCATCCACCTCGGTCGGACGTAGGTAGCGCTCGTCGAACTTGACGTACTTCTCCCAGTCCAGGTCAGCTGCGGCAAAGGTCAGCTCCACGAAGTCCCGAACTGAGCTTGCGGTGCCGGTCGCCACGACGTAGTCGTCGGCCGAATCGCACTGCAACATGCGCCACATGGCATCTACGTACTCCGGGGCGTAACCCCAGTCGCGAACAGCGTCAAGGTTTCCCAGGTACAACGAGTCTTGCAACCCGGCCGCGATGCGAGCCACCGCACGCGTAATTTTTCGCGTCACGAAAGTCTCGCCGCGCCGAGGGGACTCGTGGTTGAAGAGGATGCCGTTCACGGCGAACAGTCCGTACGCCTCGCGATAGTTGCGGGCGATCCAGTACGAGTACACCTTGGCCGCGCCGTAAGGAGATCGCGGCCAGAATGGCGTTAGCTCGTTCTGCGGAGGCGGGGTGGCACCGAACATCTCAGACGAGGATGCCTGATAAAACCGCGCATTGACTTCTGCGTCACGGAGGGCTTCCAGCAACCGGATCGTTCCGAGTCCGGTCACGTCGCCGGTGTACTCAGGCATGTCGAACGACACTCGCACGTGCGATTGAGCACCCAGGTGGTAGACCTCGTCGGGTTGGAGCTGGTGCAGCAGTCGCACCAAGCCGGAGCCGTCGGCCAAATCGCCGTAGTGAAGGAACAGTCGGGCATCAGAACTGTGCGGATCAAGGTAGAGGTGATCGATACGCTCGGTGTTAAAGGTCGACGCGCGACGGATCAAGCCGTGAACCTCGTAACCCTTGTCGAGCAATAGCTCGGACAGGTACGAGCCATCTTGGCCGGTAATTCCGGTAATCAGGGCTTTCTTGGTACTCACTGCGCTCCTTGAACTGGACTGATGCCTGGCATTGTCGCAGCGTTCGCGTTGATGGTGCGTAGGACGCACCGCAACGCCAGTAGCCACGGCACCTCACCTGACCGTTGATTTCCGTAACTTGATACGGTATATCTACGGTGTGCACGCTGCGGATGTGATTGTGGTGGGAGCCGGCCTTGCTGGCCTCCGCGCTGCGCGCGACCTTGCGGACGTCGGCCAACGAGTCTTGGTTCTTGAGTCGAGAGACCGCGTCGGCGGACGAGGCTGGACGTCGACGTTCCCCGGTACTAACGCTGCAATCGAGCTCGGTGGCTCGTGGTTTACCGAGCACCAGAAACTTGTCGCAGCAGAGCTGGATCGCTACGGCCTGGGGACACGCACGTTCGAGCCTGTTACCGAAACCCGCTGGCGAACAGGCGGCGAGTTGCGGCTCGACTCACCGATCGCAGCGTCGGACACCACCTCACTCGCCCAATGGCAGCAGATACAGAACGACGCCCTACAAATGGCGGACGGTACCAACGATCCGCGCTGGTCGTTGTCGCTCGACGAGTACCTCAAGTCGATGAACGCGACTGAGGTTGTCGTTGACCTGCTCTACGGCTGGTGGTCGATCACCGGTGGAGGACTGCCAACCGAAGGCTGTGTCGAAGGAGTCCTCGGGGCTATCACCAGCGAAGGCCCCGTGGGAGACATGTCGTACCTGCGTTACGCACCCGAGAAGGGTTGGTTAGCTCTTGCCGAAGCAATGGCCGCCACGCCGGGTATTGAGTTACGGCTGAACACACTTGTGACCGAGGTAAACCAACGGCAAGGCACGGTCAGTGTGGTGAACGGTGACGGTGTCTTCACTGCTCCTGCCGCAATAGTGGCTGCTCCGGTGAACACCCTTCCCAACATCGCTTTCGACCCCATGCCACCAACAAGCACAAGTGCGGCATTCGGCCAGAGTGCAGGTAAGGCAATCAAGGTGTGGCTACTTACACGAGGGGTTCCACCTCGCAGCCTCGCGTTTGGCCGAGGCGAGAGTCTGAACTGGTTTTACGGCGACAGAGATCTCGACGGGAACACGCTGGTGGTTGGTTTTGGCTGGCCCATCGATGGATTCAACGCAGACGACACCGAGCACATCCAGCGCGCACTGCACACGTTCTATCCCGATGCGGAACTTCTCGCGCACATCCGCCACGACTGGATCCATGACCCGTCGGCACAGGGGACCTGGGTGAACACCGCTGCCGGAAACCCAAGCGCGTTGAGAGCCGACAACTTCAAACCGTTCGGCTCAGTCGCCTTCGCGACCTCTGACTTTGCGTCGGACCACTCGGGATGGTTTGAGGGTGCACTCGTCTCGGGTTCTCAGGCCGCGCGCTGGGCAAATAACTAGCATCGGTGTTCCGCAGAGTGTTCGACGAGTGACTGTATGACACCGTCTTCGGCGTGGGCTAATGAACCTCTAGTCACCCACGAGCAATGGGTCTATATTTCGGATCAACTTTGATGTTGATCAACGGGTGACCCGGCGCCTAACGGCTTGACCTGCTGCTTCCCAAGCCGGGTCGTCGATCGATCGATGCGTTGTTAGGACGATCCATTGAGGTCGGCGTCCTCCGCGGGG
>DATKIY010000018.1:0-4032 GCA_035543875.1 Actinomycetes bacterium | reverse complement strand
GTAGCACCGATGCAAGACACGACGTCGAAAGACGCTGCGGGTAGAACCACCTCGGCGGCGTCTGCCTGCTGGAAACTGACGCGTCCAGCGACCCCGAGCTCGCTGGCTCGTTCTCGTGCTGAGTTCAGGAACACTTGGCTCAGGTCAACACCGAGTCCGCTCATGCCGTACCGCTCGGCCCACCGACAGAGCATCTCGCCTTTGCCACACGCCAGATCGAGTTGATGGTGATCAGGCGTCAGGCGACAAATTTCACCAAGCAGCATGAGCTTCTCTTCGGAGAACGGATTCAGCAGCCGATGGGATACCTCAGAGATCTCGTGCTGCCGAAGAATGTCCAATGATTTGCAGACGCCTGGTTCGGATCGGGCCTACGGCTTGGCGTATGCCGCGACCCCTGTGTCGTACATGACACAGGCCTCATCGCCCACGGTCCAGGCATCGTGACCGGGTTCAAGATTGACGACGTCTCCTGGCCCGATCGTCATCTCAGTGCCGTCGTCGGTACGGATAGTCATCTGACCGGAGATACATATCCCCGTGTGGTGCGCCATGCAGGAGTCGGTCTTCGCGATCGGCTTCACATCGTTTGACCACCGCCACCCCGGCTCGAATGTCCCCTTGCCCATGGTGAAGTCTCCGATAGTGACGACATCCATGTGACCGTGTGCTTGAAACGGACGGGTTTCATGCGGCGTGCTCATGCTGCGCTTTTCCATAGCGGGGTCCCTCCCTTGATGATCGCCAACTTTGCTCCCCCCACTGAATCTGGTCAAGAGCCACTCAGAAGTCTGGCCAGGCAGTCCATTGGGAGAGAACCGGCGCCAGTGCCTTTTCCTCGTAGTCGAGGTGCTCAAGGAGATGTTCTGACAGCCGACGGAGTGCCTCCGCGAGAGCTGGCCTGGAGGGACCATCGCCTTCAGTCAGCTGTTGCGCACTTGCCTCGACCTCGTCGAGCAATGCAGAGACCTTGCGATGATCGGCTTCAAGCTTGTCCACCACAGGGTTCATCTGTTCAGGGTCGGCAGCACGGACTGCTGGAAAAATGTGCGCATCCTCGGCGTTGTGATGCCCGTGAACGAAGAAGCAGTGCCGCAAACAGTTGATACGTAGTTGCCAGAGTGGGCTCGCCGATTGCAGATCGCCCACCGCGACTTTGACGTGCTCGACGTCAGCTCCGTTGGTGACCTGTTGTGCGAGTTCGCGACAGGACGCAAGGTCCTCACGAAGCATGGTGTGAATCAGGATCAGTTCGCTGAGTATGCCTTCAGCTGGCACTTGACTCCCTTCCAACAGCAGCACACCGGCACCACTCTCAAGGAGCGATGCCGGTGTGCGAGCGAACTATGCGTCTTTCGCAGCCGCCTTGATGTCGCGAGCAACTGCGTCATCAACTGCTGACTCAACGATCGCGTCAGCCGCGGCGAGCGCCTTGCGAATTTCAACCACGCCTGGGTCAGAGACCAAAGCGATGATGCCCGAGTGGCCGGAGGCAATCGAGTCTTCAAGCTCGTTGGCAAGTTCGCTCTTGTGATGCAGTTCGCGGAGCTTGCCGGTTGCCGCACCCGCCGCGCCAATCGCGGCAGCGCTGCCAATGATCGACGGCGGGAAGATAACGCCCAGGGCGATGCCGCCGACGACTCCCCACTTGAGTCCCGACTTCGTGCTGTGGTCGGTGGCCTTTTGAATCTCAAGCTTGCCGTCAGCCTCGCGCTTGACAACAACCACGCCGTCGATCTTTACGGTTGCGCCATCCTCGATGGACTTCAGCGCCTCATAGGCGTCAAAGGCGGTGTTTGTGTCAGCGAAGTCAGCGACCAGGAGCGTGTACGCCCCGTCGGTCACGACCAAGCCGACGTCTTGCTTGTCAATACCGGTGCCTGATGTCTTTTCGTCTGCCACGAGTGCTCCTTGCGAGTTTGAAAAGCGAGTGTGGAACTGGGAGGCGGGCTACCAACCGACTCTAACCCCGACCCTCGGTACGCCTCGACCGGGATCGACTGACCGAACCTGCCGCTCAGCGGGAACTGTGTAAAAGTTGGCCCATGACCGAACTGAACTTCGATGACCGGGCAGACTTCGACGACGCGGAGAGGGGCTTTGTCGCAAGCGTCAAGGAACCCGTGATCAAAGCGGCTGATGGCCGAGTGGTGTGGGACTGCTCCCGCTATGACTTCATGCAAGGTGACTGCCCACCGACGGCGAACCCGAGCTTGTGGCGGCAGGGCCAACTCGCGGCCAAACACGGACTGTTCGAAGTCACGACCGGGATCTACCAGGTTCGTGGGCTCGACTTGTCGAACATGACGATCGTCGAGACTGACAGCGGCATCATCGTGATCGACCCGCTGATGTCCAACGAGACAGCCGAAGCAGCGGTGGCGCTCTACCGAAGCCAGCGAGGTGATCGCCCCATCAAAGCGACCATCATCACGCACTCCCATGCTGACCACTACGGCGGAATCGCTGCGGTCGCGGACGCCAATACTCCGATCTATGCACCCGCAGGCTTTCTTGAACACGCGGTGTCGGAAAACGTCTACGCCGGGCCCGCGATGACGCGACGCGCGGCGTACATCTACGCGATGGACCTTCCTGTCGGGCCGGCGGGTCAGATCGGCTGTGGTCTGGGAATGGCCACGTCGAACGGCACGGTCTCGCTGATGGCGCCAACTGTTGACGTGACGCGCACTGGACAGGAAGCAACGATCGATGGTGTCCGCATCGTCTTCCAGATAACTCCCGGCACCGAAGCACCTGCGGAGATGAACTTCTTTTTCCCCGACCACCGGGCGCTCTGCATGGCGGAGAACGCCACCCACACCCTGCACCAGATTCTGACGTTGCGCGGTGCCCAGGTGAGAGACCCGCGAGCGTGGTCGCGATACCTCGACGAGGCAGTACACCTGTTCGGCGAGAAGACCGACGTCGTCTTCGCCTCACACCACTGGCCGGTGTGGGGAACGGAGCGGATTGTCGGCTTCCTCACCCAGCAGCGCGATACCTATGCCTACCTGCACGACCAGACACTGCGCCGGATGAACCAAGGACTCGTGGGAACCGAGATTGCCGAACAGTTCGAGCTGCCACCGGAACTGGAACAGGCCTGGCATGCACGTGGCTACTACGGGTCGTTCAGCCACAACGTCAAGGCCGTTTACCAACGGTACGTGGGTTGGTATGACGGCAACCCCGCACATCTGTGGCTATATCCCCCGGAGGAGGAAGCAACCCGGTATGTCGACTTCATGGGCGGCGCGGATGCCGTGCTTAGCAAGGCTCGTGATTCGTTCGACAAAGGTGATCTACGTTGGGTCGCCACGGTCGTGAGTCACGTGGTCTTTGCCGATCCTGACAACAACGCTGCCCGCGAGCTCCTCGCGGACGCACTGGAAAAGCTTGGCTACGGCTCCGAGAACGCACTCTGGCGCAACGTCTACCTACGGGGCACGGAGGAGCTACGCGGTCCGCTGGCGCCGGCTCCCCCAGATTTGGCGTCCGCTGAAGTTCTGGGTGCACTCACGATCGAGCAGATGTTTGACTCGCTCGCCATCCGCATCGATGGCATGCGAGCGGCAAAAGTGAACGCCTGCATCGATTGGGTCTTCACAGACATGGGACGTACGTACCGCACGCAACTCTCGAACGGCGCTCTCATCCATAGTGATCCCGGGTACGGCGGGGACGAGCCTTCCCTGACCATCACCCTGGAGAAGCCACAACTCGTGGGAGTTCTGGCGACTGGCAAACTCGATGGCGTGACTTCGGCCGGAGACGATTCCACGCTCACCACGATCCTCGGTCTACTGGATCGCGTCGACAATCGGTTCCCGATTGTGACCCCGTAGCCGACGACAAAGCTCGATGCCTCCCGTCATGAGTTTCCTTACCGTCAAGCACTGACCAAGATTCGTCATTTGACTAATAGCCGCCTGGTCTCGCGGCCATCAAACTCCGGCTGACAGGAGAAGAACGGGCCAGAAACGAGGAAGGCTGATGAAATCTTCGCGGCGCAAATACCTGTTGGCAATC
>DATKIY010000017.1:0-2933 GCA_035543875.1 Actinomycetes bacterium | reverse complement strand
AGGAACAAGCCTTCCTTGCGAAATGGATTGCCGATCGATGAGCCTGGTTGCCGACGTCCGCGAAGTCAGGCTCTGCCTGATTGGATTCGGCAACGTCGCACAACGGTTCTGTGAGATCGCAGGTGAGCGACAAGCCGACCTGGCCGACCACCACGGCATTCGCCTACTCGTCACCGCAGTAGCGACCGCACGGCATGGCGTGCTTGCTGACCCCGTCGGAATTTCGACCCGTGAAGTGCTCGACAGATATCGCGCAGCCGGCCACAGCTTCAATCCCGACCAAGTTGAGACGGCCCAGCTCATCCGAGACTGCGGAGCGGACGTCCTCATCGAAAGCACCCCCCTCGAACATGGGGCGGCATCAGCAACAACCCACCTTGAGAACGCGTTCGACGCCGGACTTGACGTCATCACTGTCAACAAAGGCCCAATTGCTTGGCGCTATCAACACGTTCGTGACTACGCGCGCCAACGAGGCCGCCGACTGCGCTTCGAGGGAATCACCATGGACGGTTGTCCCGTTTACAACCTCGCGGAATTCTGCCTCCCCGGTGACCGCGTGTTGTCGTTCCGCGGCGTGCTGAACTCGACCACCAACTATGTCCTCGACGCCATGGCGGAAGGTGCGAGCTTCGACGAGGCGATCAGCGAAGCGCAGGCAGAAGGGATCACAGAGACTGATCCAAGCTTCGACATCGATGGGCATGACGCTGCCGCAAAGGTTGCGGCACTTTCAAACGTCTTGCTCGGGCTCAACATCACGCCTGACGATGTGAAGAAAGAGTCCATCAAGAGCCTGACGCCAGACGACGTAACTCGAGTGAACTACTACGGACGCCGGCTTCGTGTGGTGTGCTCCGCAAGTCGGGCAGACGACGGCGCGACCGCACAGGCGAGTCTTGAACCACTCCGCACCGACGACTCACTCTTCGGAGTGAGCGGCACTTCTTCTGCGTTGATACTCAACACTGAGCTAGCGGGAAATGTGGAAATCACCGAACGCGACGGCATGGTTGGCCAGACGGCTTATGCCATCTACGCCGACGTACTGACCCTTTACGGACGCGGCTAGAACAACCCGTGCCGCTCGGTCAGCGGACGCGCGCGATTTCACCTGGGAGTGGCCAAGGGTTCGGCTCACAGCCGTGCAAGCCTTTGGACTGCTGCATCATCACCGGTGCGGGAGCTCCGCGCTTGCTGCAGGTCGCGTGACCAAGCCCAAACCAGTGGCCCGTTTCGTGGTCAATCACCATCGCCCGGTACTCAGCCATAGTCGCGCCGGTCGCGAGGAAGTACGGCGTGCCAAACCGCCACCGATCCTGGTTGATGACGACATAGCGCCCCACGCGGCAGCTGTAGTAGGTGTCACAGATCGGAGCAAAACTTGCTACCAGGCGTGCTTGCGACAACACCCCAGAGAAGTCTGCGCCACGCTTGATTCTCTTGAAGTGAACGAACGCTCGCGACCAACCGCGCTTGTCGGCATAAATTTCGGCGACTCGGTCCCGGAACTTGTCCATTGACGCAACGATGTGACCTCTTGTCTCGATCTGGTAAGTGACCACGCGAACGACATCGAGCGAGAGGCGTTGACTGCTCGCCTGTCGATGTTTCGCCGTCGCTGGCGCAATCACGCGATAGTTGTACTCACCGCGAGCGGCCCAGTGACCTATGCGCAGTGCGTACTCCCCAGCGGCGTTCTGTCGGTCGCTGGTCACCCGGTGCCAATGACCGTCTACGCGCCGTTGCAGGACCGCCGAATCGCCACGAAAAGAAGGTCGAACCTTGCCGCGCACAACGGCCGAGCCTGACTGACGCGCCCACGTCTTGCCGAGATGCGCGGTAATTTGAGGTGTGACCTGAACCTGCCGCTTGCTGCTCAGCGCTCTGCCGGTGAATGGCGTCGCCTCGTGCACCACACGAAACTCTGAGTTCGTCTCGGGTCGCAAGCTCCATGACACCCGTCCTCCGACCGCTGTTTGGTCGGCTTCCACTTGTCGCCAGTTGTCGCTACCTCCCCGACGCGACTGCAGTTCAAGCCGTTCGCCTCCAATTCCAGCGCCTCCTGATGACTCGACCAGCCTGGCCTTCAGGGTCACTTGCTGGCCGTAGCGAAGCCGTTTCTTGTCGACGCTCAGCTGCGCCTTTGCTGTTACGCGTTCCACCGGTGTGGCAGTGATGTCAACCGGCGTTGAGTAACTAGAGCCAGCGTCCTTGGTCCACAACCGGTATGAGTACGTGACACCGTTCGTTAGTCCTTTGTCGACAACACGGACGCCGGGTCCGTCATAAACCGCGATTCCATCTGTGGGAGTCGCGGGAGGCAGGCCGGTGCCATCGTTACGGCGCACCACGGTGCCCACGCCAGTTCCGCCGGTAGGAAGTGACCACGAGAGGTCCACCTGCCGATGTCCTGGTGTTGCCTGGACGTCTTCAACTGGCTGTGGCCCACCAGCGTGCGCAGGGACTGATACGAACGTAACAAGAAGCGACACGGCAACCACTGGCCCCATGCGGTGGAAGAACGTGGTCCATTTCATGTCAACCACAGTAGGTCACAGACTGGCCAACTTAGGTCAGCCGTCCATTGACGTGCGGTGGTGGTCGTGATCGGCTGCCTACCTAACGGTCGGACGATCTCGGAGGTCGGCATGCGGGTGTTGATTGTGGGCGGCACTAGATTTGTCGGCCGTCACATTGCGGAAGTCGCGGTGGAGCGCGGGCACGACGTAACTGTTTTCCATCGAGGCAAGACCGGATCAGACCTGCTCCCCGCAGCCACTCACATTCTCGGTGACCGCGATTCAGACTTGCATCTGCTTGCTGATGGCCGATGGGACGCCACCATCGACGCCTGCGCCTACTACCCCCGGCAAGTGGACGAACTCGCCGAGGCACTCGGCGACCGCGCCGGACAGTTCGCTTTTGTTTCG
>DATKIY010000016.1:0-8063 GCA_035543875.1 Actinomycetes bacterium | reverse complement strand
CGACGCGTGCCTGCCTGCCGTCCGTCAGGGTTTTGAATGGGAAGAATGACCACGATTGCTTCATCCAGAATCTGGTCGACCACACAGTCGCTGCGATCTGCCAGCTCGTAGAGGGCCTTCAGTGAAGCATCTGCCCCGCTGGGCTCGTTGCCGTGCACATTCCCGGAGAGCCAAAGGATCGCAGGTTGCTCGGCGGTCAGGGTTTTCACATCGGATGCAGGAAGCAGCGGGTCTCGCAAGGACGCCGCACCCTGCCGGATCTCTGCTAACGCGGCGGGAGTTACCCGATCTGGGCTCCCGACAATCGCGTACTCAAGCGGGCGTCCTCCGACCGAAGTGGCCGCCGTGCCCGTAACCACGCGATCGCTCGCCGCATCGACAGCGCCCATGAACTTGGCTGCTTGGCCGACAGTGACATCCTGCGACCCCAGGTCAAAGCCGAGGACGTCCTTCGCCGTGGGCGTGGCTCCCTTGTAGTCCGCTGGTGTGAGGAAGGGGTCACAAGTAGCCGGAGCACCCGCAGCCGGTACGGCGGTAACCCCGGCGGCGACTAGCCCCACTCCGACGGCAATGGCGGCGATTCGACGGATCATGGGTGGCCCCCCGGGTCGTGGTTCGGTCTCCTCGTGAGACGGCCGGATCGCCTGATCGTTGCGGCGATTTCGACACGGTGTCAACCGATTCATGGCAGATGGCGGGCCTTCGCTCTTAATGGCAGGCTTTCGCCAGCATCGCCAGCATCGCCAGCATCGCCAGCATCGCCGGCACGGCTGTGCCCGAGCCCGGAAAACAGCGAAAACCTGTAAGGAAAGACGACTAGCCACGACTAGCATGGCCGGATGAACCGCCTTAGTCCGCTCATCGCCGACCGCGAACCCGTCCTGTTCGACGGCGCCATGGGCACGCTGCTGCAACTGCGCGGACTCGACGACGGTGGTGCCGGCGAGTTATGGAATGTCGACCACGCCGACGAAATCAGCAAGATTCATGACGAGTACGCGGCAGCAGGGGCGCGCTTCCTCACCACGAATACGTTTGGCGGAACCAGCCCGCGGCTAGGCCTGCAGGGGTCGGCTGATCGAGTCGAAGAGCTCAGCGAAGCTGCAGCACGACTCGCTCGGGCCGTTGCGGAGCGGCATGGCGCACTCGTTGCTGGCGACCTTGGTCCCACTGGCGAACTGCTGGCTCCGATGGGGACTATGACTGGCAGCGAGGCGCAAGCCTTCTTTGAGGAGCAGCTCACCGGCTTAGTCGCCGGCGGGATCGACGTGGTCCTCATCGAAACCATGAGCGACCTCGGCGAGGTCGAGGCGGCGGTCAATGCGGCAGCATCGGTCGCGCCCAGCTTACCGGTGCTCGTCACTCTTAGTTTCGACACCAATCTGCACACGATGATGGGTGTGTCACCGGAAGTCGCCGTGAAGACGCTGGCAGACACCGGCGTGGACGCCGTAGGTGCCAACTGTGGACGTGGCCCCAGCGAGATGGAAACAATCATGGAGCAGATGGCGTCGGCTCGATCTGACGATCTCCTCCTCATCGCGCAATCGAACGCCGGCCTGCCGCAACTCGTTGGAGACCGGTTCGAGTACGACGCGCCCCCTGAGCTCATGGCTCAGCACGCCTTGCGTCTACGTGAGATCGGTGTCGATGTGATTGGTTCGTGCTGCGGCTCAACGTCAGAACACGTGCAAGCCATGCACGACGCGCTCATTGGCTAATCAGTCCGTAGACGTCGCTTGGTGTCGCTAGATGTGACGCGCGTGCTCGTGGTCGAAGTGACCCGCTGGCTCAATCTGGAATGTGCAGTGCTCCACATCGAAATGGTCTGACAGGCACTGGCCAAGATGATCGAGCACGCGTCCCGGACCCCCCTGAGCCAGCTCCTCGTCTGAGACCACGACGTGCACTGACAAGACCGGCATCCCTGAGGTGATTGTCCAGATATGGAGGTCGTGCGCGGCAATGACACCTGGCGTCGTGAGGATGTGCGAACGAACGTCCTCGACATCGATTCCCTTCGGCGTCGCCTCAAGGAGGACGTCGACTGCATCACGCAGCAGCGCCCAAGTGCGCGGCAGAATCATCAGTGCTACGAGCATCGACGCCACCACGTCAGCTCGCAGCCAGCCAGTAGCAAGAATGATGACCGCGGCGGCAATCACAGCGGCCGAACCCAGCAAGTCGGAGAACGTCTCCAGGTACGCGCCCTTGACGTTCAGGCTGCTGGATGCGCCATCACGCAGGAGCAGCATTCCAGCAAGATTGGCAACCACGCCGATCGCTGCGAATACCAACATAAGACCGGCCTCGACGTCGGGCGGACTGCTCCAGCGCTGCCAGGCTTCGACCGCAATCACCCCAGCCACTGCCATGAGCAGGACGGCATTGACAACCGCCGCCAGAATCTCAAGTCGGTAGTAGCCGAAGCTTCGTTGCGGAGTGGCCGCGCGCGTTGCGAACGTCACGGCCAAAATCGCCAAGCCGATCCCCGCAACGTCGGTCAGCATGTGTCCGGCGTCCGCCAGCAACGCCAGGCTTCCCGTGACCGCGGCGCCGATGACCTCGACGATCAAAACCGCACCCGTGATGGCCAAGACGACGAGCAAGCGACCTCGATGCACGCCACCAGCCGAGGCCGACGATCCGTGGTTGTGAGCGACGCCCATCACGTCACCACATTGTTGTCGTCCCAGGTGAGCCACACCCGATCATTTTGACAGAGGTTGCACCAATGACGTTCACCACGTCAGAGCAGGCGAGTCTTTTCAGATCCCATCATCAACAAAGGCTCGCTTGCGAGCAATCTTGACTGCACTGGACAACGTGGCCAGGTCAAAGGCACCGTGGTGCCTCTGGCCATTGATGAAGAAGGTGGGTGTTCCGACCACTCCGCTGGCTGCCGCTCCCTCTACATCCTCGGCGATGCGCGCTGCGTGCGCGTGATGCTTCAGCGCTTTGGTGAACCGCTCCACATCTAGACCCAAACCGCCGGCGTAACCAATGAGGTGACGTGGCGTCAACTCATCCTGATGCTGAAAGAGCAGGTCGCACATCGGCCAGAACTGATCCTGCTCAGCCGCGGCTTCTGCGGCCTCCGCAGCAAGCTGTGCACGTGGATGCACGTCCGTCAGCGGCAGGTGTCGCCACACATAGCGGACGTCGCCAGACTCGGCTAACAACTCACGCACCGCTGATTCAGCCTGTCCGCAGTAGGGGCATTCAAAGTCGCCGAACTCAACAAGCGTGACGGGTGCGTCATGCGGCCCGCGAATATGGTCACGGCTCGGGTCGGGGGGCAAAGCAAGGTCAACCAGTGGCGTCGCATCCCCGAGCAAGGCGCGGACCCGGACCCGCGGTGGGAGCATCGCCGTGACACGGAAAACCAGCCAAGTGAGCGCAGTCGAAAGCACCGCGGCGACCAACACACCCAGGATTGCTTGTTCGCGGTCCTGACCCGCGAATGCGAGGGAAGCGATAAGCAACGCAACCGTGAATCCGATGCCCGCGCTCGTTCCCGCACCCGCAATCGCTGCCCAGCCGACGGGTGGCCTAATGCGGCCTCGACTTACGGCGGACACGAGCCAGCACATCGACGTGACACCGACCGGCTTACCAACCACGTAAGCAACCACCACACCAATGACGATCGGCGATGTGACTGCTGCACTCAGACTGTCCTGGTCGATGACGATCCCGGCGTTTGCCAGAGCGAATAAGGGCACAACTACATAGCTCGTCCACGGATGGAACAGGTTCTGTAGCCGTTCGTTTGGCGACACTGCGGCGTTGAGCCCAAGCCGGGCGTCTCGGGCAAGCTCAGAGGTTGGTTGCTCACGAAAAAGCCTGAAGAGGTCAGTAGCCCGTTCCAGGTCTTCTCGTCCTGCGGGAGATGCCCAGGTGAGCAAACCCATCGCCAGCCCGATCACAATGGGGTCGATACCCGACTTGTAGAGACTGATCCAGGCGGCCACTCCGAGCAGCAGGTACACCAACCCGTGACGCACACCAGCTCTCACCGCGGCTAGCACCACGATGAAGATGATGCCCGCGATAAACAGAGCCGCAATATCTAACGTCTCGCTGTAGACGGTCGCGATCACGATCAACGCCACAATGTCGTCAACGACGACAACCGTCAGCAAGAAGCCGCGCAGCCGTTCGGTGATGCGCGGTCCAAACAGCGCTAAGACCCCTAGCGCGAACGCGGTGTCCGTTGACATGGCCACGCCCCAGCCATGCGCAGACGGCTGTCCCACGTTGATTACAAGGAACAGCGCCACTGCTACAGCCATGCCACCCAGACCGGCCAACAGCGGCATCGCTATCCGACGTCGTTCGCGAAGCTCACCGATGTCGAACTCTCGACGGGTCTCCAAGCCGACGACGAAGAAGAAGAACGTCATCAGACCGCTGTTGATCCACCCCTGCAGATCCTGGCTGATCCCGAAGTCGCCGAACTGAACGGAGAGCTGGGTCGACCACAGGTCGACATACGAGCTCTGGTTGACGTTGACCCACACCAGCGCGGCCGCCGTGGCAGCGAGCAGCACCAGCGCGCTGCCCGTCTCCGTGTGGAGGTATCGGCGCAAGGGAGTGTCGCCGACCAGCGTCCACGAAGTGCGGTTGCGAGCGACCTCAGGTTCAGCTTCTACATCGCGCCCTCGCTCAGTGCTCACGCGGCGACATTCTGCCGGTTGAGCCCAACGACCCAGCTACCCACTCTCGGCTCGCTGCGAAGGTAGGCCGAGTGACGGAGTCAGCGCGCCATCGTGCGGACAGCCCTCCAGCGGCGGCCCGTCGATCCCGCACGACCAGTGCTCTGCCTCTCGCGGCGGACGAGCTAGCGCCGCCTCGGGCGTCGGGCGACGCACAAGCGCGACAGCCAGGATCCCGCCGGCAGCCAGCAGTACAGCGCATGCCCACATTGCGGTTTCGTACGCCGGGGCCATCAGTGCTGGATTTGTGTACGCCTCTCCGCTCAGCCCGGCGATCAGTGGCAGCACGGCCACCGCGAGGAGACCCGCCACGCGGGCTACCGCATTGTTGACGCCACTTGCGAGCCCTGAGTGTCGTTCTGGCGCAGCGGCCAAGACCGTCGCCGTCAGCGGCGCAACAGTCACCGAGAGACCGAATCCGAACAACGCCACGGAAGGAAAGACGTCAACAAAGTAGGACGCGCCAGGTCCGATCCGCGTCATTCCAGCTGTGCCGACTGCGCAGATCAAGGGGCCTGCGGTCATCGGCACCCGCGGTCCGATGCGTTGGGAAAGGGCGCCCATCCTCGACGAGAGCACCAGCATCAGAGCCGTGACGGGGAACAACGAAAGCCCTGCGGCCAGCGGACTGTATCCCGCGACGACCTGCAGATTGAGAACCAACCAGAAGAAGACTCCCCCGATCGCTGCATAGACGGCGAAGGTCACCAGGTTGGTCGCCCGGAACAGTGGGGACGAGAAGATCGCGAGTGGCAGCATCGGGTCCTTTGCGACGCGTTCGCGGACCACGAACCCAATGAGCGCGACGACACTCAAGACAAGCGCGACCACGACCTCCGGTGCACCTATGCCGTCGTTCTGCGCAGTGATCAGGCCGTAGGTCACCGCGCCGAGCCCCAACGCACACAACGCCGCCCCGGCGACGTCGATGCTCTTCGACGCATTCGGGTCGCGAGACTCTGGTACGTGCCGCACGGCCACCAGCACCACGGCAACCGCAAACGGGAGGTTAATCAGAAAGACCCACCGCCACGAAGCGACCTGCACCAACCAACCGCCCAGAAATGGTCCAGCCGCCCCGGCAACCCCCGCTAACCCGGACCAGGCGCCGATCGCCCGTGCTCGGTCTGACGCCCGAAACGACGACTGAAGGATCGCGAGGCTTCCGGGCGTCAGGAGTGCACCACCGATTCCCTGCAGCACTCGCGCCGCGATCAGGAACTCGATGTTGGGGGCGATGCCGCAGAGCAGCGAGGCCACCGCGAACCAGATCACGCCGACGATAAACACTCGTCTTCGTCCGAGCCGGTCACCGAGGGATCCACCGAGCAAGATGAGAGACGCGAGCGACAGCGTGTAGGCGTTGATAGTCCACGCCAAGCCGGAGAGCCCCGCGTTAAGGGACTCTCCGATGCTTGGCAGGGCAACATTGACCACGGTCGCGTCGATGAAAGCCATTCCCGAGCCAAGAACCGTGGCAGCCAGCACCCAGCGGGCGACCGGCGTGCCAAAGGCCAGGCCTTCGTCTGACTTCGAGGCGGGGGCAGGCGTCGTCATAGCGCTTCGAGCCTAGCCGCGCCCGACTTACTTGGCCTGTTGCTGCTCCGCCCAACCCAGCGCATGGTCGGCAACCTTTTCCCAGCCCGGCGAACCGCAGGTGAAGTGTGACCTGTCGGGGTACACCTTGAAGTCGGTGACCGCAGTTGAGTGCCGGTACCGCGTGTAGTTTTCCTTGACCATTGATAACGGCGCAGTGTGGTCAGCGCTACCTGCAACCAACAGCAACGGTGCTCTGCTGTCGTTGCGAAGATTCACTTTCGTCGCCGAATTCGGATTGATGTTTGCGGTGGCCGCTTGGAACAACGGTCGACCTGGTGCCGGAACGTGATAACGGTCGTACGCCGCCTGCGACTCAGACTCAGTCAGCGTGTTCGTGAACGCATAGTGCCACTGCTGCGGAGTGAGCGCGACGGTTCGTTTGCGATTTGCCGGTTTACTCAAAACAGGGAACGAAGCCTTGAGCGCCGACGGAGGAAGCCGTAAGACCCCCTTAGGCGGCGCCGGATGAATCGCAACACCCGCCGACCCAAGACCGCGGTCCAAGAGGATCTGTACGAGTAGTCCGCCAAATGAGTGCCCCATCAGAATGGGCGGAGTGTCGAGCGTCCCAATGAACTTCTCGTAGTGGTCGGCAACCTCAACCACACCCAACCCATCCATCACGGACGGGTCTTTGCGCAAAACCTCAACGTCGAGGTCCATCGATGGCCACTCTGGCGTCAAGGTGGTGTAGCCAGCTTTCGCGTAGCGGTCGACCCAGTGCTCCCAGCTTCGCGAAGTCAGCCAAAGGCCGTGAACGAGCACGATGTTTGGTGTTGCACCAGTGGACTTTGCTTGTTCCTCAGTCATTTCAAGAATCCTCAGAAAGTAACGCGGCGCCAACAAAATTGCCTGGCTGGCTTTGCTTGCGACCGTACACCCGCAAATTCCGGGTCAGTCGACGCTGCGCAGCACGAAGACGCCCCAGCCCAGGTACCGCCTACCAAAACTCAAATAGGAGCGTTTATAGGAATCCAGAAATATCCGCATCTCAGCAGCATCAGGGTGCTGCGGGTTTTCGCGCAGCCACTCCGTCACGGTCCACCATTGAGCGGCCTCGTAACGATCCCAGTCGTTTGGATCGGAGATCACCATCTCCATCAGCTCCAGCCCGGACTCCTCAAACCGTTCCATCGTTCCGACGAGAGACGTGAACTCGTCTGGTTCAAATCCCAGAGCATCGAGCGCGTCCTGAGGCGGCGCTTGATGCCAGAACGGCTCCCCGATGAGCATCAGCCCACCGGGTTCAAGCCACTGGCGCATGAGTTCGACAGTTCCGGCCAACCCACCACCGATCCAGGTAGCACCGATACAGGACACGACGTCGAAAGACGCTGCGGGTAGAACCACCTCGGCGGCGTCTGCTTGCTGGAAGCTGACGCGATCAACGACTCCAAGCTCGATCGCTCGCTCGCGTGCGGAGTTGAGGAACACTTGGCTGAGGTCAACACCGAGTCCGCTCATGCCGTACCGCTCAGCCCACCGGCAGAGCATCTCGCCTTTGCCACACGCCAGATCGAGTTGATGGTGATCCGGCGTCAGGCGACAAATTTCACCAAGCAGCATCAGCTGCTCTTCGGAGAACGGATTCAGCAGCCGATGGGACGCCTCAGAAATCTCGTGCTGCCGAAGAATGTCCAATGCTTTGCAGACGCCTGGTTCGGATCGGGCTTACGGCTTGGCGTAGGCGGCGACTCCCGTGTCGTACATGACACAGGCCTCATCGCCCACGGTCCAGGCATCGTG
>DATKIY010000015.1:0-10075 GCA_035543875.1 Actinomycetes bacterium | reverse complement strand
TCCTGGTCGGAGTCAGGGCAGGTAGGCAACGCCCCGAACCGGAACCGCCGCTAGAAAAGTCTCGTCGCGCGCTGACAGCAGCCACCAGAAACCCGCTCCTTCGACGAGTGCTTTCGCTCGTACTCTTGTTGGCATTTGCCGATGCCGCTGTCAATGCACTGCTCCCTGTTTCGTGCGCACCAACGACTACACCCCACTGCTTTTGACTGCCCTCGCCGTCACCGCACCGCTTGTCGGAGCGGTGAGCGGATCGGTTGTTCCACGTGAGGGTGCGAACCGCTACTTGCTCCGAATCTCTGCGTTGTTAACCGTGGCTGGAGGCGGCGGCGCAGCCATCCTGCTGCTGCTGATCGGGTCCGGTGCCACCTGGAGAGGCGCGCTCGTAGCGATGGTGGCCATCATCGCGTTCGGTGTCACCATCGCCGCCGACATTCCCACCATGACAGCCGCTATGCGCACCGTTGATGACGACCTTCGAGCCTCCCTGGTCGCTGTCGTCCAACCCGGACTCATGGGAATCCAAGCAGTTGGTGCTCTCGCCGCTGGTGCTGCTGCAGTGTTCATCCTGCCCACGACCGCTATGTCTGCTGCGCTCGTGCTCCCCGTCGCCTACGGCGTTTGGGTGTTGGTGCGACCCGTCAGCGAGCCTCAGACCATCGACCTCACAGAGCGGGCTGGAACAGACTCGCCGCGTGTTGACGTTGATCTGACGCGAACCGAGATTTCTCATGAGCCTTCGGACACAGCTCGCGACACCATGTCGTAGCGTTGCCCCATGCGAGCACTAGTAGTCGCTAACACGGGCGATGACGACGCCGGATACGTCGGCGAACGACTCACCCAGCGGGGCTATCAGCTGGACGTGCGCCACCGTGACACCGCCGAGTTGCCGGCATCGGCTGATGGCTACGACCTCGTAGTCATGCTCGGGTCGGACTGGTCCGTCTACTGGGATCACGTACGCGACGACGTCGCACGTGAATCGGTCTTGGTTCAGGATGCGGCGAAGAACGACGTCCCCGTGCTCGGAATCTGTTACGGCGGGCAACTCATGTCACACGCGCTAGGCGGCAGCGTTGAGGCGGCGGACAGTGTCGAGATCGGTTGGTTCACACTTCAAACCGAAGACTCCCGGCTTGCGCCTCCGGGGCCATGGTTTGAGTACCACATTGACAAGTTCACCCCGCCGCCCGAAGCGCAGGTCATTGCAACGTCGTCGGCTGGTCCGCAGGCGTATCGACTTGGTCGCATGTTGGCGTTGCAGTTCCACCCAGAGGTTTCGCCTGAGATCGTTCGACGCTGGGGCTCGACCGCTTCGGCCGATGCTGAGCAGTATGGAATCGACTTCGACGCGGTCTATACCGAGTCAGATAAGCAAGCGCCAGTTGCCCGGCAACGCTGCCACGGGCTCGTTGACGCCTTTTTGGAGTCGGTTGCACCCGGCACGCCGTGACTAGACGCTGATCGGCATCTCCATCGAATCAATAACTATCTTCGTCGACATGCCGACGCTTTCGTAGAGCCGAGTTGCGCCAGTTTCATTGGCTGAGTCGACACCTAACTCGACCGCTGACCGACCGCGGCGCTGATACTCCGAAAAGGAAGTCAGCAGGAGCGCCTTGGCTACGCCTCGTCCTCGGGCTTTTTTGACGACACCCAAGGTGCACACATACCCAGCATTCTTTTCAACCTTGCCCTCGTCACCAAGACACAGACCGACAAGCTCACCGTCGAGATAGGCAAACCACCACGCGCCGCGGTCGTAACGCGACGTGTTGCGCCAGCTGTCCGCAAAGTCAGTGATGTTCTTGTCCACATGTCCGTGATGTTCCCGGAAGGTTTCGTTTTCTAGGGACAAGGCGGCGATCATTACCTCCTGGTCATCGGGGTCAACGGAGCGAATGGTGACTCCCACTGGCATGCACACGTCAATCTCAACATCGGTGGACAGGGCTTTGGACATCCGCCAGTACACGTGCGAACGCATCAGGCCCGCACGCTGGTAGGCAGCCACCATGCGACGCTCTCCTTGGTAGAGGCCGGTTCCCACCATGGAGTTCTTCCCCCCTCGGATAGTCATGGCCTCGCGAACCCGCGCCAACGCACCCGCCACTGCTCCATCGGCGACTTTCGCGAACAGCTCATCGTCGAGCGTCGGGTCAATAAATACGTCGACAAACGCTCGCTCGTCATGTTCGTCATGCGCCTGCGCGTAGACGACGGCTTTTTCGTCCGCGATGACGAGCGCAGTGTCTGTCGACATCTCGAACCGAGGCATGATCAGGTCGTCACGCACTTCCGACGGAGTGGCATCTGGTTCTCCGATCATGTCGATGGCCACTTGCTGCATCAGTGCCGTAATAGCCGGAACATCATCAAGCGACGCCGGCCGAACGGTGGAATTCGGAATCAGGCCCCTAAGGGGCTCGCAGACGGTCACGGGAATGGAGCCTGCCGCCAACCCCCGTGCGCGTCCACTGAGTTTCTGGGCCAGTATGGAGCCATGACTGAATCCACCAGTTCCACCGGCGGTTCCCCCAGCACGTCAGCCCCGACCCGCGTCATGGTGGTTGGCCCTGACGGCCAACCCGTGGGGGAGATGGAGATGCCGACGGGCGACGGAACTGGCGAGGGCGAAACGCCAATCACAGAATTGGTCGAACAGCCCGGAAAAGTCATGCGAATCGGGACCATGATCAAACAGCTCCTCGAAGAGGTCCGGAGCGCACCACTCGACGAGGCTGGTCGAGCTCGACTTAAGGAGATTCACCGACGGTCGATCGCCGAGCTGGAACAGGGATTAGCACCTGAGCTGGTCGACGAGCTTGAGCGCATTTCGCTGCCCTTCACCGAGGAGGGCGTCCCGAGCGAGGCTGAGTTGCGGATCGCACAGGCACAGCTCGTGGGTTGGCTGGAAGGGTTGTTCCACGGCATCCAGACCGCGCTGTTTGCCCAACAAGTATCAGCCAGAGCGCAGTTTGAGGAGATGCGACGTCGCGCTGCGCTGCCGCCCGGAACTGGTGCGGCAGACGAAGGACCGCCGCAACCCCAACACGGCAGCGGCCCCTACCTCTAAGCGCGTTATTTGACGAGGTGGCACGCGGACACGTGCTGGGTGGCGTCCGGCGGGAGAATCGATGGGCTCTGCGTCTTGCATAGCTCAAGGATTCCTGCCTTTTCCGCTTCGCCATTTTTAACCGCCTGGCATCGCGGGTGGAACCGACATCCGCTTGGGATCTTGGTGGGGTCAGGGGCCTCGCCCGTCAAGACAATCGGCTCGACCTGTTCCATCTCCGGCACCACGGACAACAAAGCCTTGGTGTACGGGTGTTGTGGGTTGCTTAGTACTTCTTCGGTTGGGCCCTCTTCGACGACTCGGCCCAGGTACATCACCACAATCCGGTCGGCGATGTTCCACGCCAGACCAAGGTCGTGTGTGACTACCAGAAGGGTGAGCCCAAGGTCTTCACGCAGTTTCAGCATCAGCGCCAAGATTTCACCGCGTACCGAAGCGTCGAGACTGCTTACCGGCTCGTCGGCGATGATGACTTGCGGCTCTAGCGCCAACGCTCCAGCTATCACAACACGTTGCCGCTGACCACCAGACAGCTCATGCGGGTAGCGCAAGAAGAACCGTTCCGGCGGGCGCATTCCCGCTTGCGAAAGCGCGCGCGAGACTCGCCCCGGCTCGTCATCCATCCCGTGCGTTCGTGGACCTTCGGCGACCGCTTCATAGACCGAGTGCCGGGGGTTCAGGGCTCCGGTTGGGTCCTGCAACACGAGCTGCACGTTGTTCCGGTACTTCTTAAGCGCCCGGCCCGAGTAGCTGAGTGGCTCGCGGTTGAAGCGAACCTCGCCATCAGCCGGTTTCTCCAGCCCAAGGATGGTCCGTGCGAGCGTCGTCTTTCCGCAGCCGGACTCGCCAACAAGGGCGACGATCTCACCTCTACGGACGGAAAGGTTGACGCCGTCAACTGCGCGGGCGACGCCCCCGCCACGACCAGGAAAAGTTACCGAGAGATTCTCGACCTCGATGACGTTGTCCTCGCTCTTGTCAACCGCCTCCGCAGTCACGACGCGGACACTCCTTCGTCTACGAGTATGCAAGCTGCGGCCCGAGCTGGCCCCGCAGGTCGCAGCGCCACATCGATGTCGGCGCAACGGTCGATGGCATCCGGACAGCGCGGGTGAAACGGACATCCGCTAGGCAGGTCGCCGGGGAATGGTGGGTCACCAGCAAGGCCAGATGGCGCGTATCTGGACGCGACATCACCTATTGTCGGGAACGCTCCAGTCAGCGCACGCGTGTACGGATGTTTGGGGTAGTCGAAGACAGTGCGAGCGGGACCCTCCTCAACGACCCGACCTGCATACATCACGTTGATGCGATGACAGGTCGTTGCCAGGACCGATAGGTCGTGGCTGATGATGAGGACCGCCATTGAGCGATCGCGGGCAATTCCGGTGAGCAATTCCAGGATTTGAGCTTGCACCATGACGTCGAGCGCCGTGGTCGGTTCGTCCGCGATCAGCACTTGTGGGTCGCAAGACAGTGCAAGTGCAATCATCACGCGCTGCTTCTGACCACCAGATAGCTGGTGCGGGTAAGCCTGTGCATGTCTTGCCGGCAGACCGACCTGGTCGAGCAGCTCGGCTACCTTCTTCTTGGCGCTCTCGTCCGTTGCCTTCTTGTCATGCAGCAAGATCGGCTCCGTGAGTTGCTTGCCGATCTTCTGGATCGGGTTCAGCGAGTGAAGCGCGCCTTGAAATACAACCGCCGCCTCCCCCCAGCGCACAGCTCGCATCCGGTTCCACTTCATGGTGAGAACGTCTTCACCATCGATAAGGACTTCACCGGACACAGTTGCCGTTTTGGGGAACAACCGCAGGACGGTCGAGACAAGCGTGGACTTCCCACATCCCGATTCGCCCGCGACTCCGACAACTTCACCAGCGGCAATCGAAAGATCCACGCCACGGACAGCGGGCACCGGACCTTCTTCGGTGCGATACGTCAAGTGAACGTCGCGCATCTCCAGCAGTGCCACGTCACTCACTTCCCAGTCGCGGGTCCAGCACTACCTCGAGTGCTCGCCCAATGAGCGTAAAGGAAAGCACCACGACGATTACGCAGATGCCTGGCGGCAGCAGATACCACCACGCACCCGTTGATGCAGCGCCAGCGTTGCTCGCTTTCTCCAGCATCGTGCCCCACGAATCCAGGTTAGGGTCAATCAGGCCAAGAAACGACAAAGTCGTTTCGGAGAGGATGACAATGGCTACCGTGAGTGTGGTGTTGGCCAACACCAGCGGCATCACGTTTGGCAGTACATGGCGAATCATCTGCTGCCAGTCACTGTCACCCAGGACCTTCGCCCGCTCCAAGTAGGGCCTTCCCTCGATGCTGAGAGTCTGCGCACGCACTTGTCGTGCTGTCCCTGGCCAGGACGTAATACCGAGGACAAGAACAGAGGCCCAAATCCCACGCTGGTTGAACACCGTGGCCAACACGATCACGAGCGGAATGAAAGGGATTACCAGAAACCAGTCGGTGAGTCGCTCAAGGGCTTGCCCAAACCAGTTGCGAAAGTGCCCACTGCCGATCCCGATAAGCGTTCCCAAAACCATCGAAATGATCGATGCGGCGATGCCAACCAACAGTGAGGCACGCGCACCCCACGCCAAGACGGCCAGGACAGATCGACCGTTTTCGTCAGTTCCCAGCCAAAACTGTGAACTCGGGCCAGCCAGTGCCTTGTTAGCGAGGGTAGTCAGCGGATCGAGCATTTCCTTGGGGAAGAGAATCGGCGCCAACAAAGCCATCAACACAACGAAGACGAAAATAGCCACCCCAACCACTCCGCCGCGTTGCTTGGCAAAAGCCCTGGAGAAGCGAGCCAAGCCCTGCTTGCGTCGAGCACGGGTGATCGTCCTGGACGACAGCACCGGAATTGCTTCCAGTGCCGGGTCAATAGTTGGGGTGCTCACTTTCGAATCCTCGGGTCAATGATCGCGATGGCGACGTCGGCGATGATGTTGAACACGACCACAGCCACGGTAAAGACCAAGAACAACGCCTGCAGCAGATCCAGATCTTGGTTTTGGACCGCCTGGTTGGTTAGCAGGCCAAGCCCCGGATATGAGAAAACCGTCTCAACGGTAATAGCCCCACCGACGATGAATCCGATGTTGAGGAAAATCAAGGTAATGGTAGGCAGCGAGGCGTTTGGCACGCAGTGACGGCGACGAACGATCCGGTCCATCAGGCCTTTGGCTCGGGCAGTGTTCAGGTAGTCCTGCGTTGACTCGTCAACCATGGACGCGCGCATGATCAGCGAGTACTCCGCCAGATAGACCGCAGCCAGAGCAGCGGCTGGGAGCACTGTATGGAACGCGATGCTCGCCATGCCGTCGAAGGACAACGGATCTAGGCCAGGGGTGATGACGCCACCACTGGGGAAGATACCGGGGAAGATCCAGACACCAGTTGAGAACAACAAAATGAGAATCAGGCCAAGCCAGAACTCCGGGGTCGCATAGAACAGCAGAGTGACTCCAGTCGACGTTTTATCGAACCGGCTGCCTCGGTTCCAACCAGCCCTGATCCCAACCCAAACACCAACAACAGTCGCAATGAGCGTCGAGCTACCAAGCAGAACAAGCGTCGGCCAAGTTCGACCCCAGATCAACGGCCATACGAGCTCGCCTTTCCACGACGAGACAGAATGAATGTTGAAAGGATCCTGCAGGTAGTGCCAGAACTGCGTAAGTAATGGGGCGTTGAATTCAGCCCGGATGACCTCTAGCTGCTTCGGGTCGATCTCCTTCGCACCCTTGTAACGAGCCGCAGGATCGCCCGGTAGCAATCGGAACAAGACGAAGTTAAACAACAGGACGAACACGATCGTCCCGCCGCCGGCCAACAGCCTGAAGCCGACGAATCGACCGAGGCCGCCCTTGTGCCGGGTGTCCCGGACCCGGCGCTTGAGCGCCGGGTCCGGGGCTAGTCCCGCCTGTGCAAATTCAGTTTGGTCCGACACTCACTACTCCACGTCGGCGTCGGTACTTCGACGCCCTCTGCTGACCAACCAGACGACAACTCCTGCCAATACGGCTGCTGCCGCAAGGCCGCCAATAATCAGCGGAGCATTGGAGTCTGAACTGCTGCTAGTGCCGCCGTTGGCCGCAGATACCGGCTCGATGTTCATGTAGGAGTAAGTCCCGTACTGGAACAAAATCGCGCCATCAGGGCTTGGTTGAGGAACGAAACCGGTAAACCGGTCGGAACGGTACGCCTGCAGATAGTCGTAGTACTCATAGACGATGTACGCGTTGGCGTCATAAGCCATGAGCTGCATCTTCTTGACGATCTCAGCGCGCGCCGCTGGGTCAACCGTGACGGCCTGTTCCTTGTACAGCTTGTCGTACTGCTTGTTGCAGTAGAACGCATCATTCAAGCCAGCGTAAATTGTGCCACTACTTGTCTTGTAGCTTTGCTGGCCGCAGGTGAAGGTCGACAGCTGGTAGTCGGGGTCAGGTTCAACGATCCACCCCCATTCGTACATGTCGTAGGTACCGTCACCTGCAATCTCATACAACCGGTTCTCTGAAACCGACTGAGCGGTCGAGTCAATGCCAATG
This sequence comes from Actinomycetes bacterium, assembly GCA_035543875.1. Lineage (GTDB taxonomy): Bacteria > Actinomycetota > Actinomycetes > JAHEKZ01 > JAHEKZ01 > DATKIY01. The sequence continues at coordinate 2,434 of DATKIY010000015.1, read as the reverse complement.
GCCTTGAGCCAGCCTTGCAAGAACCGAATCGTGGTTTTCGATGTTTCGGAGTTCTGCCGTGAGTACAGCTGGTACACGAGCGGATCAGTACCGTCCGGCATCGTCCTGATCCCGTCTGGCCCGCGCGCATAACCGGCATCATCGAGAATCTGATTCGCCTTATCTGGGTCGTAGCCGATCACATCAGTTGGCTCAGCGTGGATATCGGCGTAGATCGGCGGGATGATCGTTGTGCCTGGTTCGCCGCGTCCATTCAGGGTTCGGTCAACGAGCGCCTGTTTGTCGATGGCCCAGTTGATGGCTAGCCGTACCTTCGGATCCTCCAAGGATGGATGCCCGGTACCGATTGGCGTTCCGTCAACCAGCTGTGCGCCGCCGTTGAACGTGATGTAACTGAAACCGTAGTACTGCGACGAGCGCGCCACGATGTTGTCCTGGTTTTGAAGCGCCTCAAATGGCGCCGCATCGATGTCATCGGCGAAGTCGATCTCACCATTCTTAAGCGCTGCCACCATGCCATCGACGTTCTGGTAGAGGATGTACTGAACGCCATCTATGTGCGCCGGACCATCCCAGTAGTCCTCGTTAGTTTTGAAGGTGTAGTACTGGCCCTCGCGCGCCTCCGTCATGATGAAGGCGCCGGTGCCAACTCCACCCGGCGGATCCGAGGTTGGTTCGTTGGTGTATGTCTTGAGATCTTCTTCGCTGATGTTCTTCCAGATATGTTCGGGCAAGATCGGCACCAGCAAGTGTTCCATGATCGCCGAGGGCGCCGAAATTTTCATGACAACCGTGTAATCGTCGGTTGCCTTGACCGAGTCGATGTTCTTCACATAGCTGCCGTAATTGGTCTTCTCAATCTGACCATCCATCACCCGGTTGAACGTGTACGCAACGTCGTTGGCTGTCATCGGCGTGCCGTCGGTGAAGTTAACGCCTTGCCGAATGTGGTAGGTCCAGGTGAGGCCGTCGGTGGACTTGTCCCAAGACTCCGCCAGTCTTGGCGTCGGCGAGAAGTCTTCACTGCTGTATCCGGTCAAGGTGTCGTACTCCAACGCCCAGACTTCGTACGCAGCGGCGGTGATGCCCTTAAACGGGTTCAAGTTGTCGACGTCCTGCAACACCCCAACCTTGAAGATCGCTGGATCGGTGCTCTCATCTGCCTGCGCTCCGCCCCCGATTGCCGTCAGTGGCACGATTGCTGCTGCTGCCACCGCGACGGTCGCCGCCCCCCAGCGACGCCAACTTCTCCGCGTCCTCGCCATGGAACTTCCCTCCTGCTGCGGCGCCGCCGGTGCGGACGCCCATGAGAAAACTAGTGACTTGCCGAACTGTGAGTTGCGTTTCTGACAAATCGGACCCGCGCCCCCACGCTGGTCCTGCCCTTGACTTCGAACCCGGTTATTGGTCTGGTCGAAGACCGCAGAGCGACAGAGGTGCGCCGAGATGTCGAGCACAGACCGTCGATCCGACTGGCCGCTCCGACAAGATTTCCCGTGCGCAAGCCCATTTCGCTCCTAATCTTTCGTGACACAGGGCGTTTCGAGATATGAAATCCGGTTTCGTGCGGCAGAACGTAATCCCTGATCGGGTCCCGCGTCTAGCCTTGTAACCGAAACGACGCAACCTCGCGACATCAACGTCGTTCTACTTTCGACAGCTTCGACCAGACAGTTACCGCGTCGTTACGCTCACGCCTCATGACCGATGTGTTCATCGTGGACGCCTGCCGAACACCGCTCGACAAAGTAGGCGGCGCCCTGTCGTCCGTCCGCCCCGATGACCTCGCAGCTTTGACCTTCCGAGCACTGCTCCGCCGGAACCCGTTGCTTGATCCAAATCTCGTCGATGACGTCATCTGGGGAGCGGCAAACCAAGCCGGCGAAGACAATCGAGACGTCGCCAGGATGGCCGCCCTGCTGGCTGGTCTGCCCGACACCGTTCCTGGGGTCACGGTGAACCGGCTGTGTGCATCAGGCATGTCGGCCGTGGTGGCCGGCGCCAGAGCGATCGCCTCGGGTGAAGTCGAGATCGTCATTGCTGGCGGAGGCGAGTCGATGACGCGAGCCCCCTTCGTGCTCGGCACCGCCGACCGCGGTTACCCCGAGCCAATCGAGCGGGCCGATACCCGCTTGGGCTGGCGTTTGGTCAACCCCGCCATGGAACTGGCCTATCCAGTGGTTTCGCTTGGCGAGACCGCCGAGATAGTCGCCGATCGCTACGCGGTGACTCGCGATCGGCAAGACGAGTTCGCCTTAAGGTCGCACCTGCTCGCTCTCGCTGCGTGGGAGTCCGGCGTGTTCGGAGTCGAAGTAGTCGGCGTCGAGTCAGACGACGAGCCCGTAACTCGAGATGAAGGAATCAGAGCAGATACGTCGATCGAGGCGCTGTCAGCGTTGCCTCCAGTCTTCAGAACAGACGGCACAGTGACGGC
>DATKIY010000014.1:0-15511 GCA_035543875.1 Actinomycetes bacterium | reverse complement strand
ACATCAGGAATGACGACATGTACCCGACTCCCATCGGCCAAACACGCGTCGACGAACGGAGTGCTGAGGTCAACGCGTCGGTTGGACGGCCGAAGCATTCGCTCGACTAGGTCGCGCACATCCGACGCGGATAGCATCGTTGAAGTTAGTTCTGCGCGCCCTCGCCTTGCAACGAAAACACGACCAGGGTCATTGATCCAAATCTCCTCAACCTCCGGATCGTCGAGGTATCCCTGCAGCGGACCAAACCCAGCAACCGCGTCGAGCACCTCTCGGTGCGCCGCGACAGGATCGACAAGTGGCAGGACCGCGCCACCCAAACTGCGCTCCTCATAGTCGGCCACGACCTCCGACACCAGCGCACGCATCGCAATGGGATCGGTCAGCGGGTCCAGTCCGCGACGGCGCACCAACTCACGGACTTCGCCCTCGACTGCGGCTACAACATCCACAACGCCCCCAAACCCACCTGCGCCCACCCCGGCGCAGCGTGGCCGTGAGGTTAGAAACTGCCGTCGGTGCACGGCAACCCATTCGGCCTAACTGTGGACAGTGCTTCACCCCCACGGCCCAAGAAAAGTCACCGAAAGTCGCCGCGCGTCACGCGACGTGTCCCCGTATCAAGGTTTGAGGGCGGCCAAGAGGCGGTCGACGTCGGCACCGTTGCTGTAGTGCGCCAGGGAGGCGCGGACGGCACTGCCCTTGTCGCGGATGCCCATCGCCTGGGTGACTTCCCATGCGTAGTTGTGGCCGCTCCAGGCATTGATGCCATGTTGGTCGAGACGATCCGCGGTTTGGTTTGGGCTCTGGCCTGCGACGGTGAAGTAGACAGTTGCGGTGCGCGCCTTGGGTCGGCCGTACACGGTGACTCTGGCGTCGGAGTCGAACGCATCCAGGATTCGGTTCAACAGTCGCGACTCGTGTTCATGGGCGGCAGTGAGTGACGTGACTAACCGAGCGCGACGATCGCCTGACGCGGAGTCGTCAAGTTTCGCAAGGTGGTTCACGGCAGCAGTTACACCAGCGAAGTTCGCGTACGAGGGCGTGCCCCACTCAAACCGGTCAGGGATCGCATCGGACGACGCCGCCAGCTTCATGGGTCGCAGGGACTCCAACAGCTCCGGTTTGGCAATAACGCACCCGACATGCGGGCCGTCCCACTTGTACGCACTGGTGGCATAGAAGTCCGATCCGAGTTCCACGACGTCAACGACGCCGTGTGCTGTCGCGTGTACACCGTCGACATATGCGAGCGCTCCCACCGAGTGGGCGGCGTCGGTGATGGCGCGGACGTCAGGTCGAGTCCCGAGCACATTGCTGGCAGCAGTCACTGCGACCAGACGAGTGCGGGCGTCAAGCAGGTCCGTGTATTGCTCGACAGGCAGCTCGCCGGTCTGCGTATCAACCTCTGCCCAGCGCACGTCGACCCGCGCGCGGTCCGCCCACTGGAGCCACGGTCGAACATTCGCATCGTGGTCAAGTCGCGACACCACAATGTTGTCGCCAGCGTGCCAGGTGTCAGCCAAAGCCTGCGCGAACCGGTAGGTCAGCGTGGTCATGTTTGGCCCAAGGACGACGCCGGTGGGATCAGAAGCTCCGACCAGATCAGCTACGGCCTCACGTGCGTCACGAGTTATGTCGTCGGCCGCTCGACTGCTGGCGAACCCACCGCCAGCATTACTCGTGCCCGACCGGTAGACGTCAGCTATCGCTTCGATGACCGAGGTTGGCGACTGCGTGCCAGCAGCCCCATCGAGCCAGACTCGATCGCTTCGCAGAGCTGGATACAAGGAGCGGATTCGTTCGACGTCGTAAGCCATGGACCGATTGTGTCCTAACGCAGCCGAGTTTCAGCTGCGGGTGCTGGTACCGGTGGTCACGAGGGTGCGGATGACGCGAAGGGCCACTGACAAGGTGGCCAGGTCAAAGGCGTCACCGGATGCTATTTCGTGCAGGGTGGTCCTAGCCCGAGCCAGTCCCTCGGCGTTGGCGTTCTCCCAGTCCGTAATGCGCTCCTCAGGCGAGCCACCATCTGGCGTGAGGGTCAGCACATTTGCCGTTAGTCCGGCCAGTGCGCCGTAGAGGTCGTATCGCAGTGCCATGCGAGCAAGTGCGTGCCAGCGCTCATCGCGAGGGAGCATGGTGATGCGGCTCAGCATCCGGTCGACCTCGAACCGATCGGAAAGCGCAAAGTAGACGAAACCAATCTCTTCGGCCGACTGACCCGTGGTGTTCGCAAGCTCGACGATGTCGAGCAGTGAGAACGCATCGAGGTGGGCTGCTGTATCGAGCGCCAAGTCTTCGGGCACTCCCTGAGCCGAGTACTCATGGGCTCGACGACGGAGCCGTTCTTGTTCAGTTCCCCGCAGCATCTCGGGAATCAGCTCTGTCATCCTGCCAACGTCGGAGAAGTGCGCAATTTCGGCGTCGACGTCGAGGAGTGACGAACGGTTCTGCAGCATCCACCGCGTAGCTCGATCCAGCAACCTGCGACTTTCGAGATAGAGCCACGCCTGCACCGCGGTAGGCACGCGGTTGTCGAGTTGCGAAACCCGGTCCCAGAACGGATCGAGCCCAAAGACTTCGCGCACCACGGTGTGTGCGCGGGCGATCTGAACGGGTGTCGCCCCGGTCTCCTCGGTCGCGCGGAAAGCGAACGTGATTCCACCGCGGTTAATCATTTCGTTAACCAGAACCGTAGTGATGATTTCGCGACGAAGTGGGTGCGACTCCAAGCGCTCGGCATACCGCTCGACGAGTGCCTTCGGGAAATACCGCGAGATCACACCCTGGAAATATGGTTCGTCGGGCAAACCACTGCTGAGTAGGTCGTCGGCCAGCGTCATCTTTGAGTACGCGACCAGTACGGAGAACTCTGGCGATGTGAGGCCACTACCGACGGCGTCGCGACGGTCGATCTCGGCATCAGACGGCAGGAACTCGAGCGCTCGATCGAGTTCGCCGCGTTCTTCCATGGCTCGGATCAGTCGTTTGTGCACGGGCAACATCGGATGCGACTGCATGCGAGCGTTGCCGAGCAACACGTTCTGCTCGTAGTTGTGAACCAACACGTGTCGGGCTACGTCGTCAGTCATGCTTGCCAGCAGCTCGTTTCGCTGCTTCCCGGTGAGATCTCCAGAGCGCACCACGGCGTCGAGCATGATTTTGATATTGACCTCGTGGTCAGAGGTATCGACGCCGGCCGAGTTGTCGATGGCGTCGGTGTTGATCCGGACTCCACGCTGAGCGGCTTCGACTCGACCTAGTTGGGTGAAACCGAGGTTTCCGCCCTCCCCAACGACCTTCGCGCGCAACTCGCCGCCGTTGATCCGGATGGTGTCGTTGCCCTTGTCCCCCACATCGGCGTGCGACTCCGTCGACGCTTTCACGTACGTGCCGATCCCACCGTTCCAGAACAGGTCGACGGGCGCCGACAACACCGAACGCATCAGCTCTTGCGGCGTGAGCCGCTCAACCCCTTCGGCAATACCCAACCGCGCTCGCACCTGCTCTGTGATGGGTACTGACTTGAGGGCTCGCGAGTAAATGCCACCGCCCTCGGAAATGAGCGCCTTGTCGTAGTCATCCCAACTCGACCGAGGAAGCTCAAACAACCGCTTGCGTTCTGCGTAGGAAACGGCAGCGTCGGGGTCAGGGTCGAGGAAGATGTGGCGGTGGTCGAACGCCGCGACCAATCGGATGTGCTCCGAGAGCAGCATGCCGTTGCCGAACACATCGCCGGACATGTCTCCAACGCCGATCACGGTGAAGTCTTGGCTTTGGGTGTCAACATCCAACTCGCGGAAATGACGCTTGACCGACTCCCACGCTCCGCGCGCCGTAATACCCATAGCTTTGTGGTCGTATCCGACAGACCCGCCGGAGGCGAATGCGTCACCCAGCCAGAAGCCATACTCCTGCGAGATCCCGTTGGCAATATCGGAGAAGGTTGCCGTGCCCTTGTCGGCAGCAACGACCAAGTAGGGGTCGTCACCGTCATGACGGATGACATCGACCGGCGGGACGACTTGGCCATCTATCAGGTTGTCTGTGATGTCGAGTAACGCACAAATAAAGGTTCGGTACGACTGAACGCCTTCGGCGAGCCACGCGTCACGCCCGACCGTTGCAGCATCTGGCAGCTGCTTGGGAAGGAAGCCGCCCTTAGCACCTACGGGAACGATGACTGCGTTCTTCACTGCCTGTGCTTTGACCAGGCCAAGGACCTCGGTGCGGAAGTCTTCTCGTCGATCCGACCAGCGCAAGCCGCCACGAGCGACGGAGCCGAAACGAAGGTGCACACCTTCAACCCTCGGCGAGTACACCCAGATCTCAAACTTCGGACGTGGAAGCGGCAGGTCAGGAATGGCAGCCGGGTCCAACTTGAACGAGACGTAGGGCTTGATCGAGCCGTCTGCGGTTCGTTGGTAGTAGTTGGTACGCAAGGTCGCGTTGATGAGAGTGAGCAACGACCGCACAATGCGGTCCTGGTCGAGGCTCGTCACCGCCTCGAGCCCTTGCTGGATTTCCTCGGTCAGTCGCAGCCCCTCATCCTCGCGGTTGAGAGCAATGGTCGGGTCAAACCGGGTCTCAAACAGCCGAACGAGTAAGCGCGACAGACTGATGTTCGCCGACAATGCTTGCTCGATGTAGTCCTGGCTGAACATCGAACCTGCTTGCCGCATGTACTTGACGTATGCGCGAAGCACGGTGGTTTGGCGCCAGGAAAGGCCCGCGGAAAGTACGAGCGCGTTGAAACCATCTGACTCACTCTTGCCGGTCCAGGCAGCTTCAAACGCTTCCTGGAAAAGGGCCCTCAGGTTGTCTGGTTGTTCGGTGACCTGGCCACTCGCGACCCCGCGGTGCATCAGTCCGAAGTCGTAGAGCCAGATGCGCTCGCCACCCAGGGGTTCGATTTCGTACGGCCGCTCGTCCAGCACCTCGACACCCATGCGTTGCAGCACGGGCAGTACCTCAGACAGCGACATCTCTGGCCCTGACCGATAGATCTTGAACCGGCGTTCGCCGGGCTCGGCCCCCGCCGGTTCGTAGAGGTTCATCCCGACGCCGCCTTGCGGCTCCAGTTCAAGGATGCGTCGAAGGTCCGCGACCGCGGTGCGAGCCGTGAAGTCTTCTTTGTATGCCTCCGGGAACGAGTTCCCGAACTTCCTCATGAGCGTGACAGCTTGGGCTTCGCCTAGTTGGTCAAGCAGGGCATCAGCCAGGTCGTCGTCCCAGGTGCGTGTGGCAGCGGTCAGCTTGGCCTCGAGGCGCTGCGCATCGACCTGCGGGAGGATTTCGCCCTGCTTGCCACGCACCACGTAGTGCAGCCGCGCTAGAACCGATTCTGAAACGCGCGCTCGATAGTCGACCGTTTCTGCCCCAAACGCATTGAGCAGAATCGACTCCATCGCACGTCTGACCTTGGTTGTGTACCGGTCCCGCGGGAGGTACACCATGGCTGACGCAAAACGTCCGTAGGTGTCGTAGCGCAGAAACAGGCGGACCTGCCTGCGCTCTTGAAGGTGCATGACAGCCAGTGCGATAGGCAGTAGCTCTTCCACGGACATCTGGAAAAGCTCGTCCCGTGGATACGTTTCAAGAATCTGCATGAGGTCTTTGCCACTGTGACTCATGGACGCGAAGCCACTGGCTTCCAGGACGTCCTTAACCTTGCGACGCAACACCGGAATGCGTTGCACGCTCTCGCTATATGCAGCGGTCGTAAACAGTCCAAGGAAGCGGCGTTCACCTGTCACATTTCCATCAGCGTCGAACGACTTGATTCCGATGTAGTCGAGGTACGCCGGACGATGAACAGTTGAGCGACTGTTGGCCTTTGTGAGTACAAGCAACTTCTTCTCACGCGCTTTAGCTCGAACCTCAGGTGGCAGCTTGCTGAAGGCAACGGACTCTGTGCGATCACCGCGCAGCAACCCAAGCCCCGTGCCGGGGATGGTCGCAAGAACGTCCTCACCGTCACGACTTTCGAGCGTGTACTCGCGGTAGCCCAGGAACGTGAAATGGTCGTCGACTAGCCAACGCAAAAGATCCCAGGCGTCCATGATTTCAGCGCTGGGTAGATCGGGGGGTGTTTCCTGCAACTGGTCAGCGATTTCTTGAGCCGCCTCGCGCATCTTGGCCCAGTCTTCAACCGCGTCGCGCACATCGCGCAGGGCGTTCATCAGCGCGAGTTCCAGCTGGTGCATCACCGCCTGGTCAGTGATGCGATCGATCTCAAGGTGCATCCACGACTCGGCTACGGCCCCCGACTGCTGGCGAGCCTCGCGAGTCAACAAGATCTCCTGCAACTCACCATTGAGGGTGCGCGTCACGGTGAACTGCGGATGGATGACGATATGGATCGACAGACCCTCGCGGGAAAGCGCCGAGGTCATGGAATCGACCAGGAACGGCATGTCGTCGGTGACGACCTCAACAACGGTGTGCGCAGACGCCCAGCCTTGATCGTCGATGGTGGGGTTAAAGACCCGCACCTTGCCAGTCCCCACTGGCCTGACGTCAGCCAGTGCGCGTTGCGAGAGCGCGGCCCCCAAAATGTCGACGGGATCTCGACCCAGCAGGCCCTCGGCGGCGACGTGGCGGTAGAACTGACCCAGGTAGGCACTGACATCTTCGTGCTGATCGACTGATCGAGACGCCTCAGCTGCCGCGCGTGCGACTAGGTCGGCTTTTGCCTCGTCCAACTTGCCAAGCATGCGCTGCGGCTCCCGTTGTGCGCCTATCGACGGCCGGGGGTCAAGGCTACCTGTCGGAAGCCGTCTCCCCGAGGTGCGGGTACCGATAATTCTTCGGCGGCACAAACGTTTCCTTGATTGACCGGGGGCTCACCCACCGCGTCAGGTTGAGCGGGCTACCCGCCTTGTCGTTGGTGCCACTGGCGCGTCCCCCTCCGAAGGGCTGTTGCCCAACGACGGCGCCGGTTGGCTTGTCATTGACGTAGAAATTGCCAGCGGCGAACCGAAGGCGATGCTGTGCCGCAGCAATTGCGGCTCGATCCTGAGCGATGATTGACCCAGTGAGAGCGTATGGACTTACGCGCTCCATCTGATCGAGCATGAGGTCGTACTCGTCGTCGGCGTAGACGTGGACCGACAGCACAGGCCCGAAGTACTCCTGGGTAAATATCTCGTGGGACGGGTCCGAGCCCAGGAGAAGGGTCGGTCGAACAAACCAACCAGAGGAGTCATCGGCCGTTCCACCAGCGATGACCTCAATGGAGGGGTCCGCCTTGGCCATGGCGAGGACTCCAGACAGCTTGGCGAACGACGCGTCATCAATCACGGCGCCCATGAAGTTGGAAAGGTCGTTGACGTCTCCCATCGTGATGCCTTCGACGTCACTAACGAGATCGTCTTTGAGCTTCCCCCACAGGCTTCGCGGGACGTAGGCACGCGAGGCCGCAGAGCATTTCTGCCCCTGGTATTCAAACGCGCCTCTTGTGAGAGCGGTTCGAAGGACGTCAACATCCGCTGACGGATGGGCGACGACAAAATCTTTACCTCCCGTCTCTCCCACGATGCGGGGATACGACCGATACGACGTGATATTTGCACCCACACGGGACCAAAACATTTGGAACACAGCAGTCGACCCGGTGAAATGGATTCCGGCCAGGTCTGGGTCGGCGAGAACGACGTCTGAGACGACCTTGCCGTCGCCAGTCACCATGTTGATGACGCCTGGCGGCAGGCCAGCCTCCTGAAGGAGATACATCAACAGACTGGCCGCGAACTGCTGAGTGTGCGCCGGCTTCCAAACGACGACATTACCCATCAACGCCGGAGCGGTCGGGAGATTGCCAGCAATCGCAGTGAAGTTGAAAGGCGTGACGGCATAGACGAAGCCCTCAAGGGGACGATGGTCCAACCGGTTCCACAGGCCAGCGGAGGACTGCGGCTGCTCTTCCAAAATGCGCCGGGCAAACGACACGTTAAACCGCCAAAAGTCGATGAGCTCGCAGGCTGCATCGATCTCTGCTTGATACACCGACTTGGACTGACCGAGCATCGTTGCGCCGTTAATGGTCTCTCGCCATGGTCCGGCTAGCAGATCGGCCGCCTTCAGCAAAATTGCAGCGCGGTCATCGAACGACATGTCACGCCAAGCGGGTGCGGCGTGCTTGGCCGCAGTCACCGCAGCGGCGGCATCCGCCGCAGTTGCCTTGTTAAAGGTGCCTAGGACGTGGTGACGCTGGTGAGGTTGAACAACATCGACGGCGTCCCCGCCGCCGCGCTGCTGCTTGCCCCCGATGACCATGGGCAAGTCGCGACGCTCGGACTGCAAGTTCTTCAGTGTGGACTCGATGCGAGTCCGCTCTGCTGATCCTGGCGCATACATCAACACCGGCTCGTTGACAGGAGTGGGAACCCGCGTGACTGCGTCCATCGACATCCTCCACGATTCTGCAGGCCGATCCAGCCATCGCATCGTGCCATGAGTCGGCATCAGGCACACCAACCCCGCGCACATGCGGGGAGGCCGACGTGGTCCGACGGGCTCTGGCAGTCTGACCAACGTGCGCCAGCAACGAGCCGCTGCCCGGGTCGCCGTACTCGACCCGGAGGGAGCGATCTTCATGTTCCGTTACAGCGACGTAGAAGCCGGACGACACTGGGCCATGCCCGGAGGTGGCATGGAAGAGGGTGAAACACCCTTGGCCGCTGCCCTCAGGGAACTCGCCGAAGAGACCGGCTGGACCGACCTCCACCCGCAGCACCTGTTGTGGACCTGGGAGCACAACTTCACCCGGTTCGGCGTGCCAACTACTCAGCATGAGCACGCCTATCTCGCGCTGGGGCCGCATCGTGAACCCATCGGTGACCTTCGAGCCGAACACGAGGCGGATGAGATTCTGGAGTGGAAGTGGTGGCCGCGAACTGAGCTTGAAAGCACGAAGGAGTCCATGTGGCCACCGCAACTTGCGGAACTTCTGCGTCAGCTACGCCTTATGGGACCGCCCAGCGCGCCCATCGAACTTGGTCACGTCCAGTAACCCGCCTAGGTGGTCGTCTCGACGAGCTCGACTAGTGCATCGTCGAGACACCGAGCAAGAACGTCGAGATCCGGCATCGCGGCTCTGTCGCCATAAAGACCGAAGTAGATGGTGCCGTCGTAGGACGTAACACCAAGACTCAACGCCTGCCCTTTGGCCAACGGGGAAACGGGGTAGGCCTCAAGCAACCGTGCACCGGCAAGATAGCGCGGTTCCTGCGGTCCTGGCACGTTGGTGATGACGATGTTGAAGACCCGGCTCGACAGTCCGGATGCCACCCGTGCACCCAGAGCGTGCAACGTTGGAGGCGCAAAGCCAGCTAAGCCCGCCAGGCGTTCTGCGCCAACCGCGCGTCGGGTTTCGAGATTGGCACGCATCGCGTACCCCACCTGGTGCAGCCTCACGACTGGCGATCCTTCTCCCGTCGGAAGGTCGACGATAAATGACGTAACTTGGTCGAGTCCCTCGTCATCATTAACGCTGACGGGCACCAACGCGCGAACGGTGCTCCGGCTCGTGATCGGTTCACCTCGGGTCTGCAACCACGTGCGAAGTCCACCAGTCACCACGGCAAGCACAACATCGTTGACATCGCCGCCGTGAACCTTGCGCACTTGCTTGAAAGACTCGAGGTCAGCAGACGTTGTCGCAAATCGTCTGGACTCACCGATCTCAACATTCAGTGGCGAACTCGGAGCCGTGCGCGTAACTGTCTGCGCCATCTTTAGCGCACCTGCCGCCGCCGACCCGACTCGGCTCACGCTGCGCCCTATATCCATCACCCCCCGGCGGGCAGTATCCACCAGGGCAGTCGGACGCTGCATCAGTTCGCTGACAGCGTCAGCAACCAGTCGTAGATCAGACGGCGCGCGCTCCGGTATCCAGGCGCCGTCTCGCAACTCGGTATCTTCCGGAGCATTGTCAAAGAGGACCTCCCCGATCTCGATGGCACTGATCCCGTCGACCAGTGCCTGATGCGTCTTGGTGACAATCGCAAACCGGGCGGCCTCGACGCCTTCGACCAGGTAGATCTCCCACAGCGGGCGATCGCGATCAAGTGGTCGACTCAGCACGCGCGCTACCAACTCGTGAAGCTGTTCGGTTGTACCCGGGCGAGGCAGCGCTGACCGACGCACGTGATAGCTCAGATCAAACTTTTCGTCATCAATCCACAACGGCGCCGCGAGGTGACCAGGTACCTCGCGGACGCGTTGCCGGTAACGCGGAACCATGGCGAGCCGCGCGTCGACCAGCTCCATCAGCCGATCGGCATCAAATCCCGACTCCGGAACTTGGAAGAGCGCCACGCCCCCGATGTGCATAGGGGTCGACGATTCCTCCATGTACAGAAATGACGCGTCCAGCGGACTGAGTCGGTCAGGCATTTGCCGATGATGTCACGATTCGTCTTGTCGAAAGATCAACCGGCGAGGGGACGGTCAAAAATCACCTCAAGCTCAGCCGCGGTTGATTCGTAGTCCGTGTGGTGAATTCCGATGAGTCCGAGCTTGGCCGCAGCCGACACATTCTGCTCGTGGTCATCCACGAAAACACACTCCCTTGCATCAAGCCGAAGCTCACGCAATGTGTACTCAAATATCTGCCTTTCCGGCTTGCGCATGTTTACCTCTCCTGAGATGACGACAGCGTCAAACATGTCGCCCCATCCCGTTCGGAAGTACTGATCACCCCATGAGTTCGAGAGCAATGCAGTGCGAAGTCCCGAGGATCGGGCGCGACGCACGAGTCCGGCCATGTCAGGAGCATGCTGGAACTGGTTGAACATCCGCGCGACGAGACCATCGGCAGCCACCGGTGTGCCATCCCAACTGCGCAGTCGCTTCGCGAGCTGCTGTTCAAAGTCAGGAACTTCGAGCTCACCGCGTTCAAGCGCGTGGACGGGGTTAAGCCTCACGGTCACAGCACCCGCTTCGCCAAACCAGTCGGCCATCGCCTCGCGAAAACTCAGATAGTCAATTCCATCCGAGTCAGCCCACGCAGTCATTGCGGAATCCAGATCAACCGTAAGGACTCCGTAGAAGTCGACGATCAGTCCTGATGGCGGTTGACCTGGCACACATTGAGCCTACTGAGGCTTTCATGCAGCCCGACGACGCTTGCGCGACAGTCTGACCCCGGCGACCTGAGCCGCAAGTCCGCGGAGTTGTCGGCGAGCCTCCGAGCGAGGAGCGACCTCGGACAAGGTGCGTCCTGCTTGTCGGCACGAGGCGAACAGAACCGACGAGTCGGGAACGAACGTCGCAGTGTGCACATCGAGATGCTCGCGCAGAAGTGCTCTCACTTCGCTCTCAGGTTGCCGACCTTTGGGCATGCGATTGACGACAACGTTGAACGATGCGGCAGGTGCCAGCTCCCTGACCAGCGGCGCCTGGCGGAGGAATCGCGTCAGCCCCACCGGGTCCGCACTGGTCACTGCTACCAGGGTGTCTGCAGCGGCCAGAGTGGCCACTGCAGCCTGATTGCGCGACGGCATTCCTGGCTCAAACCAGGCAAGTTCGTCTTGCTCAACACAAAAGCCAATGTCAGCAACCGTTGAAGCAGCAAAGGATCGACTGTGCTGCCAGAGGAGGTCAAGAGCCGCGGGACGCAGCTCCTCCCATCGTTCTGTCCGGGGTATCCCTGTCAAGACCCGAAGTCCCGAAGGCAGTGCTACCGCACTTCTCACCACCGCAGTACCGTCCAAACGTCCCTGACCGGCCAACCGACAGACTGCTGCTACACCCGAGGAGTCGTCGAGCAACCCCAAGTGCTGAGCGACCGAGGGGCCGTAAGTATCGACATCGGCTAGCAGCGTCGGCAGCGACAAGAGCGCTAGCTCGTCTGCAATCGCCACAGCGATGCTCGTGCGCCCCGGAGCTCCGATTGGCCCCCACACAGTCATCAAGTTCCCGGTCAGCGCTTCGTCTGGAGCCAGCAAAGTCGGGTCATCGATACCGATGGCTACCTGACCTCCGCGTAGCGCCGTGCAAATGTGCTCAGGCTTTGGCGGGACGACTGCGTCAACACCGAGGGCGGCATTGCCAGCCTCCAGTGAGATGCCGACGACGCGAAGCCCGTGCGAGTGAAGCTCCCTCACTACATCCCGGTCCATACCTCGTAGGTGCAGCTCGACAACGGCGACATCTGCGAGGCCAGCAGCGGCAACAGCGCGCAACTCAACAACGTCTAGACATCGACGAACGACCGTTGCACCGGTATCGGCTCTGGCAAGCCGCCGAACAACCGATGCTTCGATCGCTTTGTCGGACAGGGCTATGACCACACGGATAGTCATGGGCCACTCGCCGCAGAGGAAATCGTCGAAGGCGCGCCGGCAGGGACGCGGACCAGCGTGATCGTGCCACGAGCCTCCGCAGCAACAAGTGGCTCGACGTCATCCGGTGAGACCGCGAGAGCAATCCCCAGCTCAAGACTGGAGCCACCGAAGCGCGAATCGCCGTCGTCGACATCGGCGACCGTGGCGGCCGCAAGGACCAGTCTTGGTTCGCCAACCGGCTCACCGCTGGCTGCTCGGGCAACCAGGTACACGTCAACCTGCTCGCCTCGAGCAAGGTCTGACGGAAGGTGATGCTGTTCCACCGGAAGTGTGATCAGACGTAGGTCAGGCGCATCTCCCGGCCCCGACACACCGGAGGCCGCAAGCAGCTCACCCTCAGCGAAATTGCGGGTAGTTACGAATCCAACCGGCGACGTTTGCTTGCCAAGGTATGGCGCAACTGAAGCGAGTTGGACGCGCACCAGCGCCACATCGTCTCCAGTCAATGTGGTTCCGTGTGCCACATCGCCGCGGACCGACCACACTTCGACCCGATCGTCAGCCGCATTGACTACCCAGGTCACTCCGATCAATGACCCCACCACCAAAACGAGTCCTGCCAGCATGCGGGGATCGGACCACCGAGCCTTCACCAACCGTCGGGCGGGAGGTGACTCAAGGGAGGCCACCCGGTCCGACGCATCACCGGAAGGGCGCTTCGTCACGGCGCTTGTCATGAACCCCCCTCGACCGCGGCTTGGTGGACGGAAATCCTGCCCCAACTTGTCCGGCCGCGCAGGATCCATCCACAGGGTCCACCATCTAGCGCATTGTCAACACATTCCGAGACCGATCCGTCACGGATCGGCGTCGAAGTGCCAGACTGCACACGTGGAACGCCGATTCTTGACGCTGGCCGATGTCGCCGAACTGTTAAATGTCTCTGCGTCGCAGGCTTACGCATTGGTGCGCAACGGCGACCTGCGCGCGATCAAGGTTGGCGGCCGTGGGCAATGGCGCGTCGAGCAGTCCGAACTCGACCGGTACATCGCTGATCAGTACGAGCAAACCGAACGCTTCATCGCCGACCATCCATTCGTCCGTGACGAAGAAGCCGTCACCGACTAATCAGGAGTGGCCAACCACAGCAGCGCGGAGTTGGCGAAGACAAGCCGTTCGTCTTGATTCGATGCCGAACGGTCGAATGGATGAACCACAACGTCCAGCGTGTCGGTACCAACCCGCGTAAGCGAACCGGTCACGTGGGTTCCATCGCGCACACCCAAAGTGACAATTCGACGTTGTCGGCCCCACTCACGACATACCGCCTGCATCCGTCGACCCGCCTCATGGTTGTCCGCCGAAGGTGTGGGCTCGCCTACTCCCGCCAACGTCATGAGGGCATGGACGAACACCAGCACTCGCTTGTCACGCTCGATCAGAAGCAGCCAGTGATCGCCAACCTCGGCCAACGTGCCCTGGTGACGTGACCCATCAACCAGTTGGACCCGAAGGCTGCGGTTGATGGAGCCGCGGAGCCGATCGACGAGCGAGATGCGGGCCCACTCGGCGGGCACTAGCTGCGACACCTGCGTGTCGGCAGCGCCTCGATCCTCGGCCTCCACGACCGCGTCGTCGTCCGACGGCCAACCCTCACCCCCACCCGATCCAGGCGTCATGACCGCACGGTAATCGGAAAAGACAGGGCCACGCGGCGGGTATCCACAGCTGGTTGACGTGCACCCGCGGCTGCTCTAGACATGTCATCGCAAGCAAACATAGGTAAACGTAGGTAAAGGGACCAGTCGAATCATTCTTTGACCAACTTCACGGCCTCACCGCGAGGAGTCCGTCATGACTGTCATACCGGCGACGCCGCTTACTACCCCCCAACCGGCGCTAGCAAGACCGACGCTCCGACTGCTGCCCACTCCGCCGTGGCCCGATGAACCACACGCGCCCGATCGGTCGGGGGTGATCGGCCAGGAGCCACTCCCGCTCACCTTCTTGCTCCCGAGCGGATTGCCGGCGGTTCCTCAGGTTCCTACCGACCTACGTGCACCTGCTGCTCGGTGCTGGGACCGACCGCTGGCCGAAGTCGATGGACAACCGACGGACCGATCGGCACTACCTCCTGCGGGCCCATGGGCGGCCCGGCTGGCGCAGGCGGTGCTGGAGGTGTGCACGGCGGGGCGACCGGTGGGACAACTCGTTCGATGGACCGACCCTACGGTCTTTCAGGAGCTGTCGCTTCGGTACACGCCGCGAGCACAACGCCCCACCAGTCGTCGCCGCACGTCGTTGGCTGAGCAGGTGAGGTCGGTCCATGTGTGTGAACCTGCCGACGGTGTGGCCGAGGTGAGTGTCGTGATCGGCGGAGGCGAGCGCCCTAGAGCGCTGGCCCTACGCATCGAAGGCTGGCGCGGCAGGTGGGTATGTACCGCCCTCGACTGGATTTAGCAGCTGGTAAACACCTGACGGGCAACGGAAAACGGTCCCCGGGCTAACGCCCGGGGACCGCCAGAAGCATCCCGAATCAATCGAGTACCGAACCCACTAGTTCAGTGGGCACCCGAGGTTATTGAGGCTGTCGTAGTAAGCGGCGAGCGAAATCATCGTGTCCCGGTCTCCGCTTGCTAGTGCGGCGTTGATGGTGTCCTGCATGTTGCCGGGATCGGTGAAGCGACGCAGCGGGTAGCCAACACCTTCGTGTGCGGCGTTGAGGAAGGCTGCTGTTGAGGCACGCATCAGGATCTGGAACGCGCCATCGAGGCCGGTGCCACCCTTGAATGAGAGTGCGTCTTGGAAGGTCTTGGTGCCCCACTTAGCCTGGAACGCACCAAGCTCAAAGTTGTTGCTCAACTTCGAAGCGGTGGTGTACTCCTGCCAGTTGCTGGTGTGGTTCTTCCAGTAACCCGGGGTGCAGCCTTCGTTTCCAATATTGGTAGCGGAAGCGGGTGCGGCCAGCATGGTGCCAGCCGTCAGCGTCGCGACCACGGCCGCAATGATCAGATTTTTGAATCGCATGAGTGAGGTTCCCCCTCGTCGATGAACGGTGAGCACCCCCACCCTTGTCGCGCAGAGTAACGAAGTCGACCACCCAATCGGGTGAATAAACCCTGGTTCGATAACTCTAAGTAATCAACCAGGAACACTCGGTTCAGACTGCCCGACTTCTCGGGTCACCGTGGCACCGCTTGTACTTTCGACCAGAGCCA
>DATKIY010000013.1:0-17525 GCA_035543875.1 Actinomycetes bacterium | reverse complement strand
CGCGCTAATGCTAGGCACCAAGGGCTTGACGCAACCAAAAGGTTGCCATAGGTTGGGACGCAACCGAATAGTTGCGATAGGAGCTAAGCATGCCGATTCCGAACAAGATCACTCGAACCCTCGACCTCGCGCACCCGCAGGAAAAGGTGTGGGCAGCACTCACCACGATCGACGGCATTACCGGATGGTTCGGCAGTTCCGCCGAAGGGGAGATGGCTCCCGGCCATGACGTGCGTATGCGCTGGAAGGAGCACGGCGACCACGAGAACATCCTGGCGATCAAGGTCGTCGACCCGATGTCGGTATTCGCTTACTCGTGGGGGATCAACGGCGCCCCCGAAGGCGACCCGCGCCGGACCTACGTCGAGTTTGCCCTCAAGCCCACCACGTCGGGCACTCGGCTCACCGTCACCGAAAGCGGCTTTGCGCAGTGCCCTGACGAGTGGCTGGAGCAGAGCTACGAGGGCAACGTCCAGGGCTGGCGCAACGAACTCGACAAGCTGGCGCCCTACCTCGATGCGGCCTGATCCGGAGGAGGTGTCGGCCAGCGTCTTCGCGGCGCTGGCCGACCCGAACCGACGGGCAATCCTCGCCTCACTGGCTCAGCACGGTCCGAGTACCGCTACGGACTTGTCGCGGCGCTTGTCCATTACTCGACAGGGCATCGCCAAACACCTCGCGCTGCTCTCCGACGCTGGCCTGGTGACGAGTGACGCCGGTAGCGGCCGACGGGTTCTCTACCGACACCGCTCGGAGCCGATCAAAGTTGCGCAGTCTTACCTAGCGGCACTGGCAGCTGACTGGGACGGATCGCTCGACCGGTTGACGGCTTTCCTGGACGACACCTCGCGCTGACCGCGGCTCGTGGATGTGACTTCAGGCGAACCCGTTGACGTGGCTTTCGAGAGGGCGCTACTTTGCGTTCTGTTCGACCTCGGGGAGACGACTGGAGGGAGAATAGTAATGAAGCAACTTTTCGCGATCGCCGCATGCGCGGTCGTTTTGGTGGGTGTCTCAACTGGTCCAGCGCTCGCTGGCGAGGTGAAGGGCCCACCGGGCACTCTGAACAACACCAATGAGACTGGTGCTTTGCAGCATGCCAACTCGGCTTGTGCAGCCAGTGGGCTGAACGACCTGGACTCGACAGCCGGCCAGACCGTGTCCCAGGTCCAAACTGCGGCCGACTCTTGGAAGTACTACGGGCTGCCCAAGGGTGCTCCAGGAAAGCTTGGCCTTTGCAGGGGTGGCACCGGCGAGCGGTGAACACGGCCTCTCGGGGGGCAACGGCCCAATAACCACGTAGTCAATCGATTGCCCGGGCGTCGGGGTCCGCTCAGCGCACCGTCACTCCACTGGGGCAGAGCGTCCTGCTGGATGACGTAGATGATGCTGTCCGGTCCGCCGAAGAAGAACCAGCCGCAGCCGTTGCACTGGTCACCACCGGACAAGGCGCGCGACCATACGACGTCACCAAAGGAGTTCAACAGCGGCTGCGCAAGTTCAAATGCCGTGTTTCACGCTTAGTTAACCCTGTCCCGCGACATCGTTAACCCTGTAAGGATGTCGAAGGACCCGGTCATCGTTAAGGCAGTTCTGGCGGGTCAGACTCATTGGCCGGTCGGCCCACCGTCCGGCAAAAGGCCCCAGGCATAAACGAAGTCCCGAGACATCTATTAACGATGTCCCGGGACTTCACATGGTGGGCGATACAGGACTTGACCAGTTCCTGCGGCCAAACAAACAAAAACCGCTTAGCGCAATCGGTACGGCGGTCCAACGTCCCGTTCCATTACTGGACTGTAAAGCGGAGATCGTGACGGCCATGCATGCAATCGCCTACGGTACGAAACCGTTACGGAACGGTTCGGCCACTCGGAGGACATTCCCAGGTTCTACTTGAACAGCTGGTCCTCGTTGGTAGCGTCTCTCCGATCCTGGGAGGGAATGAATGAAACGCCTCATCACAATGGCGCTGGCAGCAGCGATGACGCTGGCGATGGCGCTACCAGCCAGCGCGATGGTTGAGCGCGATCCGCTAGTTCGCAAGGACGGACACGCGCTCTCGGGCTGCCAAATGCAGCTCACCCACTACGGGAAGAGCGACTGGCACCACATCGCGTATCGAGGGTGGGTTCGTTGCGATCAGAACTGGGATCGGCTGCACGTCCAGTACAAGCTCTTTCATATCCATGGCTGGCACAGGTCCGACATGTCGTCGTGGGGTTTCGGTGACCACGCCAAGGGCAAGCATTACCTCCATCGTGAGATGCGCTGTGGCTACCACAAACGGCTCTCCGACCAGGAGTACGAACTGCGAATGTTTGCCATCGCGCAGAATGGCGATCACACGCCTTATGTTGCGCTTATCACGCGGCGCTTCACGGTCCGCTGTTAAGGGAGATCGGGTTCACAGACAGTCCGCGCCAAAGAGCCGCCACCCCGTGCGGGGTGGCGGCTCTCGCGGTCAAGGAAGGAACCTTGACGGTTGCCGAGGCGGCATCACAGGCCCCGACGTTTAATCAGCATCATCAGTCAGGGACCGACGGTGCTGGAGTTTGGTTACGGCGTCACGGTCATGCGACGCACGTACTTCGCCGCTGACGGCAGTGCGACAGCAACCCGCGCGATGACACGGATGGACACCCCCAGCGAGCGGGCGGCGCTTCGCGCCCTTCCGGAAGGGTCATCAGTTACTTCGGCTACGGGTTCCGGGTTACCCGGCCTGCCACTCGTGGGGGGACCTTGTGTCCACCTTTGTAACCAGCCTACCGGTGCTGTCTGCTCACTTTTGAAGCCCATCTGTCGGCGTCAGGCAGCTGAAGTTGTGTGGCACGATTTGTGGCATGAAAGCATTTATGCGAGTCATTCATGCCTCTGACCTGCGAAAACGTGGTGGGCGATACAGGACTTGAACCTGTGACCTCTTCCGTGTCAGGGAAGCGCGCTAGCCAGACTGCGCCAATCGCCCGTGCGGTGCTGCTTTGTGTTGCCTCGTGCTTACTGCATCAAACTCTTCGTGCCACTAGCTCGTCCTGCGAGGTGGAGACGGGATTTGAACCCGTGTAGACGGCTTTGCAGGCCGTTGCCTCGCCTCTCGGCCACTCCACCGGAGCAGGCCTCCCAGGTGAGACTAGGTGAGACCCTCCGAGCGGACGACGGGATTCGAACCCGCGACCCTCACCTTGGCAAGGTGATGCGCTACCAGCTGCGCTACGTCCGCACTCTGCTCGACGGGCCGGAAGGCGTCGTCGTCAGCGAGCGGTAACGATAGCCGATGAGCAGTACGTCGCCCAAAGCGACAGGGCGCCAACACAACCTCCCCCTCCTTGATCAACTTTAGGGGTGGGGGTAGGGGCAGGGCGCGGACGCAGGGCTACGGTGACGCTCGTGCGCACAATGGTGGTCACCGGTGAGCCGGTCAGTATTGATGATGTTGTCGACGTAGCCCGTGGTCGAGCCGGAGTTGAGCTTGCGGCATCGGTTGCGGCGCGGATGGAGCCCAGTCGGTCCGTCGTGGAGCGCGCGGTGGCAGAAGACCGCGTGATGTACGGAGTGACGACCGGGTTTGGAGCGCTCGCCAACACTCGAATCGGTCAAGGCGACCTGGCGAAGATGCAGTTGGCGCTGGTTCGCTCACATGCGGCCGGAGTTGGGCAGCCCTTGTCAGACGAAGTGGTGCGGGCGCTGCTACTTCTGCGCGCTCGCACGCTCGCAGCTGGAATCTCCGGCGTGCGGGTCGACCTGCCGGCGCGCTTACTGCTGCTGCTGGACAAGGGTCTGCTCCCGGTGGTTCCCGACCAGGGGAGTGTTGGCGCCTCCGGCGACCTTGCACAGCTCGCCCACCTCGCGCTGCCGCTGGTCGGTGAGGGGCGGCTTCGCAGCTCAACCGACGACGCTCCGCGTGGCCGCCCCGCCGCTGAGGTACTCGGCGAGCACGGCATCGAACCTCTGGTGCTTCAGCCCAAGGAGGGCCTCAGCCTCATCAACGGCACCGAGCCGATGCAGGCCAGGTTGGCGCTGTCGGTCGACCAAGCACGACTGCTCTGCAACGTCGCCGACCTCGCCTGTGCCATGTCGTTGGACGGACTGCTCGGCACCAACCGGGCGTATGACCCGCGAGTGATCGACATTCGTCCTCATGCTGGTCAGGTCCACGTCGCCGACAACATGCGTCGACTGCTCGCAGGTTCTGGCTTGCTGGCCAGTCACCGGCACGATCTCGAACACGCCGTGCAGGACTCTTACTCGCTGCGATGCGCGCCGCAGGTACATGGAGCTGTGCGCGACGTGCTCTCGCATGTGGAGTCGGTGTTGACTGTCGAGCTTGGATCGGTCGTCGACAACCCCGTAATCGTCCCTATCCCAGACTCTGACGAGTACGAGGTGATGTCCACGGGGAACTTTCACGGCGAGCCGTTGGCGTTCGCCGGCGACATGCTCGCAATTGCCCTGTCGGAGCTGGCATCGATCAGCGAACGCCGCACAGATCGGATGCTTGACCCGGCATTCTCTCGCGGCTTGCCGCCGTTTCTCGCGCCCGACGCAGGAACCAACAGCGGTTACATGCTTGCGCAGTACACGGCCGCATCGTTGGTGAGCGAGAACAAAGTGCTGTCGCACCCGGCGAGTGTTGACACGATTCCGACGTCCGGTAACCAAGAAGACCACGTATCCATGGGGTGGACGTCGATGCGCAAGCTGCGCGACGTGGTGCGCAACGTGCGCAGCGTGCTTGCCGTCGAACTGGTCTGCGCCGCACAAGCCCTCGATCTGCGCGCAGACATCGCAGCTCCCAGCCCGGCCGTAGCGGCAGCTCACGCATTGTTGCGGCAGCAGGTTCCGCCGATGCATGTTGACCGCGAGGTATCCCCGCAGCTGGAGGCGGTCGACGCAGCGCTGCCAGAGTTGGTGGCGGCCGCCGAACAAGTGGCAGGACCGCTTGCCTGACCTGCAAGCTTTCGCTTACTTCGACGGTCGGCTTGCCACCGAGCTCATCGAGGTATCGCACGACCCCTCGGTGCTTGATGGTCACGGTTGGTGGGCTGTGGTGCTCACCTACGAGGGCATCTTCACCGCCGCCCGCTTCGCACGTGTTGAGGCCGCGCCGTTTCCCGAGGCGAAGTGGTTGGGGGCACCACGCGAGGACTGGTCGTCGTCGATGAGCCGCGAGCAGTACGTCGCGGCGGTGCAGACCGTACGCGAGGCGATTGCGGCTGGGGAGGTGTACCAAGCCAATATCTGTCGCGTCCTCACCACCGGGATTTCAGCGGAATGTTCGATGTCGGGATTGGGCCATGCCCTGGACCGACATCACCCAGCGCCTCACGCCGGCGCAGTAGTGGTCGAAAGTCATGACCTGGAGGTGGTCACGGCAACACCGGAACTTTTCCTTCGCCGTCAAGGTTCCATCATCGAGTCATCGCCGATCAAAGGAACGGCGAAGACAGCCGACGGCCTGTTGGACAAGGACGCCGCTGAGAACGTGATGATCGTTGACCTCGTTCGCAACGACCTAGGAATGGTGTGTGACCCGGGCTCGATCTCAGTGCCGTCGCTGCTGAAAGTGGAGGCGCACCCTGGACTAGTGCACTTGGTTTCGACCGTTCGTGGCGAGCTGCGACCCGAGCACGGCTGGGCCGACATTCTGGCTGCCACGTTTCCACCCGGATCAGTCACGGGTGCACCAAAATCCAGCGCACTCAGCATCATCGACGAGCTTGAGCCGGTCCCAAGAGGCCCCTACTGCGGTGCGGTTGGTTGGGTAAACGCCGACAGCCAGTCCGCCCAGTTGGGCGTGGGTATCCGAACCTTCTGGCGTGAAGGGTCGATACTTCATTTTGGGACGGGCGCCGGCATCACGTGGGGCTCCGACCCTGAGCAGGAGTGGGAAGAAACGAAACTGAAAGCCGACCGGCTACTCGCAGTGGCCGCCGAAGGGAGCGACCGTTGAAGATCTGGGTGAATGGGCGGCTCAGCGACAACGAAGAAGGACTGCTGTCGGCGTTCGATCACGGGTTCACGGTCGGCGACGGCGTTTTCGAAACCTGCAAGGTCGTCGAGGGCGAGGCGTTCGCACTCACCCGGCATCTGGCACGACTCCAACGCTCAGCTCGTGGGCTGGCGCTCCCAGACCCTGACGAGCAGCTGGTACGCGACGGGGTCAACACCCTGCTTGCCGCCGAACCCGATGCGGGTCGGCTGCGCATCACCTACACCGGAGGACCCGGCCCGCTCGGATCGGAGCGAGGTGAAGCCGGGACGACACTCGTTCTTGCTGTCTCGACGGGTGGGAGCTGGGAACCAACCACCAAGGTTTCTGTCGTCCCGTGGATCCGCAACGAGCGGTCTGCAGTGGCGGGGTTGAAGACCACCTCGTACGCCGAAAATGTTGTGGCGCTGTCTGCGGCGCACGACGCCGGAGCGTCGGAGGCAATCTTCGCGAATTCCCGTGGCGAGCTGTGCGAAGGAACTGGAAGCAACATCTTCGTCGTCATTGACGGTGAGTTGCTCACGCCCGAGCTCGGTAGTGGTTGCCTTGCTGGCATCACTCGCGAGCTCGTCGTTGAGTGGTCGGGAGCACGAGAGGCGAGCCTAGGGATCGACGCTCTCGCGTCGGCAACTGAAGCATTCCTGACGTCGTCGACGCGCGACGTGCAACCAATTCACGCCATTGACGATCGCGTGCTGCGTGACACACCTGGGCCGGTCACGATGAAGGCAAGGGACACGTTCACGCAGCAGTCGTCGCTCTCGCTGGATCCGTAGGCGGCACGCACCGCAACCTTTGCTGGACGTCTGCGGGCTACTCCGGACTATCGAGGTGTTGAGCAACTTGGTCCGCGATGTCGTCGGGCATTCGAGACGGCTCGTACAACCACGATCCGACGTGGACGGTCGGCGTCTCGGTGACTCCCTCAAGCCGAGCGGACTCTGCTTCTGCGGAGAGCACCGAATGAATCACCGGGTCCTCGCGATACTCGGCGACCCAGTCGCCGAGCCAGTTCCCCTCCCGTCCCGCGAGAGCAACCATGTGCGGGAGACCAAGACTTCGAACCGTTGCAATGTCACGCAACATGTTGCCGAGGTAGGCCCACGGCAGGTCATAGTCCATGGGAACCAATTCGCTGTTCGCTTCCTGCTGAACCGCCCACGCACGCACGGCCAGAATGCAGCGAGCCGCCAGGCAGCTTGCCCCGTCGCTGGGATCCGGAAGCAGGCGCAGACCCACGTCGTCGTGACCGCGAAAGCGCCATGGTCGGCCGCCGTGGGCCAGCCCGTCCAGATTCAGATATGGCAAGAACAGGGCCGTGGCCGGCGACAACGGATCCAGCCAGATGTCGAAAGCCGTGGGTCGCTCAAATGAGAGCAAGGAGATGAGGTCCGGCCGTTCACTGGTCACAGGGATAGTCTGCCGAGAGCGGGACGTTCAGGACAGTCTTCTGGAGTTTCTGGCCGTCGTGTCGGCCGATTGGTGACTTGGAGGTAGCGGTGCGAGGAGCTCGGGCGGTCAAGGCTTCCCACGGTTCAGTTTTGTCGTGCCAGTCCTGGGGGGCTGAGGCGGCCCTTCGGATGTTGCAGAACAACCTCGACCCTGAGGTTGCCGAGCGACCCGACGACCTCGTGGTTTATGGCGGAAATGGCCGCGCGGCCCGCAGCTGGGAGGCGTTTGACGCCATCGTGTCGTCGCTTCAGTCGATGGCCTCTGATGACACTTTGCTCATCCAAAGCGGCAAGCCCGTTGGCGTTATTCGCACTCATGAGATGGCGCCGCGAGTTCTGATTGCCAACTCGCTTCTGGTGCCGAAATGGGCGACACCTGAGTACTTTCGCGAGCTCGAAGACCTCGGCCTCATCATGTACGGCCAAATGACCGCCGGCTCATGGATCTACATCGGCACTCAAGGCATCTTGCAAGGAACGTTCGCCACCTTTGCGGAGGTTGCCAACCAGCATTTCGGAGGGTCCCTGCTGGGCACCATCACGCTCACCGGCGGCTTGGGTGGTATGGGGGGAGCGCAGCCACTTGCGGTCACCGGCAATGGTGGCGTGGCCCTATGCGTGGAGATTGACCCCACGCGCGCACAACGACGGCGTGACCACCGCTATCTCGACGAGATCGCGGACGACCTAGACGATGCGATCAGCAGGTGCGAACGGGCTAAGGCCGAGCGGCGACCACTGTCGGTCGCAGTGGTGGCCAACTGTGCGGATGTGTTTCCCGAGCTGGTACGGCGCGGCTGGATCCCGGACATTGTGACCGACCAAACGTCTGCGCATGACGCGCTCAACGGGTACGTCCCGAATGGCATCAGCCTTGACGATGCACTCGCGCTGCGCGCCGACAAGCCAACTGAGTACATCGACCGTTCGACCCAGTCGATGGCGGCGCACTGTCAAGCAATGGTCGACCTGAAACGGGCTGGCGCCGTGACCTTTGACTACGGCAACGGGCTTCGGGGTCAAGCGCGTGACGCTGGTGTCGCAGATGCCTTTGACTACCCAGGGTTCGTGCTCGCGTACATCCGCCCGCTGTTCGCCCGGGGATCAGGACCGTTCCGCTGGGCGTGCTTGTCAGGTGACCCACGAGATCTCGCAGCGACCGACGCCGCGGTTGCCAAGGCGTTTCCCGACGACGATGGGTTGCAGCGCTGGTTGCGGTTCGCCGAGGAAAAGGTTCACTACCAAGGTCTGCCGTCTCGCATCTGCTGGCTGGGATATGGGGAACGGCATGTCGCCGGCGACGCGTTCAACGAGCTGGTCCGCACGGGAACCGTCTCCGCGCCGATCGTGATTGGACGCGACCACCTCGACTCCGGATCGGTCGCCAGCCCGGAGCGAGAGACCGAAGGAATGCTCGATGGGTCCGATGCCATCGCCGACTGGCCCATTCTGAATGCCCTTCAGAACACTGCGTCAGGAGCCACCTGGGTGTCTGTTCACCATGGCGGCGGAGTGGGAATCGGAAAGTCGATTCACGCCGGCGTTGTCGTCCTCGCTGACGGCACCGACGATGGAGCCGACCGGCTCGAGCGCGTTCTGACTAACGACCCCGGCATGGGCGTGCTGCGCCACGTTGACGCGGGTTACGACATCGCGATCGACACCGCACGCGAGGTGGGGATCCGCGTGCCCATGCTCGACGGCACTCACGCTCCGCCCTGGCAGCCCTAACTGCGAGAACGACGCTTTCTCGCCCGCATCCGTACGAAACGCTGCTTTCATGCGGCTCAGATCACGGTTGGCTTAACAGGTCCGCGTTCAACTGACCAAGCGTCGGCGCGCCGAGTAGTCCCATGGCCATGACGAGTTCGGCACGCAGGATTTCGATGACACGCTGAACACCGTCGCTGCCTCCCACGGCCAGGCCCCACACCGCTGGTCGTCCGATCAGAACGGCATCAGCGCCAAGGGCTATGGCCTTGGCTATGTCAGTTCCGCGACGGATACCACCGTCGACGAGGACCGGGACATCGCCCGCGACGGTGCGGACAATCCCCGGCAGCGCCGCAACCGTGGTGACGACCGTGTCGAGGTTGCGTGCCCCGTGGTTCGAGACGATGACGCCACCCACCCCGTGATCCACCGCGCGGCGAGCGTCGTCGGGTCGAACGACTCCCTTAACGAGGACGGGAATCGGCGAGTACTCGACGAGCCACTCCAAGGTCTCCCAACGGAGCGACGGATCAAGATGCGGGTTGTAGACCTGCTCGTGAAGCGGAGCGTCGGCAGGTTGCCCGTCGGGTACTGGCGTGAGATTGGGTGGATGCAAACCATCAACGGTATGCCCGCCGGTCCTGCGGTCACGGTCACGCGCACCGAGCAGGGGAGTGTCGACCGTCAACACCACTGCCGAGGCGCCGTGGCCAGAAGCTCGCTGAACAAGGTCCAACGTGAAGTCCCGATCCTTTTGCACATAGAGCTGCAGCCACCACGGCCCACCAGCGGTCGCTCCGAGTTCGGCCACCGGCGTCGAGCCAAGCGTGCTCATCACCGCCAGCGCACCGCCCGCCGCCGCTCCGCGCAGCGTCGCCGGTTCCGCCGAAGGGTGGTACAGCGAGTGCGCTGCGGTCGGAGCGAGCAGAATCGGGTGAGCTAGTTCGTGCCCGAGCAGTGTCAGCGATGTATCGATCTTCGACACATCGACCAACACGTGAGGCAGGAGCGCGAGGTCCTGCCATGCCTGGCAGCTAGCACGCAGCGTGTGTTCCTCGCCTGCTCCGCCAGCGATGTAGCTCCACGTTTCAGGCGCCAGCAGACCTTCGGCTCGGTCCGCGAAGCCCGCAACGGTTAACGGGAGGGAGTCGGGGTTCGGTTCGTGGTTTGCCATCACGGCAACCTTCTCACCGCCTGATCCTGCGGTGTCCAGGGCGTGCGTGGCACGATCCCCCCATGGACCTGCTCGTACGACATATCGGACGGTTGCACCCCATCGTGACGCCTGTGGTGAAGGATGCAGCCGTTCTCATCCGGGACGGGTCAATCGCCTGGCTGGGAAGCGAACAGGACCTGCCTTCAACCAGTTCAGAGGTTCTGGAACTCGACGTCGGTGGACGCACGGTCACCCCTGGCTTTGTCGACGCCCACACGCATCTGGTGTGGGAGGGCTCGCGGCGTGAAGAGTTTGTTGCTCGCCTGTCTGGACAAAGCTACGACGGCGGAGGTATCAACACGACTGTCGCGGCAACGAGGGCTGCCACCGACCAGCAGCTGATCGCCAGTGCCACAGAACGCGCGAAAAGTGCGATCGAACATGGCACAACAACGATGGAAATCAAGACTGGGTACGGCTTGACTCAAGCCGATGAGATGCGGATGCTCGCCGTTATCGCGGAACTTGATCGCAGCCTTCCGCTGCGAGTGGAGTCGACGTATCTCGGGGCGCACGTTGTCCCAGACCGGGTCGATCGTGATGACTATGTCGACGAGGTTATTGCGTCGCTTCCGAACGCGAAGGCGTCCGGAGCACAATGGTGTGACGTCTTTTGCGATGAAGGCGTCTTTACGATTTTGGAAACCCGCCGCATCTTGACGGCCGCCAAAGACCAGGGTTTCGGGCTGCGCCTGCACGCTGAGGAAATAGCCCATACCGGCGCCGCCGGGTTAGCAGCAGAGCTTGGGTGCGCCTCCGCGGACCATCTTGAACATGTCAGCGAAGCGGATGCGCGGGCGATGGCGGCGGCAGGCGTGGTGGGGGTCCTGCTTCCGACGGTCACGCTCTCGCTGCGCACGTTCGCCTTTGGCCAGGTTCCCACGCTCAAGGCGGCTGGCGTCGAACTTGCGCTAGCCACAGACTGCAACCCGGGAACGTCTTGGTGCGAGTCGATGCCGTACGTCATCCAGCTGGCCTGCTTGGTCTACGGCCTCACTGTTGAAGAGGCCCTCGCCGCAGCAACGCTGGGCGGCGCCCATTCGTTGCGACGCGATGATGTAGGGCATTTGGCAGTTGGTGCCTGCGGCGATCTTGCCGTTTTGGACGTTGACCACGAGGCGGACCTGGTGGCCCACCTGGGCGCGAGTGTCGTTTCGAACACGGTATTGGGAGGACGGGTTTGGGAGCGGCAAGCTGGCTCGTAAGGTTGCCGCATGTCCTTGCCCTCGTCTGAGCGATCTACGCAACCAGACGATTTCGATCCGCCAGGGCCAGACTGGCTGTATCGACTGCGTCAGCGTTTCGCGGGCACGAGCAAATACCGTCAACTTCTTTGGCGCGTGGTCGCCACTTTTGTTGGCGGAGCAATCCTGCTTGCCGGGCTCGCGATGCTGGCGTTGCCAGGCCCAGGCTGGGCTGCGATCTTCCTTGGACTCGCCGTTCTGGCAACCGAGTATGCGTGGGCACATCGACTGCTTCGGTTCTCCAAGGACAAGGCACAAGGGGCGGCGTCGGCCGCATTTAGTCGGCAAAACCGTGGTCGCGCGATTGCGCTAGCGATCATTGTCTTGTTGCTCGTTGCGGCTTTGGTTTCCTGGTACGTCTACTACAACGGTTGGTCATTCGACCGGTTGCTGGGCTGGTTCGGCCTCGGCTGAGTCGGACCTTGTCATCGCGACCCGACTTGAGTCGCAACAAAAGGTGGGGAGTCGGCTGCGATAGTCTCGCTCCGATTGGGGGCGGTTAGCTCAGTTGGTTAGAGCGCTTCGTTCACACCGAAGAGGTCGCTGGTTCGAGTCCAGTATCGCCCACTACGAGAGCCCCACCCACCCGTCACGGCGTGCTGAACAGGTCGTGACAAACTTTCCGTTCAACTCATCGCAGCGCATCCGCTGGAATGACCCTGCTCGACTTCTGGAGACGTACGTGCACCGACTGGCCCGAATCTCGGCGACTGCCGCCGCCATCATGATTGTCAGCCTCCTGACACCGTTGAGTTCGTCGCCCGCCTTGGCGGCGGATGTCACGACGTGGTCGATGCAGGGAGTCGGCGGGGACACCATCATCGGAAACAGTTCCTACAACTTCGACGTGAACGATGGTGCGACGATCGTTGCCAGCGGGGACGCTAGTGCGGTTGACGTCACCGTGACAAAAGACACTCATTCGTTCTCGGCCGAGCTGTCAGCACCAACTGGCGACACGCTCGACCCTGGAGATGTATTTCTCAATGCCACCCGTTTCCCGGGGACAACAGGTGGCTTAGACGTCACCGGCGACGGGAGCGGCTGCAACGAGGTGCGGGGCGACTTCGTCGTTCACGACATCACCTTCGACGCAGGTACTGGTGACCTGACTAGTCTGTCCGTCACGTTCGAGCATCATTGCGAAGGTGCCCAGGCGTCACTCTTGGGGTCCATCGCTTTTCACGTGGCAGCAGCCGAGTCCGTCCCCACCCAGGCTGCCATCGCGCTACGAGGCGCGCTCGACACCAATATCAGCGCACCGACGGACTTGGCAGTCAATGCCGCGAGAACGACCGGTTCTCAGCATGACATCAACTCGAACTGGGTTGCATCTTCGGACCCCGAGGTCGTTGGGTACGTGGCCGTCCTCAGTCTCGGTGCACAACCCGCTGCCAGCCCACTCGACAATGACCGCTTCTTTGTCTCACCGGAACATCACACGTCGACACATGTTCCGAACGACGACACACGGACCGTATCGGTGTTTGCCTACGACGGGTCAGGCAATTGGTCCAACCCCGTCTCGCGCACGATTCGCGGAGCCACGCTCACCGAGAAACTGAGCGACTCGAAGGTGAAGTACGGCGCTGATGTGAAGATTCAGGGACAGTTGCGCACGTCTGCAGGGGCGCCGCTCACGAGCCAGAAGGTGACTTTGTACCGCAAGGACAATGACACCTCTGTGTGGACCCAAGTGAGTTCGGATCAAACGGCAGCGAAGGGGGCTTACGGCTTTAAGGTCACCGCGAAGGAGAACGCCTCCTTTCGGGTGGACTTCGCTGGTGGACTGGCGACATATGGAACGAGCGCGCCGTCCAAAGCTCTTCAGGTGTCCAAGGTCGTCAGCGCACAGGTGAAAGACAACCGCGTCCGCGTCGGAAAGCAGATCGAGTTCAAGGGGCGTGTGTCGCCAAACGAACCTGCACTGACCAAGTTGCAGATCTACTGGCGCGGCAAGTGGCGCACTGTGGCACAGGGCAACGCAGGCTTGGACGGTCGATTTACGGCAGTTGTGACCATGACCGCCGCAAACACCTACAAGTTCCGGTTCCTGTGTCCGAAGACTCCCGACAGCGGCGCCGGAACGAGCCGCGCCCTTCGCGTGACTGTGACCTAGGCAGACCCGCGCTTACCGGGGGAAGGCGTCCGAATCGTGACGCGGGCTTTCGGCTGTTGGCTTCTCGAGGCTGTGCGGCTTGGCCGGGCCATCGGAGAAGCTGCTCACCGACGCTTCGAACTCGTCGGCAAGGGCGGTGATCTCCTGCGCAGATGCAGCTGACTGCTGCGAGCCGGCTGCGAACTGTGATGACACATCTGCCACCTGCGCCATGGCCACGACCACTTGGTCTGACGCCGAACGCTGTTGTTGGGTGGCAACGGAAATCTCGGCGACCGCTGTGGTTGTGTTATCGACCATGTCGGCGATCCGGTCTAGAGCTGATACTGCTGAGCCAGCCACCTGGACGCCATGACCTGCTTCGCGCGCACCATCCTCTGAAGCAAGTACGGTGGATTGCGTGTGAGACTTGATCTCTGTCACAAGCCCTTGGATCTGCGCCGTCGACTGTTGCGCGCGTTCTGCCAACTTTCGTACCTCGGCTGCTACTACGGCGAACCCCCTCCCGTGTTCCCCGGCGCGAGCCGCCTCAATGGCTGCGTTCAGGGCGAGCAAGTTTGTTTGCTCGCTGAGCTCGTCGATGAGGGTGAGGATGTGTCCAATCTCGTTAACCTTCTCACCCAGCGAAGTGGAGCTTGTCGCGATCGACGAGACCTTGTCGGTGATTCGGTCCATCGCAGCTACCGAGTCGCGGACCGCAGCGATCCCTTCCTCTGTCAGAGCCAAGGTTTGTTGCGCGGAGTCGGCGACGTCCGATGCTGTGTCGGCGATCTGGGCCGCCGTTGCGGCGAGCTCTTCGACGGTGGCCGTCGTTTCTGTGACCGCAGTCGCTTGTTCCTCCGCCGACTGCGCCTGCTGTGTCGCCGAGGCCCGCAGCTGTGCTGCTGAGGCGGTCAGTCGCATGCCGCTCAACTGGGCCTGCGAGACCAGACCCCTCAGGTGGGTCAGCGTGGCGTCGAACCCCTTAGCGAGCGCCGTCATGCGCTCGTCGCCGAGGTCGACCGAGAAAGTGACGTAAAGGTCGCCTGCCGCTGCGCTTGTCAACGCATCAGAAAGCTCGCTCATGCCTTCGTCGAGTACGTCCCTGTCACGTTGCACCTGTTCTTGGTGAATCCGCTGTCGTTTCCGGGCCAGCCAGTAAGCAACTAGGGCCGCCAGAAGCAGCGGGATACCAAGCGCCAACAACGCAAGAATGAGTGGCGACAAGTTGGCCAATGCTCCAGTGGCGATGACGGGAGCGGACGCGGCGACTACCCAGGTGTTGGCGTTGTCGGCGGACAGGGTCTGTCCAGCTGGAAGCGGGGCCAACGCGACGCGCTCGTCGCCGATCGAGTCAACATGGTTAGTCGAAGTAGCCGCTGATGTGCCTTCGAAAGTGGAGACGTCGGGGGTTCCGAGCTCTGCGCCCTCGACTTGCGGAGTGGCTTCGTCCATCACCACCTTCCCGGAAGGGTCGATGACTCGAAGTTGGACTGCGGACGTCGAGGAAAGCGCTGAAGCACGCAAGCTTTCGATGCTGGTTTCGAAATGGACAATGCCGAGCTGAATTCCGTGGCGTGCGATGACCGTGGCCGTTCCGATCACCCAGAGACCGGAGTCGGGTGAGACGTATGGCTGCGACTGGTACGGAACCCCCGGCACCTGGTCGGCGGTTGGCGCAAAGAAGGGTGCCTTGCTCTCGTCGGGTGAAAGGTCACTGGTCGGTGCTGGTTTGCCGTCAACGATGCGGGCGATTTCCTGTCCGTCCCGCACGTTGATGAAGCACGCCTCGCTGACCGCACCTGGGAAGATGGTCTCGATCGAAGCAAGCCCTTGCTCAACTCGGTGCAAGACCGGAAGGTCACGCTTGATTTTTGAGTCGACGCTGCCGTGAAGCTTGTAAAACCGGATGAAGGCCGGTTGAGACGCAAGCTGTATATCGGCGGCAACGGCACGTTCGAAGTGCTCGGCCAGCAGGACTGCCGAGCTGTCCGCTGAGGATGACAGGTTTTGGTCCAGGATTTGCTCCCTCGCCGCCGTCTCTCGGCTCGCCTGCCACCACAGCACCGAGCCGGCCGCCACCAGTGTCAGCCCAAGCATGAGCGCAATCGCGCGCACGAAGCGTCGCTGCATTGATTGCCTCCTGGCCGAACCTGCCCGACCGCCCGCCCCCGCTTGGCGGAATCCGGGTGAGGCATCGACCGAACAGGCCCACGGCTTGAGGTTGATCAGTCCTTATAGGCGCTCTGGTCGGCAGCCCTGGGCCAGGCCTAGCCGCCAGCCATTGCTCCTACGATCAGCAGTGGCTCTTTGCCGGCGGCTACTTCCTCGGGCAGGAGTGCATCAGGTGGCTCGTTGGAGTAGTCCTCCTCACAAGCGAAAAAGCGAATAAATGCCCGACGAAGGTGGGTGTCTTGGTCGCGAACGGTGCCTCGCAGAACGGGGAAGCGTGTCTCGAGCGCGTCGAGCACTGCCCGCTGGGTCACAGGTCCGTCCACGTCGAGCTCGACTTCGCCTTCCACCTTGGCTAGCCGTCGCAGGTGAGCAGGAAGCGCCACACGAATCACGGCAGCGTCTGAACCTCGACCGACAGGACCGCTGGTAGGTCGCGCACGATCGGAGCCCAGTTGTCACCGGAGTCGGCTGACGCGTAGACCTGCCCACCTGTCGTGCCAAAGTAGATGCCGCAGTCGTCCAACGAGTCGACCGCCAATGCGTCGCGGAGAACATTTACGTAACAGTCACTTTGCGGCAAGCCACTGGTCAGTGCTTCCCACTCATTCCCACCGGTCTTGCTGCGGTAGACGCGAAGTCTGCTGTCGGGTGGGAAGTGTTCGGAGTCGCTCTTAATGGGCACCACGTAAATGGTCTCGGGCTCGTGCGCGTGAACGTCGATGGGGAATCCGAAGTCTGTCGGAAGGTTGCCGCTGATTTCGACCCAGTTATCGCCCGAGTCGTCACTACGCATGACGTCCCAGTGCTTTTGCATGAACAAAACATTGGGCTGGGTTGGGTGCATAGCAATCTTGTGTACGCAGTGGCCGGCTTCGGCATTGGGATTGGGGATGCCATCTGACTTCAGCCCGCGGTTGATCGGTTCCCAACTCTTACCAGCATCGTCGGTTCGGAACACGCCTGCAGCCGAAATGGCCACGTACATGCGCTCTGCATTACTGGGGTCCTGCGTGATGGTGTGCAGGCACATGCCACCAGCCCCAGGAGACCACGTCGGTCCCGTCTTGTTTCCGCGCATTCCGACCATCTCATCCCAGTTCTGTCCTCCGTCACTGGAGCAGAACAGCGCCGCGTCTTCTACGCCGGCGTAGACCTTGTCAGGGTCGGTGAGGGAGGGCTCCACGTGCCAGACGCGTTTGAACTCGAACGGGCGCGGGGTGCCGTCGTACCAAAGATGGGTGCCTACTTCTCCCTCATAGCTGAATTTGTTACCGACTGGCTCCCAGCTCTTGCCGCCATCATCCGAACGCTGGATGAGCTGACCAAACCAACCGCTGGATTGTGAGGCGTACAGCCGGTCTTGGTTAACCGGAGACCCCTTGACGTGGTAGATCTCCCATCCACCAAAGTGCGGCCCATCCACTGTCCAGTCCTGTCGCTTCCCATCAGAGGTCAAGACGAATGCACCTTTGCGGGTGCCTACGAGAACGCGGACGCTGCTCATTCATCGCTCCTAGGGGTTTGTTCGGGCAGTTCGACGGATAAGACTCATGCAACGGGTCCAGCCAACAGCGTGTTGAGCATTACCTCAAGCCCCCGGAGGTAAACTCCT
The DNA here is from genome assembly GCA_035543875.1 of Actinomycetes bacterium. GTDB lineage: Bacteria > Actinomycetota > Actinomycetes > JAHEKZ01 > JAHEKZ01 > DATKIY01. The sequence goes on along the minus strand of DATKIY010000013.1, from coordinate 27 downwards.
GAGACTCTTCGGGCCATCAATGACCAG
>DATKIY010000012.1:0-9252 GCA_035543875.1 Actinomycetes bacterium | reverse complement strand
AAGTCACGCAGCAAATCCCACTCCGAGTCCCTCAGCGAGCGGACCGCGATGTCAGACATGACTGACTTCCGCTCCCTAGTTTGTTCCGGGATGCATGAACGGCGTTGTGGTTGCTAGTTCGACAAAGCCCAAACGCTGCAGGATAGGGCGACTCTCGGCCGATGCGTCGACCTGCAGGTAACGAAAGCCTCGATCGGCCGCCAGTTTCGCGCGGTACGCGACCAGAGCACGAAAGATCCCCCTACCGCGCCATTTGGCCAGCGTCCCTCCGCCCCACAGGCTGGCGAAGTCAGTGCCTGGGTGGAACTCAACCCGACCAGCCGCAACCGCCGAGGCTTGTGACATCGCAAGTACCGCGACCACTGACCTCGGTTCACTCTCCAGGCTAGGCGCAAGCGCACGACCCAAGTCGGAATGATCGCCACCGAACACCTCGTTGTGCACGTCTACAAGAGCGCTCAGTCCGTCAGCGCTGCTGACCTCTCGCAGCTCCACGTCCATCGGAGGTGAGGCGCTCAGATCAAGCTCTGCAATTTCGGCAACCAGCAGCGACTCAACCGGTTCCGGCTCGAATCCAGCGCCTAGCAGTCGACGTGGCAGGTCAGCTGGGGTGTCGTACGAGTAGTACTTCCATTCCCAGGGTCGACCAAAGATGCTGAAGCGACTTACCTCGGAGGCGATCACCCCATCAGCCGAGGCGGCATCGAGTTCACTCCAGACGACGCCCGACCACCCACCTGGCACTCCGATAGTACGAACAATGCCCGGTGCACGCTCCACCTGACTGTCTGCGCCGGCGTCGGGATGCTGCCGAACTTGTTGATCGAAAGCCGCGCGCACGAAGTCTGGGTCCATGGTCAAAGCCGAACAGAACGAATACAAAGGGGCAAGCGATTAAGTGGAACCCGATCGGGCCTCGTTGGGCCATACTCATCCCATGCGTATTCGTCGAGCCGCAGTTTCTGTGATCTTGCTCATCACTGCGTCGCTGGCGTTGGCGGCACTGACGCCGCCGAATGGCTCATCGCCCATTGCATCGGCTGAAGTCGTCGCCGACCCCGTGGTGGCAGCCGTTGGCGATTTTGCTTGCGACCCAGCTGACACGCGCTTCGCAAACGGCGCAGGAACCAGCACCGCGTGCCAACAAAAGGGCACATCCGATGCGTTGCTGGCAGACACAACGGTCAGCAGTGTCCTTGGGCTTGGCGACTTTCAGTATGACTGTGGGGATCTTGCTGACTACGAGGTCTCGTACACACCGACCTGGGGACGTGTCAACGACCGCATGGTTCCGGTAGCCGGAAACCATGAGTACAAGACGGGTGTGAACGCCTTTGGGACGCAGTGCCCGTCGTCAAACGCGACCGCTACCAACTTCTTCAACTACTTCGGTACGGCGGCGCACCCGGACACTGCCGGGCACTTCTCGTTTGACATCAATTCTTGGCACTTCATTGGGCTTAACGCCAACTGCGCGATGAGCGGTGTGGGCGGGTGCTCCGCCAAGGCAACGCAAACAAAATGGCTAGCCGCAGATCTTGCTGCCAACACCCAGCCCTGTATCGCCGCGTTCTGGCACCAGCCTTACTACACCGGCCTGAAGACTGGTCGAAACAAGGCGTACCAAGCGTGGTGGAAGGTGCTCTATTCAGCGGGTGCTGACGTTGTTCTGAATGGTCACGTTCACAACTACCAGCGGTTCGCGGCCATGAACCCATACGCAGTTGCTGATCCAGCAGGAATCACCCAGTACATCGTGGGTACGGGAGGAGAGGCAATGGCGTCCGCGTCTTCGGCAGCGGTGCCATTGCCAGTCGTCTGGAAGAAATCCTTCGGGTATGCGCGGTTTACCTTGCATGCCACTGGTTGGGATATGGACTTCATCAGCTCGTCCGGCAGCGTGCTCGACACTTCCTCAGGAACCTGTCACTAAAGCCAGTTAGTCGCCGTGGTCCGGGTTTGGTCAATCCGTAGTTAGTCTGCGGCTATGTGGGTTGAGCGGGACGGCGTCCGTATCAACTACTCACTCATCGGCGATGGTCCCACGGTGATCCTGCACACGGGTGGCGCCGGAGATGGAGCAATGTGGCAGGAGCATCTGCCTTACCTGCGCGACTTCCGATTGGTCTTGATCGATCATCGCGGTCGCGGAGCGAGCAGTCAGCCGACCACCCTGAGCGGCCACGCAATGATCGAGTACGTCTCAGACGTAGTCGCGGTGGTCGCTGAACTAGCTGTTCGGCGAGTGGGCTTTGTCGGCTACTCCATGGGAGCTCACATTGGCTACGAACTTGCAGCGACCCGTCCCGACCTGATCGCCTCGCTGGTCGGACTCGGCGTTACGCGCGAAATCGTTCCGCAGCCAGATGAAGATGTTGCTCTGGCTGCCCTGGTGCGCGAACACGGCATGGTGGCGCTGGTCAATCTCGTTGAGGAGGAAGAACGCATCGCCCTGCCGGAATGGCTGACTCAGCAGTTCCTCGATACCAACGCCGAGCAGTTCGCGCTGAGCCTTGAGGCACTCAAGGACTGGTCAGTCTGGCCCTGCTTTGCTCGCATCGAGTGCCCCACCCTGATCGTTGCCGGTGAAGCTGAGGATCCGCCACACCTCAATGCCGTCGCGGCAACCAAGATTGCCTTGGCGCAAGCGGTTTGGCTCCCTGGACTTGGCCACGTCGGGGCCTTTCTGGCCGCACGCGAGCAGTGCCAACTGATCGAACCGCATTTGCGATCAACCCTTCGGTAAGCGCGACGACTAATTTTGCAGCGCGTACCAGGTACCACCGGGGCCGAGGTAGCTGAATCCCTCGCCCCAGGCGGCGATGGTGTTCCCCTCGCTTGTGACGTCAATCTCGCCGTAGTCTCCATAGATTTCTGCGAAACCGTCAGCGGACTTGTACCCCGGACCAGAAGTGACGTTGCTGAGTCGCAGCGGACTCGACCAAGTCTTTCCGCCATCACTTGAACTGCGGTACCAGACATTCCACGCATCGGGATCGTCACCATTTGACGTCTGCATGTACCAAATCCGCGCATCGCCTGACCCATCCGAAGTGAGCCTTGGTCCTGTGGCGTTTTCGCCAGCGACCGATAGCGCCCGCTGCCCACCCCAGGTCCTGCCGTCATCGTTCGACGTGCGGATATAGATCTGTTGCGGCCCTTGGTCGACACTGGCGCCCTCGTATGCGAAGACGAGATGACCGTTAACGTCACTTGTGACACTCGCTTGTCCGGTGTAGAAGTCACTGCTGCAACCGTCGGCCACACAGGCTTCACCGTTCTGCACCTTGTCGACGATCACGTTCTCCCAGCTCGAGCCGTGGTCGCGAGAGATGATCGCGTGGTGCCAAATCGGTCCCTCTACTGATGATCCAGGTCCGCTGTAGTCCAGGCTGCTTTCCGAGAAGACGACTACTCCGTCGGGGAGCACCGTTGCGTCGTAGGCGTAGTAGTAGCGCTTCGAGGTCACCAGTTTTTCCTGAGCCCAGGTCTTTCCGTAGTCATGGGACACACCGACGTATGGATCACCGCCCTGAGGTCCGTTCCAGGAGACGTAGACGTCCTTACCGCTAGGGCTCGACGTTATTTCGGGCTTGTCCGTCCACGACACGTGTCCATAGACGTGTACCGGGTCGGTCCAGGTCTGTCCGTGGTCCGTGGACTTCAAAAATGCAGTGGAAAATGCACCAGCCCGATCTGCGTTCAACATCACCGAGTACACAAAGCCGGTGTTCGGCACGACTTCGAGCGTCGGGTCGTACTGCCCACCCGAGCCTCGGCAAACACACAACGGTTCCTGCTTGCTCCAGGTGTCGCCGCCATCATTCGACCGAGTGAGCGCGATGAAAGGCGACGGGCAGTGCTTCGGACAGGTCTTCTCTGTTCCATAACGCGTCGTCGCTAGGTAGACGTACGGCTGTCGAGGGTCTGCCGCCACGGCAGGTTCCCAGTCGTCAGTACCCGGGTTCAGCAGCTGCTCGCTTGACCATCCGGAAGCGGTTCGCAAGGCAGATGTTGGGCCGCTACCAAACGTTCCGTTTGCGCTCGCTTCCGCTAGAGCGTCGAGGCGCTCTTGCGTCTGATTCGCCTCCTCGATCACTTCGTCGGCGCCCGAACGTCCTTCCTCCCCCTCCTCGCCCTCTACTTGCTCGCCCGGGTCCTCTCCCGCTTGTTCACCCAGCGACGGTCCCGTTGGCTCCGTACCCTCGCTGCCCGCATTTGGAGTGGTCGCGCTGCAGGCTGAGATCGCGAGCGCGAACACGGCTAGTGCTGCGAGAATGAATCGACGCATTATCGGCTCCTAAGCAAACTCTCGAGACCGACAACGCTAGCCGCGGCCAGGCGTCGAGGGGCAGGAATCAACAGATTTGCCAACCAGCCTTCAAGTCTTGCCGCGGAGGTGCTGGTCGAACCAAGCCTGAGTTCGTTGAATGGCGTCCAGCGCATGTTTGAGTTCAACGGGAACGTGACCCTCGCGCGGGTAAACCACCAGTTCGACGTCGGCATTTGAACTGGCCAAAGCGTTAAAGAGCTCTTCGGCTTGGCTGAGCGGAGTGCACCGATCCTCGGCTCCCTGGAGAATGAGCGTCGGCGTCGTCGACTTGTGGGCGTGGTTCACTGGCGAACGATCCGCGTACTGGCTGGTCGGGTCGTTCCAGTCACCTTTCAGGATCGCCTTGTCGTACCACCAAACCTCAGAAGTAAGATGGAATGAGACGTAGTTGGCCACCACCGACATCGCCACGGACGCAGCAAAGCGATCCGTCTGACCAACTGCCCATCCGGCCATGTATCCGCCGTAGGAGAGGCCGGCGATTCCTAGCCGGTCCGGATCAGCGACTGCCATCTCAATGCAGTGGTCTACGCCAGCCATGATGTCGCGGAAGTCGATGCCGCCGCCGTCACCTATGACCCCCTGTGCAAATTCGTGACCACGTCCGATGCTGCCCCGCGGATTGGGCAGGAGGCATGCGTAGCCAGCAGACGCCAGCAAAACTGCGTTGGGCTCTGAGTCGGAAAAGTACGAGCCCCAGTTCCAAGTCGGGCCACCGTGGACGCACACAATCAGGGGGAACGGGCCGACCTCGCCCCGCGGTGTCATGAGGACGCCTTCGATTTCGACGTTGTCCTCCCCCGGCCATCGAATGGTTTGGACATCGGGGAAGAGCAGACCCTCGACGATCCCGTCATTAAACGAAGAAATTCGAGACCAGGTCGGCGACGCTTGGTCGAGGCGAGCTAGCTCTGGAGGAACTCCGTGTGCCTGGTGGGTCGTCCAGACCGAGTCTGCATTCGAAGTGATCACACAATCCGGGGTGGTGATGGCATCGCCGATGAACGCATCACCACGCCATCGCTCCTCGATTCGGCCGTCTAACCAGATCCGCCCGCAGGCGTTGCCCGTTCCGTCGGTTCGCGAGAACCAGAGCGAATCGTCATCGCACCACGCCGCTCGACCTACTGTCTGTAAAGTCGACCACGGGTCGACTGCGCCACCGTTCGAAGTGTCGACCACGATGACGCTGCCCGAAACCAAACCGTGGTCGCTGGCGTAGCCCTCAACAACTGAAACCCGATCAGCATTGGGCGAAAGTGCTAGCCCTTCCAACTGCCATGACGGTTTGTAAAGCGTGATCGCTGTACGTCGACTGAGATCGAGACGGGCCAACACTCCTTGGTACCAGCCAGATCCCGAGTGGTCACTTGCGACGATCGCGACCACGGTTTCGTCGCCATCCCAGTCAAACTCCCAAACACTGAGCTCAGGTGGGCCAACTTCATCCACCACTCCGGATTCAAGCGTGATCCGAAAGAGCCGCCGTCGAGAATCGCCTGGGCGCCGAACGATCGGATCGGGCAACGGATGCGCACCATTCACCGCACGAGCACTCCAGTCCAATCCGTACGAACCTGGATCGGCGGCAAGGACGAGCAGTTGACTCCCATCGCTTGACCAGGCCACAGCTTCGGCCGAACCCCGAAGAGTGGCGGCGCATTCAGGTTGATCGCCCTGCGTGATCGTGTACGGGAGCTGATGACCGGGTGTGACTCGGTCCGACAGGAACGCCAAACGCGAACCATCCGGTGACCAACTCGGCGACTGATCGCAGCACGCCCCATTCGTCAGTCGCACCGGCTCTGTAGTGGCGTCGGTGTTTACCAGGTAGATGTCACTGGGTGGAAACGATCCCTCGTCGGCCACCGTGGCGTGTAAGGCAAATGCCAGAGTGGAGCCGTCTGGACACAAAGCCAACTCGGCTGGGGTTCGAACACCAAGCAGCAGCTCGGCGGTCGGCACGTTGCCGTGCTCGGAAGCGCGATCAGTCACAGTCGAATCTCCTGCTCGTACGGTCGGTAGCACGCTACCGGGACCGCTCGGCCGCTCGCGCCTCGATGCGGTAACTCGCGGCAGGTCTGCCGCAGGCTTGCCGCTGCAAATCCGTGTGACGACGCGCGCATGCTCGCATAAAGTTCGCACCAATGACTACCTACTTGTGGCGAGGCCCGTTCGAGAACGCTGAAGTGAGTGCCCTGCATGCCGAAGGGTTCAATCACGGCATGGTCATGTCCGATTGGTGGGGGCAGGTCAATCGGCACAGCCTCGGTTGGGTCATCGCCCGCCAGGAGGAAGAGGTCGTTGGATTCGTCAACGTTGCCTGGGATGGCGATGCCCACGCCTTCATCCTCGACACCTTGGTGACCTTTAGCGTCCGTCATCTGGGTGTCGGTACCGGGCTCGTTGCCGTTGCAACAGACAAAGCGAGAGCGGCAGGCTGCGAGTGGCTGCATGTTGACTTCGACGAAAACTTGCAGGCTTTTTACTTTCAGTCCTGCGGCTTCAGGCCAACCAAGGCGGGGCTAATAGCTCTGTAGGTTTGGTCGGCGAAATGAAGTGAGGGCCCCGCCTAGTGGTCGTAGCGACGCCCAGGAGACTCACCCAACGCAAACAGCGCAGCCAACACCAACACTTCGGCGGCAAGCAGTGCCGCACCAAACAACTGGTGATCGGCCCGCCAGAGACCCACGGCAACAGTCGCAAACAACGCTAGTTCGATGACGACACGTAGCGGCAGGCTGAGCGAGTATCGGGCCTTAGGGGACAGCGATGCTCCCCAAATCACACCCACAACCACCCCGGCCGCGATTGCCAAGAACAGGCTGGACCAAGTGTCGTCTCCCAGCCAGCTGCCGAACACCACCGCGCCGACCAGCAGGCACAACTCACACACGAAGCGCGCGACCAATACTGCGGGGAGCATCCGTGCCTACTGAGGGGTCGAATCGTTCGGTGATGAAGTTGCCGGGTCATCGCCCGGGCCGACGCGGAGCAGGATTTTACCGAAATTGTCACCAGCCTCCATGGCTTGATGCGCGTCAGCGACGAAATTCCAGTCGATGACACGGTCAACGACCGGCCGCACCTCGCCTGCTGCGATCAAAGGCCACACGTGATCGACCACTGCAGTGACGATTGTCGACTTCTCGTGGACGGGGCGCGACCGGAGCATCGTTCCGTAGATGGCGGCGCGTTTCGCCATTAACCGACCGAGATCGAGCTCGGCTTTGACTCCACCCTGCAACCCGATGACGACGAGGCGACCATGCATGGCCAACGCATCAACGTTACGGACCAAGTACTTAGCCCCGACAACGTCGAGGATCACGTCCGCCCCACGACCTTCTGTAGCAGCCTTCACAACTTCAACGAAGTCTTCGTCCCGGTAGTTGATGGCAACGTCAGCGCCGAGTGCCAAGCAGGCATCCGCCTTGTCTGACGAACCGCAGGTAACAATCACCTCTGCCCCAAATACTTTGCCGAGTTGGATCGCCATCGTCCCAATCCCAGAGCCACCGCCATGCACGAGCAGTGTTTCCCCGGGAGCTAGCCGACCAACGTCAAAAACATTCGACCAGACGGTGCACACCACTTCAGGTAAAGCGGCAGCAGAAATCAGGTCGACTCCCTCCGGCCGCGTCATCAGCTGCCCAACAGGAACTGCGACCTGCTCTGCGTAGCCCCCGCCCGAAAGTAGCGCGGCAACTTCATCGCCGACCTGCCAGCCGGAAACATCTTCACTGACTGCCGAGATGCGCCCAGAACACTCAAGGCCTGGCCAGGGCGATGCTCCGGGAGGAGGCGAGTAGTTGCCTTGGCGTTGCAGCAAGTCTGCTCGGTTGACTCCGGCAGCCACGACATCTACGACTACCTGACCGGGGAGCAAGTCAGGAGGCTCGACCTCCTGAATGGCCAGCACCGAAGGCGGACCGGGCTTGGTCACGACGACTGCGCGCATCTGCCAACCTTAATGACTGGTTAAAGTGCGAACAGGAATGGTCGGAGTAGACGGGTATCGAGTTGATCGCAGAATCCCTGGACGACAGGTGGTTGGCTTACCTCAGTACACAGGTGCGGATCGAGCATCCGACGGCTGGCCCGATTCAGGTGCGGCCGCTACCGCCGACGCAGACAGTCGGCGAGTTCCCCGACGAAGCAGGTCGCACCATCTACATCTTGACGGCGCATAATCCCGGCCGCGAGCTCTCTGACGACGACAACGACCGAAAACAAGAACAGCTACGGATTGCGGTCGGCGCGCTTGGGGACGTCGACGTCTGGGCAGCGGTAGGCGGTGATCCCGACTGGAGTCACACTGAGGATTCGCTTGCTATTGCTGGGTTGTCGAAACCGCATGCGTTGGCGCTTGCGCAGCAGTTCGGGCAAGACGCGATCTTCGCCTGGACGCCTCGCTCCTGGAATCTCATGTCGTGCGACGGAAGTCGCACCCATGCGGCTGGTTGGCTGGTGAATCGGTTGACATCGGGGATCTGCTGAGCGCAGGCTTCATGGATGGACGAAGTCACGCACCTACCAACACGCGGAAGTGTGTTCTTTGACGAGCGTGACGAAGGGCGGTCACTTCGGCTGTCCTACCACCGCGAAAGCGCCGTATTTGTCGTGAGTCTTTGGCGGGTAGATACCTGTCTTGGGACGTTCCGGCTAACGGCCGAAGACGCTCCGCGGTTTATCCATGAGATCGCGTCCTCGATGGCCGCCGAGTTGGAACCCGTAGCAGCGGAAACCACTATTCAACTGGCCTGACGCTGCTCCAATCGGGTGTGTGTCCGCAGGACTGGGGCGGTTGGCCGTGCACCATTCCGTACCTTGGTCGTGTTCAACCAAGGGGGGCGCGTGAAGAAGTCGTTGATGTTGCTTGTGACTACCGCAATTGTTCTAGCGAGTGGGTCGGCTTG
>DATKIY010000011.1:0-22779 GCA_035543875.1 Actinomycetes bacterium | reverse complement strand
GTCGATCTCAAGCCCCGACAGGAAGAGCAAGAATGCAAGCCCCATCAACGCCAGAATTTGAACGGGCAAGTCAATCTCGATCCAGCCCAGGAACGACGGGCCGAGCAAGATTCCCAGGATGATTTCTAAAACGACCGACGGCATCCTCAGCCGCGGCGCGAATCCAAGCGTCAGTGGTGCGACCACGGCCGCAAGACAAACCAGAAACAGATTGTCGAACGAAACGTCTGGCATCTTCGCCTCCGCGCACGTGGGGAACTACTCCTGAACCGTTACCCCGTTGGTCCCCATCGCGCCGTTGGCGTTACACCGCCACAAGGTTCCCGCGCGGCCGTGCGGACGCCGCGGCCGACTGCGGGTCAGCCGAATTCGCGTCGGCCCCGGTATCCTGGACCTCGGCGAACGATCTTCCAGTCAAGGTGGTGGAGCACATGGCACGACTGCTGCTGCTCACCCACGCCGTTCAACCGTCTGCCGAAGTCTTGCCCGCGTTGGGCTTGCTGTCCCACAGCGTCCGGGTGGCGCCTGCGGAGGCCGCCGCACTGCTCGATGTGCCACCGATTGATGCACTCCTGGTCGATGCCCGCCGCGACTTGCCCAAAGCACGTTCGCTGTGCCGGCTGATCCGCACGACCGGGGTCACTGTCCCCGTCTTCGCCATCGTCACCGAAGGTGGGCTCACCGCTCTGACGGCTGAGTGGGGCGTCGACGACGTGCTCCTCGACACGGCCGGTCCGGCTGAGGTTGAGGCCCGACTCCGTCTTGCCAGCGAAAAACTTGCTGGCGCCGGAAACGAAGATGTGGAACCGGTGATTCGAAACGGCGACCTCGTCATCGAGGAAGCCTCCTACACGGCGAAACTACGTGGCCGCGTGCTCGACCTCACCTACAAGGAGTTCGAACTCCTCAAGTTCTTAGCGCAACATCCCGGACGGGTGTTTACGCGCGGGCAGCTGCTGCAGGAAGTGTGGGGCTACGACTACTTCGGTGGCACGCGAACCGTTGACGTTCACGTCCGACGGCTGCGCGCGAAACTCGGTGGCGAGCACGAGCAGCTCATCGGCACGGTTCGTAACGTCGGGTACCGATTCGTCGCTGTTAACGCCTGACCAACCGCCTGCGGTTCCGCTCATACGGGTTAGATCCTGACCGCTTTCGTGAAACGACCTGGGGTAGGCCGGTACGGTTTTGGGGTGAGTGGGACAGAAAGCGCGCCGGTGAGCCCTGCTCGTGGGTTCCAGCTTGAGGTACTCCGTCGGCTAGATGACGACGAAACCGCGGCCGTCACACTCCTCGTCGAACGTGCAACCGAGGCAGACGGAGTGCGTCCGCTCTCCGAGCACGTCTCTTTGCACCTGCGCTACGGCGGCGACGCGGGGGTGCGACACCTACTGCTTTACGGTGATGGGCGCGGCGAGCAACCTCACCTTGCCGGCTATGCGCACCTCGATGTCACTGACCAAGTCGCTGGATCGAGTTCTGAACTCGTCGTCGATCCGTCATGGCGTCGTCGCGGCATTGGTCGGGCGCTCGTCGAAGCGGTCCGCCGCGAAACGCCCGATGGGCGGCTGCGGTTGTGGGCGCATGGCGACCACTCAGCGGCGAGCAGGCTGGCATCCTCGCTCGGCTACCCGGTGTCGCGCGAGCTGTGGCAGATGCGTCGTTCGCTCTACGCGCCGCTGCCCCGAGCCACAGTGCCTGTCGGAGTCGCTGTGCGCGCGTTCGTTCCCGGGGCTGATGACGCGGCCTGGGTCGCGCTCAACGCTGCAGCATTCGTCAATCATCCGGAACAAGGGTCGATGACACTGGACGACCTCCACCGACGGATGGCTGAGCCGTGGTTCGACCCTGCTGGCTTCTTTCTCGCCGAGCGCACGGATAGCGGATCCGGGCCCGAGACGGGGCAAACCGGTCTCGTTGGATTTCACTGGACCAAGGTCCACGGCGGGCATGGCCCCGTCCACTCGCATGATGATCTTGGCAAACACGAGCACGACGACCATGGCCACGAGCCGATCGGGGAGGTGTACGTCTTGGGCATCCACCCCTCCGCCCAGGGTCAGGGCCTCGGGCGGGCGCTCACGCTGATCGGCCTACACCATCTCCGCTCACTTGGCCTGCGCGAGGTGATGCTCTACGTGGAGGCCGAGAATCATGCGGCCATTGCCGTATATGAGCGCCTGGGGTTCACTCACTGGGACACCGATGTGATGTTCACGTCGCCGGGCTAGTCGCCAGACTCGGCTGCGCCGTTCACCTTCGCCTGTCACGATAGGACCAGGAATAGACCAACCAGGGGCCAGGGCCCGCTGTCGAGGAGACCTGTGAGTACGGAAGCAATCGCTACGGAACCAGCTCCGCCGCTCCCCGACGATCGGTTCTCTGATCGCGAGCTGTCGTGGCTCGCGTTCAACCAGCGTGTACTCGAACTCGCCGAGGACGCCTCCGTTCCGCCGTTGGAACGCGCGAAGTTCCTGGCCATTTTTGCGAGCAACCTCGACGAGTTCTACATGGTTCGCGTTGCAGGTTTGAAACGACGGATCACTGCGGGCATCGCGGTAAGAGCGGCGAGTGGCTACACCCCGCGTGAGGTGATGAAACGTGTCGGAGACCGCAACCGGGCGTTGATGGTTCGTCACGCGCAGGCGTTCAAAGAACTCGTGCCGATTCTTCACGAAAATGGCATCGACATCGTGCGTTGGCGCGATCTCGACAGCGATGAGCGCAAATCCATGACCACGATGTTCAGCGAACGCATCTTCGCCGTCCTAACTCCACTAGCGGTTGACCCAGCTCACCCGTTTCCATACATCTCCGGGCTGTCGCTGAACCTCGCCGTGGTGGTTCGCAATCCGGCGACGGGAGCCGAGCACTTTGCCCGCGTGAAGGTGCCACCAGCGTTACCCCGTTTCGTTCCGCTCGAGGACGAGCGTTTTGTGCCTCTCGAAGACGTCATTGCTGCACACCTCGACAGCTTGTTCCCGGGCATGGAGGTGCTGCAGAACCACACATTCCGAGTCACGCGCAACGAAGACCTCGAGGTCGAGGAGGACGAGTCCGAGAACCTGCTGAAGGCACTGGAACGCGAGCTCACCCGACGACGCTTCGGCCCGCCAGTGCGCCTGGAGGTCGAAGAGACGATTGACCCCCACGTGCTGGAGCTGCTGGTTGAAGAGCTCGACATTCACCGTGGCGAGGTCGTCATGCTTCCTGGACCGCTGGACCTGACGGGACTGTTTGGCATCGCATCGCTCGACCGCCAGGAACTGCAGTACCCGGCGTTCCTTCCCATTACCAATGCCGAGCTCAGTGCCGTCGAGACCAGCGAGGCGCCGGCAGTTCTCGACGTCATGCGGCAGCGCGACGTGTTGCTGCACCACCCGTACGACTCCTTCTCCACGAGCGTCCAGGCATTTTTGGAGGAAGCCGCGGAAGACCCGAACGTGCTGGCCATTAAGCAGACGCTGTACCGCACCAGCGGTGACTCGCCAATCGTGCACGCGCTCATCAACGCTGCGGAAGAAGGCAAGCAGGTCCTGGTGCTCGTCGAGATCAAGGCGCGATTCGACGAACAGGCAAACATCACCTGGGCGCGAAAACTGGAACAAGCTGGTTGCCACGTCGTGTACGGCGTTGTCGGGCTAAAGACGCACAGCAAGCTCAGCATGGTGGTGCGTCAAGACGAGGACGGCGTACTGCGTCGTTACTCCCACATCGGGACGGGCAACTACCACCCGAAGACAGCACGCATGTATGAGGACCTCGGCCTCCTGACGAGCGACTCGACAGTCGGTGAAGACGTTTCCAAACTGTTCAACGTGCTGACCGGATACTCACTCAACACCGACTACGACCGGCTGCTGGTTGCGCCGCATTCGGTGCGCAACGGTCTGCTGGAGCGCATCGACCAGGAAATCGCCAACCACGAACTCGGCCTGCCGGCTGGGATTCGGTTCAAAGTCAACTCCATCGTCGACGAGGCCATCATCGACGCTCTGTACAACGCGTCCCGCGCCGGAGTGCCCGTCGACATTTGGGTGCGGGGCATCTGCGCGATCAAGGCGGGTGTCCCTGGGCTGTCAGCGAACATTCGAGTCCGAAGCATCCTGGGCAGGTTCCTCGAACACTCCCGCATCTACTGGTTCGCGGCAGCCGGTCGCGGCGATGCCTGGATCGGGAGCGCCGACCTCATGCACCGCAATCTCGACCGACGAGTGGAAGCCCTCGTCAGGATTACCGGTGAGGACCACTTGGAAAGCCTGTCGGCGCTGCTCGACCTTGGCTTCGACGACACCATCGCGTCGTGGCACCTTGAACCCGACGGCGAATGGCTCCGGGTGGACCGCGGGGCCGACGGCGAGCCGTTGACCGACCTGCAGGCCCTGCTGATTCAGCGCAAGCGCAGCGCTCGACGTCCACCATTGGGCTGACTGGGTGGCTCCACCGGACCGGGTCAGCCGGGAGACCACCGGGCAGGGATCATCGACCTTGTGAGTGAGGCATCAACCCTGCGTGAAGTCGAACGCAAACTGGCGGTCGATGAGCGCTTCGTCATGCCAGACCTCCGACTGTCCGGGGCTCCCCACGTCACTGCCCAACCCACCGTCGTACTGACTGCCACCTACTACGACACCGACGACCTTCGGCTCGCACGTAGCGGAGTCACGCTGCGACGGCGTACGGGTGGCGCAGACGCCGGCTGGCACCTCAAGCTTCCGACTGGCGACGCGGCGGACGCCCGTGACGAGATGCAACTTCCGCTGAAGTCCGGTCGCCCGGGAAACGTCCCTGATGAGTTGTCAACCCTGGTACTCGCGCTAACGCGCGGCGCGCCTCTGGCAGCGCGGGCGACGCAACGAACCCGACGCAAGCCCACCAACATCGGCAGTCTCAGCGATGTGGTTGACCTTGAGGTGGTCGACGACAGCGTCTCGCTCATCGACGGCCCGCTGGCCAACACCAAGTACCGCGAAGTCGAGGTGGAGGTGCTGGGAAACAGCCAGTTGATGAACGTGGTCATCGAATTGTTGCGTGATGCCGGCGCGGAGACCTCGACGTCAAAGTCCAAAGGCATTCGCGCGGTCGCTGGTGACATCACTCTCGCGCCGATCATTCCGCCGGTCGAGCGAGCGCGGCCTAAGGACACCGCCTCATACGCAGTGACTCAACTTGTCCGTACCCACGTGCAAGCACTCATCACCCAAGACCTTCGGGTTCGCCGCGGCCTGCCGGACGCAGTACACCAGTTCCGGGTGTCCGCGCGTCGATTGCGGAGCGGCCTGCAGGCATTTGGTCCGCTCGTCGACGACGAATGGGCGCGATCGCTACGCACTGAGCTGGGTTGGATCGCCGGTGTCCTGGGAGCATCCCGAGACAGAGAAGTCATCGAGGCCCGGCTCTTCGCATCGATCCGCGCACTTCCCGGCGACCTTGACCGCGCGGCCGCGCTGGTTGCAGTCCAGACCCAACTGGACTCAGAACGCGCGGTGGCCGACCACGAGATCGAAGTGGCGCTAGGGTCCGTGCGCTACCTGGCGCTGCTAGACCAACTGGTTGCCGCGGCGGAAAAACCGCCGACCACTGACCAGGCCGAGGGTTCGGCGGCGTCGGTGCTGCCGCCACTCGTCAACAAACGGTGGAAACGCCTAGCGCGCGAAGCCGACCTGCTTCATGACGAGCTTCTCGGGCATGACGACCACTGGCACAAGACCCGCATCACCGCAAAAAAGGCTCGCTACGCGGTCGACGCGTGTGTGCCGGTCTTCGGCGGCCCCGCACGCAAGCTTGCCAAGCAGCTCGAACAGGTCACCGAGCTACTCGGCGAACATCAAGACTGTGCGGTAGCTGCCGACACCGTGCGCGGCATCCTCGACCGAGAAACCGGACCGCAGACCGCATTTGCGTTGGGAGCGTTGTACGCGCAGCAACGTGACCGCACCGCGCAGATCAGACGTGAGTTCATCGAAGCGTGGCCGCGGATTTCTCACAGTGAATGGCGAAAGTGGTTGAAGGTGAAGGCAGCCGAGTGAGCGTTGAGCCCATTGTCGCCGCCGGCTGCCTAGTCACGCGCACCACCGATGCAGGGGTCGAGGTGTTGCTCGTTCATCGTCCCAAGTACAACGACTGGTCGCTCCCTAAGGGCAAGCAGGACGAAGGCGAACACGTACTGGAAACAGCCGTCCGGGAGGTCCGTGAGGAGTCGGGCGTTGAGGTCGCGTTGCGTCAGCCGCTGGGGTCTCGTGCGTACACGGTGGCCGGCGAGCCGAAGATCGTTTACTTCTGGCGCGCCCAGGTAGTGGCCGACCACGGGTTCACGCCTGGAAGCGAGGTGGATGAGATTGCGTGGCTCAGCGTTCCGGCAGCCCGCAAACTCGCCACGCTTGAGCTCGACGCCGAGCTCATCGATCGGGCTGTCGAACCGGCTGCCACTCCCTTCGTCATTTTGCGCCACGGGCACGCCGCCAAACGTTCTGCGTGGTCCGGTGAAGACGTAGATCGTCCGCTTGACCCGGCGGGCGTCGCTCAGTCCGACGAGTTGGTTCCGCGGCTTGCCACTTTCGGGATCACGCGGGTCCACACCTCTGCAGCGCGTCGATGTGTGCAGAGCGTCTGCCCTTATGCGGACGCACGCGGTCTGCCCGTTGTGAACGAGCCGGGACTCACCGAATACACGTTTCGTGACGCCCCGAACCCAGCCAAGGAACGCGTCGCTGGCCTGCTCGCGGACGCGGTGAGAAACCGGGAGCCGACGCTGCTGTGCGGCCACCGGCCCTACCTGCCTGAACTCGTTGACTACTTACTCGAGGGAACCGACCTTGTAGGCCCGCATGACACGGTGCCGGTGGGATCGATGATCGTTCTGTACGGGATCGAGCGACCTGGCGAGGCGCTCACGATCACCGCGTTGGAACATCACCTGCTCTAACGGTCGTGATCTGGTAGATGAACGCAGAGTTTCGTGCGGATGTGGGCATGAACGCTTCGTTCTCGCGGGTGTTCACCTTCTGTTTACCTGGGCGTTGCCAGTTGGTCAGCCGGGTTTCCCAGACTCGGCACTTCGCCGTCACTCGCCGTTTGCCTGGGGCGCACCAGCGCGACACCTGCCGTCCCTAGCGTCGTCACGACAGAAGTCAACCAATGCGTCAAACCTCGTTTGACCAACAGGAAGGTCCACACCTGTGAACCGCACTTCCTTGCGCCGGGCGCTGGTCCCGGTCGCTTCAGTGGCGACTCTCGCGCTTGTGCTCAGCGCCTGCGGCGGCAACAACAATGACTCGACCGATGGCGGCGGCGACGCGGGTCTAAGTGGGTCGATCCGCGTTGACGGCTCCAGCACCGTCGGTCCGATGACCCAGGTAGCTGAACAGTTCTTCACCGACACCAACCCTGATGTGAAGATCACGGTTGGCGTGTCAGGAACCGGTGGCGGATTCGAGTCGTTCTGCGCTGGTGAGACCGACATGAACGATGCGTCTCGCCCCATCGAGGACACCGAAGCCAAATCCTGTAAGGACAACAACATCACCTATCAACAGCTGGTCGTCGCCAACGACGCGATCACCGTTGTTGTCAACAAGGACAACACCTGGGCCACGTGTCTTACCACTGACCAGCTGAAGGCCATCTGGGAGCCGAACTCCAAAATCGACAACTGGAACCAGGTGGACTCGAGTTTCCCAGACGAACCGCTGACGCTCTTCGGCCCAGGTACTGACTCAGGCACGTTCGACTACTTCACCGACGCGATCAACGGTGAAGAAGGTGCCAGCCGCACCGACTACACGCCGAGCGAGAACGACAACACGACCGTTACGGGCGTGCAGGGCAGTAAAGGCGGCATGGGGTACTTCGGCTACTCGTACTACGAGCAGAACACCGACACCCTCAACGCAGTTGAGGTCGACTCAGGTGACGGCTGCGTGGCACCTAGCCCTGAGACAGTCGCCGACAGCACGTACACACCGTTGGCGCGCGAGCTGTTCATCTACCCATCGGTAAACGCCGCCAAGACGAACGACGCCCTCGTCTCTTTTGTCGACTACTACGGGGCTAACGCAGCAAAGATTGCGGACGCAGCGCAGTTCATTCCCTTGAACGACAAGCAAAACTCAACGTTAGCTGGGCAGCTCAGCGACTTTAAGTCGGCAGTAGGAGCCTCCTAGCCACGTGAGCACACTCTCAGTCAACAAGCGAGCTGCTGCCGCGGGAACCCCAGGGTTTCTGCGGCAGCAGCGACCGCGTTACGGCGAGAAGATTGTGTTCGTTATCCTGCTCTCGGCTGCGCTGGTGTCCGTCGCGACAACCATCGGCATCGTCTTCTCATTGTTCGTTCCTGCAGCAGAGTTCTTCAACGTTGTTCCCATAGGTGAGTTTCTCACCGGCACCGACTGGTCACCGACGTTTGCAAATCCTTCGTTCGGTGTTATCCCCTTGGTTGTCGGAACCCTGCTCACCACGCTGATTGCAAGCATCGTTGCGCTGCCCCTCGGCTTAGGCTCAGCGATCTACCTATCCGAGTACGCATCCGACCGACTCCGACGCATGCTCAAGCCAGCCCTTGAAGTGCTGGCCGGAATTCCAACCGTCATCTACGGCTTCTTCGCACTGACGCTCGTGACGCCCTTCCTTCGTTGGGTCATCCCTGGCGGGGGCGATGTGCCATCGATCTTCAACACGCTGTCCGCCGGTCTCGTGATGGGCGTGATGATCATTCCCACTGTCGCGTCACTGTCTGAGGACGCCATGTCGGCGGTCCCGAACGGACTTCGACAGGGTGCGTTCGCGCTCGGTAGCAACCAGCGACAGGTGTCGACGCGAGTGGTTGTTCCCGCCGCGTTGTCTGGCATCTCCGCGGCATTCATCCTGGGGATCTCCCGAGCCATCGGGGAGACCATGATTGTGACTATTGCTGGCGGCGGCATTCCCAACACCAGTTGGAACCCGCTCGATCCTCACCAGACAATGACGGCGTTCATCGCAGCAACCGCAGGCGGCGACATCGCGACCGGGACCACGATCTACAAAACCATCTTTGCTGTCGGAGCACTGCTCTTTCTGTTCACGTTCGTCATGAACATGCTGAGCATTCGACTCGTACGCAAGTACCGCGAGGTGTACGAGTGACCACCATCGCGCCGCCTCCGATACCGCCGACGAGCCCCGCGCCGCTTCCGCCGAGGCCGGAGCGTCCTTTGCTTGGGAGCACGAAGGTCCCGTTCAAGGAACGGGCCTTTAAGGGACTGCTCATCTTCTCGTTGGGAGTTGGGCTAGTCACGCTGGTCGTGCTGCTCACTTACATCCTCATCAAGGGTTGGCCGCGGCTCAACAGCACGCTCATCACCAACATGCCTTCCGCGGTGCTACCCGAGACCGCAGGCGCTCAGTCCGCGATCACCGGCACCATTTGGTTAATGGGCTTCACGGCGCTGTGGTCGATCCCAGTGGGAATTTTGGCTGCGATCTACCTTGAGGAATACGGCGACCCGCGTCGTTGGTGGAACCGCATGATTGAAATCAATCTGCTGAACCTTGCCGCAGTTCCATCGATCGTCTTCGGAATCTTGGGGTTGGCGTTCATCTCGCGCGGGCTGGGATTCGGCCCCACGATCCTCACCGGCTCTCTGACGCTGGCACTGCTTGTGCTTCCGGTAGTCGTCATCGCAAGCCGCGAAGCGATTCGTGCGGTGCCGCAGTCAATTCGCGCCGGATCGCTCGCGTTGGGTGCCACTAAATGGCAGACCATTTGGCGTCAGGTGCTGCCCGCGGCGACCCCAGGCATTTCGACCGGTGCGATCTTGGCGCTCTCCAGGGCCATCGGAGAGGCTGCCCCACTGATCATGCTGGGCGTCTCGTTTGTCCGGTTCAACCCCGATGGTCTGCTCAGTGACTTCACCGCGCTTCCTGTCCAGATTTACAGCTGGACGTCGGAGGCGCGGCCCGAGTACCAAGTGCTGGCCGCTGCGGCCAGCGTCGTTTTGCTCGTCCTCCTCCTGGCCATGAACTCGGTGGCCATCTACATCCGTAACAAGACCCAGAAGCGGTGGTAGCCATGAGCACCCACACCCCTCCATCCGCCGCTAACGTGAACTCCGAACCCCGAGTCCTCGGTGTTCGCATCAACCCGCCTGCAGGAGATATGACCGAGTCGAGTCCCGCCCGCGAGGTGCCGTCGAGTTCGGTGCCCGTGCCGCAGCCTGTGCACAACGACGAGACCGAGCCGACTTTCAGTCCGGTAATCGAGACCACCGACCTGTCGGTTTTCTACGGCGACTACCAGGCCGTGCGCAGCGTCGACATGTCGTTCGGCATGAACATGATTACCGCGATGATTGGACCTTCGGGCTGCGGAAAGTCCACGGTCCTTCGTTGCTTTAACCGGATGAACGACCTCATCATCGGTGCTCGAGTTGCTGGAACCGTCACCTACCACGGTCAGGATATGTACGCCGAAGAGGTCGACACGATTGAGGTGCGGCGCAGGGTCGGCATGGTGTTCCAGAAGCCAAACCCGTTCCCGAAAAGCATCTACGACAACATCGCCTACGGACCACGCGTCAACGGTTGGAAGATTGACTCAGTCGACGACCTCGTCGAAGAAGCGCTGACGAAGGCCGCCCTCTGGGACGAGGTAAAGGACAAGCTCAAGCAGAGCGCGCTCGCCCTGTCTGGTGGTCAGCAGCAACGCCTGTGCATCGCACGATGCATCGCAGTCCAGCCGGACGTCATCTTGATGGACGAACCGTGCGCCTCGCTCGACCCGATCGCTACGTCAAAGATTGAAGACCTGATGCAGAAGCTGGCGAGTGACTACACCATCATCATCGTCACTCACAACATGCAGCAGGCGGCACGCGTTTCCGACCGCACCGCGTTCTTCACGGCTGAGGTCGATGACGACGGGGTGCGGCATGGCCGCCTGGTTGAGATGGACTGGACCAAGCAGATCTTCACCACACCTGCCGACGACCGCACTGAGGCTTACATCTCCGGCCGTTTCGGCTAACGGCCCACTAGCGCCGGAGCGGCGGCAGCTCCACCACACGCAGCAATCACTGTGGGAATCACAATCACCGTTGTGACATCCGGCGATAGAACCCCGATGGCACCTGTGAGTTGCTCGACAGTAGTGAAAACCAAGACCGGAAGTCCAGCGGCGGCAGCGCCCGCCCAACGCAGTCGGCGGCTCTGATCGCCGGCTCCACGATCAACCGGCGGTAGCACGATCGCCATCACCGCTGCAGCGATCAAGCCAAGCGCAAGACCGAGCCCCGCACCAGCGCCGATGAACAGAACCAACCAGAGCATGGTCGGAACACTGCTAATGAGAACGCCGTTGAACAGCGTCAAAACTCCGATGACGATGAAGTAGATCGTGCCTGCCGCGAGACCGGTCGTGCCGCACTTAAGCGCTGCACGACGAAAGAGTGGCACACCCCAGTCTCTCGCAACGCGGAAGATCCGACCACGTATGGGTGGTCGGATCTTCCGCGTTGCGAGTTAGGCGCAGTTGATGCAGCGGGTTGACCACGGCCGAATCTCCAGTCGCCCTTCGGCAATTGGTTCGCCGCAGACCTCGCATGTGCCGTACGTACCGTCGTCGAGCGCCGCCAGAGCTTTGTTTACGTCGGCGAGAACCTCCTGCAGACCGTCGTGCGCGGCCACCTGGGTGATGCGTTCGACCGCAATGCTCGTGCCGTCGCCGACGCGCTTGCCGAACGAAATTCCACCCGTGTCGACGGCAGGTGCCGAGAGCGCGGCCAACTCAGCCTCAAGCTCTTCGCGTTTGACGGTAAGCACCGCCCTGACGTCCGACATCCAACAACGGTAGCCCGAAGTCAGGTTCTTGACTCAGCAGGTGTGAATTCGATGCCTCAGGGATGCGAATAGTTGGTAAGGGTCGGTGCGAGGAATCCAACCTCATCCTCGTAGCACCACAACCAGTCCTCACCCGGCTCGTATGAGGAAACCAGGGGATGTCCCACCTGACCGTGATGCGCGCTGGCGTGGGTGGAAGGCGAGGAGTCACAGCAGCCGACGTGCCCGCACACTCGACACATCCGAAGGTGCACCCACCGCCCCCCGTCACGAAGACAGTCCTCACAGCCTTGCGCGGTCGGCTTTGCTTCAGGGTCGATCTGGTCAAGGTGCATACATTGTTTTGTCACGACAGCCTCCGAGCAGACACAGCCTTCACCCTAGCCGTCGCGACGGGCCACCGGCGCCTAGTGCGCGATCTCCCAGATATGGCCAGCAGGATCGCGGAAGCTTGCAGTTCGCACTCCCCACGGCCGGTCGATGGGCCCGTTGAGCAGTCCCACACCACGCTTTGCGAGTTCTGCACACATCTCGTCCACGTCATCCACCTCGACGGTGAACTGGAAGCGCGACCCCGAGGCAGGATCGCCAACCGCCGCAGGCGCGATTAGCTCTGGTGCCGCTTCGACGTTCAAGAGATTGATAATTGTGTTGTCGAACCGGAAAACCGTCGAGTCTTTGTCTTCGAACGCCACGGGCAGCCCGAAGACCTCCTGGTAAAAACGTTTCGCCGCTGCCAGATCTTCGACGAACAAAGTGATGGCAGCGATAGCTTTCGGCGTCGCATCCACGTCCGGTATTCCTTCCTAGACTCTGACGTCGTCGTTACAGCGTGAAATCTGAGGTCCAGCTCAAGGTTGGCGTGTCCATCTGCGCCT
Source organism: Actinomycetes bacterium (assembly GCA_035543875.1). GTDB lineage: Bacteria > Actinomycetota > Actinomycetes > JAHEKZ01 > JAHEKZ01 > DATKIY01. The sequence goes on along the minus strand of DATKIY010000011.1, from coordinate 10,087 downwards.
TTTGAAGTCTGCCGCTGTAGTCCCAGTTCATTGACTGCCAACGCGTGAACTGGTCAATGACCCAGATGCCGCTTTGTCTGGAGCCGTTTCCACTCTTTCCATTGCCACCAAACGGCAAGTGCGCTTCGGCACCGGAGGTTGAGTTGTTGACACTGACCATTCCTGCGCCGCTGGCCTCGCGGAATCGCCACACCGACTGGGGGTCGCGAGTGTAGATCGCGGCAGACAACCCGTACCCGTGTCCGTTCGCTAGACCAATCGCTTCACCGAGGTCGTCGAACACTCCCATTCCGACCAAGGGTCCAAACGTCTCGGTGTCGTATAGCTCGTCCCCTACTACGACTCCCTCGACAATTGTTGGGTGGGCATACAACCCGATGTTGCAGTCCCCGACGAATCCGTCTCGGGGGCGATCAGAGGTTATCCGTCCGACGTCGCTCGACCCGTGGATTGAGTGATGGTCTTGGACAAGCTCAAGCCAGCCTTCAAACCGCGTTAGGAATCGCTCGTCAATCATCGGTCCGTAAAGCACGTCCTCGCGCGGATCGCCGATCACCGCGGTTTCCACTGCGCTCACGAACTGCTGTTTGAAGTCGTCATAGAGCGAGCGATGAACCCACACGGTGCCGAGCGACGTGCAGCGCTGCCCTGCAGTTCCGAACCCGCTGAACAACGCACCCTCGACCGCCAACTCAAGGTCAGCGTCTGGCATGACAACCATCGGGTTCTTTCCGCCGAGCTCAAGGCACGGTGTCTGCAGGTGCCTACCGCACAGTTCTCCGATCGATCGTCCAACCTCGGTTGAGCCGGTGAAGCCAACCTTGTCGACGACGCCGTCGTCGAGAGCAAGCTGAAGTGCGGTTGCGGTCGACGCACCATCCATCGCCAGACACTGCAAAACATCGGTGGGAACTCCGCCCGCATGAAAGAGCGAGACCAACGCCTCAGCAACTGCATTCGCCGTCTCGGCTGGCTTCCATACGACGGCGTTTCCGCACAGCAAAGCCGGAACGAGATACCACGCAGGGACGGCGGTCGGAAAGTTGCCAGCGGTGATAACCGCCACAACTCCAACAGGAACCCGGAAGGTAAACAACTGCTTGTTCGACATCTCGCTGGGAACAGTTTGACCGTAGAGCCTCCGACCCTCGCCGACGAAGAAGTCGCAGGTGTCGATGACCTCTTGCACCTCGCCCAACGACTCCGCATACGGCTTGCCAATTTCGCGGGTCACCAGGGCGGCGAGCTTTTCTTTGTTTGCCTCAACCAGTCGTCCCACCTGGGCGATGACTCGCCCGCGCGCGGGGGCCGGCACGCCCGCCCACCCGCGCTGGGCAACGCGCGCGATCTGAGCAGCCGAGAGGAACGCATCCGGCTCAGCCAGCTCGCCCTCCCACACCAGGTCAGCTGAGTCAGCGGGGTTGGTCTTGACGAACTTCGTGGTCATGCGCTCACTCTGCCACGGCAGCGTCGAATCCCCACCGGAACGATCAGTCGTGCGACGATGCCCAGGTGACGGACGTGACGACCGCGACCCGGATACTCGACGCGCTGGAAACCGTTGGCGTGCGGACCGTGTTCGGCCTGCCAGGCGTCCACAATCTGCCGTTCTGGGAAGACGTTGACGCCACTGGAGCTCGGACCAGCGGGCTGCGCATCGTCGGGGTCCGTCACGAACAGACAGCCGCGTACGCAGCCGACGGGCTCGCGCGCGCAACGGGCGGGCTAGGGGTAGCGCTGGTCACCAGTGGTCCCGGAGCGGCGAACACGCTCGCGGCTTTCGGAGAGGCGTCCGCCAGCGGGATTCCACTGCTAGTTATTGCAAGTGACGTCCCAGAACGACTGCGCAATCGGGCACGTCCACGCGGCCTGCTCCACGAGTCAGCCGACCCTGGTGCTTGGTTTGCGCCACTGGCCAAAGCGGTGTTCCAACCGACGACCGTCAAACAGGCGCTTGAAGCGGTGGCCGACGCGATTGAGTCGGCGCTTGAGCACCCTCGCGGTCCCGTCTATCTAGGGGTGCCCTCTGACGTTCTCGCCTCAGCAAGTGCGCGCGGGCGAACGGCACAGGTCACGACACCTGGACCTGCATCCACCGCCGACATCACAGCACTCGCAGATCTCATCAACGCATCGGCACGACCGATCTTGTGGGTGGGCGGTGGAGCGGTTTCGTCCGAAGCCGCAGCCGAGATCGACGCGTTGGCTTGGCGCCTCGGGGCACCCGTCTTTTGCACCTACGCCGCCCGCGGTCTCCTGCCATCTGGCCACCCGCTGCTGATCGACGTACCAGCGCACGAGCCGGCGGTGCGCGAACTCTTGGCTTCGTCGGACCTGCTGATCGGGCTTGGCTCAGCCTTCGACGGCATGACCACAGCCAACTGGACAATCCCCCGACCCAGTCGAGTCGTCGACGTGAACCTGAACTCTCGAGGCGGCTTTGCACCCGACCTCGTCATCGCGGCCGATGTTCGGCAAACAGTCGACGCCGTCAGCATTCGGCTTCGCAGTCGCGAGCCGTGGGCCGACTCACCGTTTCGAATCAGGGCTGAAGTTCTACGTGCCGCCAGCGCCGACGGCCGGACGCGTGAGGCCGTTGAGCTCGTCGAGGCCATCGACAAGGCGTGGCCGGCGGAACAACCGATCGTCTGCGACATGGCAGTTGCCGGTTACTGGGTGGGCGGGTATGCCGCGGTTCAGCACCCACGTCACCTGATGTACCCGGTCGGTTGGGGAACTTTGGGATACGGCCTACCCGCTGCCATTGGAGTTGCTTCAGCCGGCCAGGCCTGCCTGGCTGTCGTCGGAGACGGCGGCCTCGCGATGGCCACGGGCGAGCTAGCCACGGTGTCGCAGGAGCAGTTGCCCCTGACTCTGCTTGTCATTGACGACGAGGGGTACGGAATGCTCCGCTTCGATCAACAACGAGCCAGCCATGCTGAGCGCGGAGTCGACCTCGACAGCCCCCGCTGGAGCGACCTGGGTCGGGCATTCAACCTCGCAGTAGATAAACCATCGACCCTTGACGATCTGCGCAACGTCATCGCCTGGTCGGCACTTTCAGGTGAGCCACGCATGATTGTTTATCGAGCCGCGCTCTATCCACCGCGTTCCACCTCCCCCCGTTGGGCGGACCCGCCAGATAGTCTTCGCGTCTAACCACCGGCCGCGCCAGGCCCACTCACCTGCTCACCTGCTCACGTCTCGGGGATCGAATGCCTTCACACGTCAATCGAACGCTGACCGCTGTCGTCACCACAGCCTTGGGAGCGGTACTGCTCCCACTCACGCTGTCGGTGACCACGGCCGAAGCAGGCACCGCCAGCCCCCGCGCGGTGGGCGGACTTACCCCAATCGCAAGCTCAGACGGCGCACTTCCCGACTCCATCCCTACGGCCCAGGTGGCGCTTCGGCGAGCCAAGGCCGTCCTCAACGGGAACGCACACGGCCGAGACCTCACCCTGACGCTGCGCGACCTGGACGCCCGGCTGCCGCAGCTGCGCGGTCACGACCGGGCCGTCGCCAAGGCGATGCTGGCACGACCGAACGGCGGGCACACTGGACTTGAGAGCCGCATCGGTGCGAAATGGCCGGGCGACGAAGCCAACAGCTCCCCGCAGTGCAGTCTGACTGTTCCGGTTTGCGTCCACTGGACCGACACCAGCAGACACCAACCTCCTGGCGCCCGTGCCAACAACGTGCCTGACCAGGTCGACGACACCCTCGCGGTCATGGAGAACGTGTGGGAGGTCGAAACCAACCAGCTGGGTTACCGCGAACCCCTCACCGACCAGCGGGCGTCGGTCGACCACGACGGAACCAACTTCGACGTCTACCTAAGTGACATTGGAAACATTGGCTACTACGGCTACTGCACGATCGATGACAGTCGCAACTTCAAGAACTACAACTTCTATGACCGGTCCGGCTACTGCGTCGTTGATGACGACTTCGCTCACTCACAGTTCCCCACCAACACACCGCTTGAGAACCTCCAGGTCACTGCAGCGCATGAGTTCTTCCACGCGATCCAGTTCGGCTACGACAGCTACGAGGACGTCTGGTACATGGAGGCGACCGCAGCCTGGATGGAAGACGAGGTCTATGACGGCGTCAACGACAACCTGCAGTACCTCAAACTGAGTCCGTTGAAGCATCCAGAGACACCGCTCGACACTTCCAGAGGTCTGTCGGTGTACGGCGGGTGGATCTTCTTCCGCTACCTATCCGAACGGTTTGGCGCGGACCTCGTGCGAAAGTCATGGGAGCACAACGACGGCGCCAAGGGTGCACCGAACTTGTACTCACTGCGCGGGATCAACCGGGTGCTTGAGAATCAAGGGACAACGCTCGGCAACGTGTTCGCAGATCACGCACGCGCCAACCTCGCGCCCCAGGAGTACTACAGCGAAGGCGGCTCCTACCCCACCACGTCGTACAAAGTCCACGGGCTCGGGGACCGCAATCGGTCAACTGGCTGGATCAACCACCGAATCGATCACCTGGCCAGCTTCTACACGGGCGCGCGACCGTCGTCCAGCGTGGGTGCGAACGCGCACGCACGAGTCCAGGTCGATGCGCCGGGACGGATCACCGGATCGCAGGCACGCGTGCTCGTGCACTACGACAACGGCACGTACGTCGTTAAACGCGTTGCGCTCGACGGCTCCGGCAAGGGCGGCGTCACGGTCGACTTTGGCCGCGGCAACGTCAGGCGCGTCTCCGTGTCGCTCAGCAACGCGGGCACCCGCTACTCGCACTGCTTCCGGTATCGCACTCAATATGCGTGCGGCGGCGGGCAGCCCGTCGACGACAACCGGCTCTACTCAACCAAAATCACTGTCACCTGACCGGACGTTCAATAGACGTTGTCCGGAGATGCTGGCTCGATCGCGAACCATTTGCCCGGACGGCAGTGCAGGCGGGCGGCTGACCACCGTCTGCACGATCGGTCTCACTGCCAGTAAGGACCCATCCCCCGTTTGTCCGAACATTGGCGGGGAATGCTGCAGTCGACCCTCTGGCCAAGCATGCTGTGCCCCATGCCCGCGCAAATGTCACGACTGTCCGTTGCCCTCCCACCGATCGCTGTGATCGTTGTGGTGGCCCTCACCCTTGGCTTCTCGTCGAGCGTGAACCCGTCGACCACGCCGGACACCACCCGTCACCAGGTCCGAACCGTCAACGCCAGCGCCAGCGCCCACGGACGGACGGACGACACCGTTGATCCGGTCTCGGAGCGGCTTTCCGCACCGGTGATGGCGGCTCGACCAAACGATGGCTGGGTGTTCACGGGCCGGAACATCAAGTGGTCGACCCAGGAGTCACCGAACTCGCCGGTTTGCCACACAGTGCGCCCGATCTGCGTGCACTGGACCGACAATGGCGACGACGCCCCGCCGGCCGCTGACAGCGACGGCGACGACATCCCCGACCAGGCGGAAAGCACCCTGGCAGCGGCCGGGACAAGCTGGAACGTGATTGTGAACCAACTGGGCTTTCGCGCACCGCTCGCGGATCGACGTTCGCGAATCAACGGCGGCGGCCCCAAGTTCGACATCTATCTCGCAGACACTGGCGCCAAGGGCCTCTCCGGCTACACCTCCTCAGACGACCGACGCCTCACCAAGAAGTCCGACTACAAGTACCGCGATGTCTCAGCTTTCACGGTGGTCGACAACGACTTCCGCGCCGGCCAGTTCCCCGACGGCACCCCACTCGACAACATGCGCGTGACGGTTGCCCACGAGCTTTCCCACGCATCGCAGTTTGCCTATGACTACAAAGAGGACCGCTGGTTCTCTGAAGGCACAGCAACCTGGGTTGAGGACGAGGTCTTCGATGACATCAACCTCAACCGCGATGCACTGAAGCAGAGCCCGCTGTCGAAGAACTTCACGTCGCTCGACTTCGGACGCAATGGTCACGAGTACGGATCCTGGATCTTCTTGCGCTACCTATCAGAGAAGTTTGGGACAGACATCATCAAACGCGCATGGCGTTTCGCCGACGACAGTGCCACGCAAGTCTCAACCGACCGGATGAAAACTTTCTCGATGCGCGCACTGGGTCGAGCCGTCCATGAGCAAAAGAGCGATCTAGGTAAGCAGTTCTCACTGTTTGCGCGTGACAATCTCCGACCCGCCAAGACCTACGAGGAAGGCGACACCTATCCGAAGCCGACGGCCTTCACGATCGGCCTCAACAAGGGCGACGACACTGGCTGGCAAGGCGTCGCAAATGATCACCTCAGTACGACGTACGTCACCTACCTGCCAGGCGACAATGTTCGACGAACGGGCACCATCAAGATTCTTTTCAACGGGCCCTATCGCAAGTTCGGTCCTCGCGTGCTCATCACCGTCCGCTTCACGTCCGGCAAATCCCACAACTTCGCAATGAAACTCGACCGAAAGGGCGACGGTGCCAAGCGCGTCGGGTTCGGGCGCAACAAGGTCGCCGGCGTGGACGTGTCCATCGTCAATACCAGCACCAGGATGCGCGACTGCTTCAAGCACTCGACCCCGTACTCCTGCAGCGGCACCCCCAAAGATGATCAACGTCCGGTGCATATCCGGGCTCGGCTTTAACATTTTTCGAACTTTCTCAGAAGTTGGCCACGTGAAGGGAACCGGTCGTCCCGGCACTGCGTCCTATCTCTCCTAAGTCCGCGCGCGAGCGCGCTCTTGCGGAGGTGAAGCGATGAACTGGGACAACGAAGCTGCTTGCCAGTCCACCGACCCTGAATTGTTCTTTCCGAACGGGGATTGGTCGGAACAGGCCGCCAAGCGCGTCTGCCGTGGCTGCCCCGTGCGGACGCAGTGCCTTGAGTTTGCGCTGGAGGCGCGGCTCGAGCACGGAGTCTGGGGCGGTCTGACCGAGGCCGAGCGACGCTCGCTTCGGCGCTCACGCCAGCGTAAGGCCCGTCGCCTTGCCACCGCTGCCGTCGCCTAGCAGGAGCTAGCCGGCAGGACCCGTCCCAGCCGATAACTGGGACAAGCAGCAGACTGGGGCGATGGCCTCGCTGCTCACCACCGATGTTTTAGACGCGGTGCGGGCCCTGCAAGCTGGCGGCTTGGTGGCAGTGCCCACCGAGACGGTCTACGGGCTCGCCGCTGACGCCGAAAACGTGACGGCGGTTCGTCGCATCTACTCGGTCAAGGGCCGACCGACTGATCATCCGGTCATCGTTCACCTACCCCATGCCAGCGCGGTCGACGAATGGGCCGCCGACGTGCCCGCGTGGGCCTGCCTGCTCATTGACGCGTGTTGGCCTGGGCCGCTCACGTTGGTACTAGCGCGCTCGGCGCGCGCAGGCAACCACCTCACCGGCGGTCAGGACACGGTGGGTTTGCGCGTACCGGCTCACCCCCTGCTTCATCAAGTGCTCGAAGGGTTCGGCGGGGCCGTTGCCGCTCCTTCGGCCAACCGTTTCGGTCGCGTTAGTCCGACGTCGGCGGCTCATGTCTTGGCCGAGCTGGGTGACGCGCTTGATGCAGGCACCGACCGAATCCTCGACGGCGGACCGAGCCGGGTCGGGGTTGAGTCGACCATCGTCGACGCGACCGGTGCCCAACCGCGGATTCTTCGGCCAGGTCAGATCAACGCCGACCAGATCGAGCAAATCACTGGGCTGCGTCCTTCAACGCGGCCAACTGACGTGCGAGCACCGGGGACGCTCGCCAGTCACTACTCGCCCCGAGCCGTCGTCGTCGTATGTGAAACCGAGAATGCCAACCAGTCGTTGTTGCAGCTGACACAGAACGTCGATCGTCGGGTCGCGGTGTTGGCGCTTGAGGCTGATGACGTCGAGGGTGAAAGCGCTGTGCGGTTCCTGTCACCGGACGTGGCCGAATACGCACGGACCCTCTATGACCGTCTTCGACGAGCCGATGAACTGGGCATGGATGTCGTGCTAGCGGTGCTTCCGCCCGATACGGGGCTAGGTACGGCTGTGCGCGACCGACTAGAACGCGCCGCCACGCGTGCGGGGGCTGATCCACGGTGACTCGGACCGCAACTTCAGGTCGCTCTCCAGCCTCGGATGCCGGAGTGGTGTTTCCGCTTGTCGACGGTGAACGCAGCACGCTCAGTACGGGTCGTCACGTCATTGCTGCGGCGACGCGAAGAGTGGACACCGCGATCCACGAAGCAGCCAGGGACGAAACAAACTGGCGCAGCAAGTATGTCCAGCACTTTCGGGAGCTGACGAGACTGTCGGCTGGTCAACATGCACCACTGATTGCAGCCGATGGACTGAACTCTGTTCACAACGAGTTTCGGTATCTACGTCATGGCGCGGAGCTTTCACTAGCCGACGCGCTCAGCGTGCCGCGTGCCCACTACGTACGCACCTGGACGATCCAAGGCAATGGCGTCCAACCAGCGGTGACCGACCTCTCCGTGCCTTACCGCGGTCAACGACTCACTGGAGACGCCCTACGACGCACTCTCGACGCGTGGCAAGCCCAGGGAATCGCCGAGCCGTCGTTCTCCGACGCCCTTCGAACGCTGATGGACAACCCCGACTGGCTGCAGCTGCGGGACACGACGTTCGTGGTGATGGGTGCCGGTTCGGAGATGGGGCCGCTGCGCTCGCTGCTGAGCTGGGGTGCTCACGTCGTGGCGGTTGACCTCCCCGACCCAGAACTTTGGCAGCGGGTCTTGGCGATTGCTCGCCAGTCGCCAGGAAAACTGACGCTCCCGATCCGAGGGGCGCCATCGACGCATTCCACAGATGCGCAACTCGCGTCATTGGCCGGCGTAGACATCCTCACCCAAACACCAGAAGTGTGTGCCTGGCTTGAGCAACTACCTGGCCCGTACGTGTTGGGCGACTATGTGTATGCGCCCGGTTCGTTACATGTTCGGACGTCGGTTGCCATCGACGCGATCATCAAGCGGCTACTCGCAACGCGCAGCGATGTCAGCTTGGCGTATCTGGCTACCCCGACCGACGCGTACGCAGTACCGAGCAGCATCGTTGAGTACTCGCAACGCCAGCACAAGGAGTCGCGAGCGCTTGTCATTAGCGCGCGCGGGCTGACTGGTGGCCGAATGTACAGACCGAACTACACCACGACCGAAACAACATCCAGTGGGCTTCGCTATGGCATAGCGGATGCACTCGTCCCACAACAAGGACCCAACTACGCACTAGCTAAGCGCGTACAACGTTGGCGAGCTGATCTCGTCCGAGGGCACGGTGTCTTTGTTTCGATCAACGTCGCGCCAGCCACCCGCACGAAGTCGGTGATCCGCAACCGGTTGCTGGCGGCCGCGTACGCCGGCGCGCACAGGTTTGGGCTTGAGATCTTCAACCCAGCGACCAGCAGCACCTTGATGGCCGCCCTGCTGGCGCACGACGTCGCTAACCCGGCATCGGTCGCACACGCTGACACGCCACTTGATGATCCATATGAGCTTCTCGTCCAAGAGGCCTTACACGGGGGAATGTGGCGTGCACCGTATGCACCGCGTTCCGTGCTGGGACTGGCCGTAGCAATGGGGATGTTCCAGCGGAACTGAGCGTCGCATCAAGCAACCCGCCTGGCTCGTCGATACTGGTCCAATGATTCGTCGCAAGGCTGCCCTGACTGTGTCAGCGGCCTTAGCGACCTGCGCCGTACTCGCCTCGTTGGCCGTGACCGTCCCCGCCGCGGGAGCAACCAGAGCGCCGCTACCTGAGCGTCTCGCTCACCTCGGCGAGTCTCGGCAGGTTGTGGTGGTCACAGCCGCCGACTGGAACACCAGCCATGCTCGGTTGCAGACCTGGCAACTCGGGAAATCCGACGTCTGGCATCGGCGACTCGGTCCAGTTCCAGCGCGAATCGGCTGGAGTGGGTTTCGACGTGCTGCAAATCGGCTGCAGAACACGGGCAAGACACCAGCTGGAACGTTTGACCTGCTCCGCGGATTTGGGCTGAGGCAACCTCCCGGGGTCGACCTGCCCTATCGGATCGTCGACCAAAACGACTGGTGGCCGTACGACCCAAACGATCCCAAGACATACAACGTCATGCAGTTCCATCGCGTGAAACGCTCGCACTGGCGCACTGACTGGGCGGAGCGGCTGGCGAGCTACACG
>DATKIY010000010.1:0-10473 GCA_035543875.1 Actinomycetes bacterium | reverse complement strand
AATTGGGTTCTCCGAGTTCGCTGGTCCGACGTTCTCTCCTGATGGGCAGTGGCTGTTCGTCAACATCCAGGTACCCGGGATCACCTGCGCCATTTCCGGCGACTGGTCCTCGCTGGGCTTGTGAAGTTTCCTCGGGATCGGGTGCCTGGGAGTGACGCTGGAGGTGAGTACGGGTGGTGAGCAGCCTGCAACCACTTCGCCTCCAGTCGACTCCGGAACTCATCGCGGATCAGATCCGTGAGGGGATCCTTAACGGCACCTTCCCCCCGCATCACCAGCTGGCAGAGGTCGAGCTCGCTCGGCAGCTGCAGGTAAGTCGTGGACCCGTCCGCGAAGCGATGCAACGTTTGATCCAGGAAGGTCTGCTTCGTAGCGAGCGCAACCGCGGTGTCTTCGTTGTCGAACTAGACGACGACGATGCCAAGGACATCTACCTCGCACGTGCTGCGGTGGAGAAGGCTGCCGCCGTGCTAGTAGCCCGTCGCGGAGACCTAGACGACATGGCGGCCATTGATGTAGTCCTTGAGCGACTTCGTGGAGCCGCTGCATCGAGCTGGGCAGAAGTCGTCGAGATCGACCTGGAGTTTCACGCCACCATCGTGGACCGATCGCACAGCGAGCGACTGCAACGGATGTTTCGCACGCTAGCTGCGGAAACTCGGCTCTGTCTGATCCGACTTGAACGCTTTTACCCGATTAGGGACAGCGTTGTCACCGAGCACGAGGAAATCCTCTCCGCGATCCGCACTGGTGACGAGTCACAGGTGAAGCAGCTGATCGACCATCACATGCACGAGGCAGCCGCTCGCCTGAGTCTGCCCGCAGAACCACCCGACGAGTTCGCCGGGGATCCGAGCGCTCACACCACAAGCAGGGAGTTTCAGTCACCATGACCGACCTTACGATCACCTCCGTTCGCGCACGTGAGGTCCTCGACTGCCGAGGGTTGCCGACGGTGCAGGTCGACTTGGCGGTAGCTGGTGGCCGAGTTGTGGTGCGCGCCGACGTACCGAGTGGCCGCTCCACCGGCTCCAACGAGGCGCATGAGCTGCGCGATGGGGGATCGCGTTTCGGAGGTTTTGGGGTGCTCTCGGCGGTCAGAAACGTCAATGAGGTATTGGCCCCGGCGTTAGTTGGCACGTCGGTCGAGTCGCAGCGCGAGCTTGACGCCAGGCTGATCGAGCTCGACGGAACCTCAGACAAGTCTGCACTGGGTGCCAACGCACTCCTTGGTGTCTCACTTGCTGGTGCACGTGCTGCGGCTGCAGCGGGGGACCGCCCGCTCTATCGCCACCTGAGCGCGGACGCCCACGTCCTCCCGGTGCCGCTGGTCAACCTCATCAATGGCGGTCGTCATGCATCCAACGACCTTGACTTCCAGGAGTTCATCATCTTGCCGGTCGGGGCGACGAGCATGTTGGAGTCACTTCAAATCTCAACGGAGGTCAACCTAGTACTGGCTGGAATCCTGTTGGCACGGTTTGGCAAGGTGGCACTGAACACTGGCGACGAAGGGGGGTTTGCGCCGCCGATCTCCTCACCAGACGAGGCATTGGAGCTGCTGCACGAAGCCGTTGACAAGTCTGGGTGGGCGCATTCGATCTCCTACGGGCTCGACTGCGCAGCATCGCACTGGTACGACCCAGGAACCGACCGCTACACACTGGCCGGCAAAGTCCTTGACCGCGATGGACTCATAGCGCGCTATCTGCAGCTGATCGAGGACTTTGACCTGGTAACGATCGAAGACCCGCTGCAGGAGGAAGACTTCGAAGGGTTTGCGGCAATTACTGAGGCAAGCGGAATCCAAATTGTTGGAGACGACTTATTCACGACTAACCCTGCTCGACTTGCGCGCGGCCTCGAATCGGGTTCGGCGAACTCGTTGCTGTGGAAGGTGAATCAGATCGGCACTCTCTCCGAAGCGTGGGACGCCGCAACCATGGCGTTCCACAATGGCTACAGCGTCGTGGTGTCCGAGCGGTCGGGGGAGACAGAGGACCCCATCATCGCTGATCTTGTGGTTGCGCTCGGTGCAGGACAAATCAAGACGGGGGCGCCGGTGCGTGGTGAACGTACGGCGAAGTACAACCGCCTCCTACAAATTGAGGAAGAGCTCGGCGCACAGGCAAAGTACGCAGGCAACGTCTTCGGACCTAGCGCTCGGTGATTTCGGAGCCGGACATGTCGAACACGGAAGTATCGGCCCAGCCACCTGGCCGTACTGCGCCTACCGACGCGGACCTGTCGAGTGTCACAGCCGAGCGAGTGGCAAAGCTGGTGGACGCGTCACCGGGATTGCTCGCCGGGCCATGCGCGCAACTTCGTCGGGCAGCGTTGCAAGTGGCCGTTGCCGGTCTGATGGCCGCAGATCCAGGCGCCGCGACCAGCAGGCAGGTCAACTATGTGCCAGCAACCAACACCGTCAGAGTGGGAACACGCGAGTACCAACTCACGCCAACTTCACGGATTTGGGTGCTCGGCGCTGGTAAAGCCAGCTACCCGATAGCTGCAGCGCTCGAGGCGATTTTCGGTAGGCGGATCGCCGGCGGAGTGGTGGCCGTGCGCGACCCCGACCTAGTCGCGCTTTCGCACATTGAGGTCATCCACGCTGATCATCCGCTGCCCAGTGAACGCAGCATCGAAGCCGCTAAGCGAATCTTGGCCATGGCGCAGAACGCAGGTTCCGAAGACCTAGTGCTGGCGTGCTTTACCGGTGGCAGTTCGGCGCTGGCTTCGCTCCCTGCTGAAGGGGTATCCGCTACCGACAAACGCACCTTGCACCAGCTCCTGCTGTCCAGCGGCTTGGCCATTGACGAGATCAACGCGGTTCGCAAATCCGTTTCGAAGGTAAAGGGCGGTCGAGTGGCGCTCGCTGCTGCACCTGCGACGGTCGTCAACCTCACGGTGTCGGATGTTGCAGGTAGCCAGCTAGATGTCGTCACCGACCCGACGGTTCAAGACAGCGCGACGTCAGCCAAAGCTAAGTCTGTTCTTTCGTCCTCCAAGCTTTGGGACAAGATTCCATCCAGTGTCCGGGCGCATCTGGAAGCTGATCTGCCCACGCCAACCCTGGCCAACGAACCGCAGACCGTCATGCTTGCTGATGGCGCTTCGACCGTCGCCGCCATGGCTGACGCTGCGCAATCCTTGGGCTTCCGCCCGGTGGTCGTTACAGAAGAGGTCGAAGGCGCAGCCGATGAGGTGGGACCTCGACTCGCTCATCGATTGATCTCAAAGCTGACCGAGGGCCACACCCAGCCCGTCATGCTGCTTGGTTGTGGTGGCGAATCCGTGGTCACTGTCGACTCACCCGAGGCGTTCAGCCAGGGAGGGCCGAACCAACACGCAGCACTGTCCGCAGCGTCTGCGCTACGCAACCACCGCGCTGCCGCGCTTTTCCTCGACACCGACGGGTCAGATGGTGGCACCGAACTCGCGGGTGGACTGGTGGACGGATCGACGATGGACCTGGCTGAGGCGCGCGGTGTCGACGTACTGTCGGGGCTAGCCGCCCAGCGTTCGAGTGCAGTCTGCAAGGCACTGAATGCAGCGGTGTCCACCGGCCACACAGGGACCAACGTCAATGACTTGTTCGTGCTCGTCGCAGAGTCGGGGGAGCTGTCATGACCGAGGCGCTGATGACCTCTGACCAGCAGCTGTCGGCCGCCGCCGGGGCCATCCACATCGACCATGTCACCAAGCAGTTCGCCGATGTGACTGCAGTCGACGACGTCGACCTTGAGATCGGCGCTGGCGAGTTCTTCTCACTCCTCGGTCCCAGTGGTTGCGGCAAGACCACGACACTTCGGCTCGTCGCGGGATTCGAGCTGCCGACCGCTGGGCGCATTCTCGTCGGCGAAGAGGACGTCACTCAACGTCGTCCAGCTAAGCGACCACTGAACATGGTGTTTCAGGACTACGCGCTTTTCCCGCATCTCACCGTCGGCGACAACATCGCCTTCGGGTTGAAGATCAAGCGGCTTGGTCGTGCGGAGACGACCGAACGAGTCGCCGACGTGATTCGAACGATGCGTCTAGAAGGACTCGTGGAACGGCGCCCCTCCCAGCTGTCCGGTGGACAACGACAGCGAGTCGCACTGGCGCGGGCGTTGGTCAACCGGCCACGCGCCCTGCTGCTCGACGAGCCACTTGGTGCGCTAGATCTTCAGTTACGCAAACAGATGCAGACCGAACTTCGTCGCGTCCACCAGCAAACCGGCACCACTTTCCTCTACGTCACGCACGACCAAGAAGAAGCTCTCACGATGTCAGACCGGATTGCGGTCATTTCCAACGGCCGGGTTGAGCAGCTCGCCGATCCACGGACCATGTACGAACGTCCGTCAACTGCATTTGTTGCAGAATTTATTGGTACGTCCAATGTGCTCGTGATGAAGGACTGCACGGCGAGCGATCGGCTACTCCGGGCGGACCTTGGTGATGGTGATCGCTTGACTGCTCGCCCCGCGACGGATGCAGGGCTTCTCACCACCTCTGGGGGAGTACAGGTGACCGTTCGCCCCGAACGCATCGTGTTGCACACGCATGCCCCGGACGTGCTTGACCCTGACGAGAGCCTCGTGCGCGGCGCCGTCACTGACCTGGTCTACCTCGGGTCGCTCACTCAGGTATCCGTGTTGTTAAGGGGCGGCCAGACTCTGGTGGTGCGGCGAATGAGCGATGACTCGAGCGTCAGCTCCTTACGGCCGGGAGAGTCGGTCTTCGCCTCTTGGTCTCCCGAAGGTTCGCACGTGATTGGCCCGGTGCTCACATGAGCAGGTCCCTACTAATGAAAGGTACCGCCGTGAACGCAACTCGAAATCGACGCCACGTCAGCCGACGGCCAGCGATCGCGGCGGGCCTGATCGCGGCCATGGGACTGCTCGCTGCGTGTGGGAACTCGTCGGACGGCGATTCACCTAGCAGCTCTCCTAATGGTGCGGTCGAAGGAACTCTGCGGATGTTCACCTACGACGACACGATCGACCCTCTCATCATGGAGCCATTCGACAAGGCGTATCCGAACGTCGACGTGAAGACGGCAACGTTCAACAGCGATGCGCAGGCTGCAGCAAAAATCGAGGGTGGCTTTGGCACAGATGTCATCGAGGTGTGCCTCGATGAGTCAAGTCCGCTCGTCGACGCCGGCCTGCTGGCGCCCATTGACACCAAAGCGGTCGACGGTTGGGACGATCTCGCACCGATATACCGCGATGCTGACGGCGTGACCGTCGACGGCACGACGTGGATGGTTCCGCTTTCGGCCGGTCCGCACGGCATCATCTACGTCACATCCGAGTTCCCTGAAGGAGTCGATAGCTGGACTAAGCTTTACGATCCTGCGCTGAAGGGCCGAGTGGCTCTCGACGGTGGTGGGTCGTTGACACCAATGGCGGTGACCGCACTGAGCCTGGGGATCACCGACCCAATGAACATGACGCCCGAACAGATCACGCAAGTGCGTGACTACATGCTGGAGCACCGGGACCAGTTCCGAACCTTTGCCGACTCCGACTCGGACATGGTGAATTTGTTTAAGTCAGGAGAGATCGTGATCTCCGATGGCGGCCGGGGGACAGCGACCAAGCTCCAAGAAGCCGGCGTTGATGTCACCTGGGTGGCCCCCAAAGAAGGCGGTCTGTCGTGGGTGTGTGGCCTGGGAATCAGTTCAGAGAGCGAAAACATTCCTGCGTCGTACGCGATGATCGAACACTTTCTGTCTCCGCCGATGCAGGCAGTCACCGCTGACCTTGGTTACGCGATCACCAACCCGAAAGCCCTGCCGCTCATCCCGGCTGACGAACGGGAAAGTGCGGACCCGGCGGCCTTGAAGAATCTGATCGCTGAGGTCGAACCAGCTAACCCCACTGAATGGGACGCGGCCTGGCAGGAGGTACAAGTCGGATGAGTGCGAGGACCCGCGCTCCCGATTCGTTGTCCGTCTTGCTCGTGCTGGCGGTAGCGGTTGTCCTCGTAGGTCCAATTCTGCTCCTGGCCCTGTTCTCGTTCAACGACTCGTCAATCATCGCTTTGCCTTTTGAAGGGTTCACCACGCAGTGGTATCGCGATGCGCTGACTGATCCGGACGCGCTTAAGGCATTGGTGAACTCACTCGTGCTTGCGTCGGTGGTGACTCCGATCTGCGTGATCCTGGGAACCGCAACGGCGTGGGCCATTACTCGGTTTCGCTTCCGCAGCCGGGCAGCCTGGTCGGGACTCGTTGGTGCGCCGTTGGTTGTTCCGTGGCTAGTCATGGGTGTGGCTGGGCTTTTGCTGTTTGCCACACTTCAGATTGACCTGTCGCTCAAGACCATCGGCGCCATGCACATCATGACGACCTTCCCCCTCGTCACAGCCCTGGTCGCCTCAAGACTTGTGCGTTTCGAACGTTCACAAGAGGAAGCCGCCTTAGACCTTGGAGCGTCACAGGCACAAATGATGGTCAAGGTCGTCCTCCCACAACTGGCCCCAGCACTGGCAGCGTCCGCGATCTTTGCCTTCGCATGGTCGTTCAACAACTTCGAGATCAGCTTCTTCAACGGGGGATATGACCAAACATTTCCGGTCTGGGTCTACTCGGTGCTTCGTCACTCCGAGAACCTTCCCGTGGTCAACGCGATGTCGACGCTGATCTCCGTTGTGCAGATCGCGATCGTGTACCTGCTGTGGTGGGGAATCCGTAGCGTCTCCAAGCGCCGGGGAACGGCCGACGACATGGCGGTCATGGTTGCTGGGGGAGTGCGATGACGGCGACGACCAGTGTCAGTCCGCCTGCCCCGCCCGGTGTCGCACCGGCCAAGCAGAGGTCTCGAGCGCGCCGTCCAGGTGCGCGTTGGTTGCCGGCGGCGTACCTCAGCGTTCCGATGCTCGTGCTTCTACTGCTTTTCGTGCTTCCCATGTTCATCCTGGCTCTGATCAGTTTTGGGATGGGTACGAACGGCGCCGAGTCGATCTGGTCGCTCAGTAGCTACACGTCGCTCCTCACCGACAAGCTTTATCTGACGGTGGCGTGGACGACCGTAGTCATCGCAACCTCGGCGATGGTCGTCCAGCTTTTGATCGGCATCCCACTCGCGTACGTGATGGCGTTCAAGGCTGGTCGGTTTGAGATTCCACTGCTTCTCGGCATCGTGGTACTCGATGAGCTCAACCCAGTGGTGCGCATCTATGCGTGGCGAATGCTGCTCGGGCGAAATGGCATCATCAACGGGACGCTCGAGGCGCTGGGCATCATCGACCAGCCGATCGACGCACTGCTGTTCAACAAGTTCGCCGTGATCGTGGTTCTTTCGACGGGATGGATCACCTACACGATCATCCCGCTGTATGCCGCCATGAAAGCGATTGATCCCCGGCTGTTCCAGGCCGCGCAAGATCTCGGCGCGGGCTGGTGGACCACGACTCGTCGGATTCTGCTGCCGCTTGCCGCTCCTGGCATCTTCGTAGCGATCCTGCTCGTCTACATCCCGTTGTTTACCGATTTCGCAGCGCCGACGCTGGTCGGCGGAACAAGCGGATACATGCTGGGCCAAGCGGTCAACGACCTGATTCTTGAACAGGGCGACCTGGCCAAGGGCGCCGCGCTCAGCCTGATGCTTTTGGTCTGCTCAGGGATCGTGGCGGCCGTTGCCTACCGACTTGCGCGCATCAACCGACTGGAGACTTGACGTGGCTTCAACGCACGACGTGATCGTCGTAGGAGGTGGCCACAACGGGCTGGTCGCAGCTTTCTATCTCGCCAAGGCAGGGCTCAGACCACTGGTGCTTGAGAGGCGACCATTCGTCGGTGGCGCATGTGTCACCGAAACGTTCGCGCCCGGGTTCCGTGCGTCGACTGGGGCGTATGTGCTGTCCATGCTCCGCGAAGCAATCTGGCGGGACTGCCGGCTTGCTGAGCGCGGGCTGGTCGTAGACCCGGCGGGGCCGTCGCTGCATGTCTTCGACCGCGGTGGACACCTCTACGTCGACGACGACCTGGCGGTGACGACCCGAAACATAGCCGAGTTCTCAGAGCATGATGCGACTGCTCTGCAGGCGTTCGAGGAAGACCTTGGTGCCATTGCTGGCTTAGTGACGCCGATGATCGACTGGACGCCACCGAGCACGAAGCTGCGAACGACTGGGTTGCGTGCGCTCGCGCGACTTGGCTCGCACGCGCTTAAGCATCGCGGGCAGGTGATCGACGCAGGTCACCTGTTCGCAACGTCAGCCACTCAACTGCTCGAACAGTACTTCGAGTCGGAACAGGTCAAGGCTGCTTTCGGATGGCACGCCATCAATGACAGCGTGCTCGGCCCATCCGATCCCGGGACTGCTTACGTGTTGCTGCACGACCACGCGTCAGAGGAGACAGGCGCTGGCGTTCGCAGCTGGGGGTTTGTGCGTGGCGGGATCGGTCGCGTGACTGAGATGCTGGCCGACGCGGCGATCGAGGCGGGCGCCACGATCCGCACCGACAGTGAGGTCGACGAGATTCTGGTGCGAGCCGGACGCGCATATGGGGTCAGGCTTGCCGACGGCTCGGTCCTCACATCCGGCACGGTGCTTTCGAATGCCGACCCGCAACGCACTTTTCTTGACCTTGTCCCAGAAGGCTCACTGCCCCAGACATTCGAATCCGCAATTCGTGCGTACCGCATCGAAGGTACGAGCATGAAAATCACGCTCGGAGTTTCCGGGTTGCCGCACGTTCGTGGGCTCGGCGGCGGCGAGCAGCCCTACCACCGGGGGATCATGGAGATCTCCGGTTGGCTTTCGGATCTCGACCGTGCTCAGGCACAGGCTAAGCAAGGGATTCCGGGAGACGACCCGCACATCGAGGTGTGCTTCCCGACGGTTCATGACCCCTCGCTCGCGCCAGCTGGCCACCATGTTGTGACGATCGACGTCAACTCGCAGCCGTACACGTTGGCCGAAGGTCACTGGGACGACATCAAGGAAAAGGTTGCTGACGCGGCTGTTTCCCGACTAGCGGAATTCATGCCTGACCTGCCAGACCTGATCGTTCATCGCCAGGTACTCAGTCCACTCGACCTTGAGCGACTATTTGGCATGACAGGTGGCCACGCGTTACACGGTGACATGTCTTTCGACCAGTTGTTCGCCTTCCGTCCCGTGCGTGGCTGGGCGGACTATCGAACGCCGGTGGGTGACCTCTACCTGTGCGGGGCTGGCACACACCCAGGCGGCGGGGTCACTGGGGCAAACGGACGTAACTGCGCGAGAGAAGTACTGCGTGACCTCGGTCGAACCAGGCGAACCCACACGACGGGAGCGCGCACATGAGTCTTGTCGGACCCCGCATCATCGGATCTCTGCCTGGCCCATTGAGTAAGGCTGAGTTGGACGCGCAGCGCCAGGTGTTCTACCCGGGCCTCACCTCTCACACCTATCCCTTTGTTGCGGCAAGAAAAGAGGGTTGGCTCGTCGAGGACCTCGATGGCAATGTCTTCGTCGACCTTGCGAGCTCGTCAGCCTCAGTGCCCTTCGGTGCTGGCCGGACAGATCTCGTGGCGGCCGCAACGGAAATGCTGATGCGCTACGGCAACGAGGACAGCCACGCCCTGCCACACACTTTGATGGAGCCGTTAGCCCGACGGTTGCTTGCAGTCGCGCCGGAGGGCCTTACCCGCGTCGACCTGGCGCTCAACGGCACAGAGGCAGTAGAAACGGCGCTCAAGCTCATGCGCCGAGCAACGGGACGACCGATTGTCCTCGCCTTTCACGGCAGCTACCACGGCGAGTCGACCACAACAGCATCCTTAGGCGCGGAGCACCACGAGATCAGCAAGGGAATGCGATCGCTCGGTGGTGGTTTTGTTCATGCGCCGTACCCGCATGCGTACCGGTCACCGTTCGGCGCCCCGCGTCCAGGAGGCACGGGCGACAGCACCGTCGACTTTATTCGTGACCATCTTCTCTTCCATGTCGTGGATCCAGCAGACGTGGCCGGGGTAGTTATCGAACCCGTGCTTGGGTCAGGCGGCGTCGTCGCCCCATCCGAGTCGTTTTGGGTCGCACTGCAGACGTTGTGTCGGGAGCACGGGTGGCTGCTGTGCCTCGATGAGGTCAAGACCGGCTTTGGTCGCACGGGAGAGCTGTTTGCGGCTGATCTTTGGGGTTTGCGTCCCGATCTCATGTGCTTAGGCAAGGCCATGGGGGGCGGCATCATGCCGATCGGTGCCGTGCTCGGCACCGAAGATGCGATGGGTGGCTACGACGACGTCTCCACAGGTAGTACCTGGGCCTGGCTGCCCGCGTCGTGCGCGGTAGCACTTCAAACTCTGAACATCTTCGAAGATGAGGGCGTGCTGGCCAACGTTCGTGCACTTCACAACGTCGGTGTCGAGCGGCTAAAACCACTTGTAGAACGACACGCAAAGGTGGGAGACGTACGTGTGCAGGGCTGCTTCATGGCGTTGGAGTTCGTCAAGGACCCGACGTCGAAGGATCGGGACAGCGCTGTGCAGG
>DATKIY010000009.1:0-7709 GCA_035543875.1 Actinomycetes bacterium | reverse complement strand
TGATGGACGTCCAGTGGCGGTCAGTCGCTGTCGCGGGCTCATCGGAGCGCTTGATAACCGATGCCCACATCAGGGCGGACCCCTTGGTGAAGGCTCGATCGAACGCGGCTGGCTTCGCTGCCCCTGGCACGGCTATGACTATGACCCGATCACCGGCAAGCCACCTTCAGGTTTCTCAGACGGTGTCCCCACGTTCCCGATCGAAGCCCGACCAGATGGCGTCTACGTCCAGCTTCCACCGCGCGCCGATGACGTCCGCACCGTGAGTGACGTTGTTGTGGAGACGATGGTCGCTTGGGGCGTAAAGGCTGTGTTTGGGATGGTCGGCCACTCCAACCTCGGACTCGCCGACGCGCTCCGTCGAGCGGAGGAGCGTGGCGACCTTCGATACATCGGTATCCGTCACGAGGGTGCTGCTTCATTCGCGGCGAGCGCGTACGGCAAGCTCACCGGCGAGTTGGCCGCTTGCATCGCGATTGCCGGTCCCGGTTCCACCAACCTCCTGACCGGCCTGTACGACGCAAAGCTCGACGGCGCGCCGGTGATCGCGTTGTCCGGTCAGGTTCCGAGCAAGGCACTAGGTCGAGGCGCGTTTCAGGACCTCGACCTCAGCGCCATCTTCCGCGACGTTGCAGTTTCCACCGCGACGCTCGGCGCCGGAAGCGACCACGCAGAACTCACCGCGATTGCCGCCAAGCATGCGCTCGACTCACGCGGCGTCTCACATCTGGTTCTGCCAGACGAGCTACAAAACGTCCCGTCAGCGGACGCAGCGTCTGCTCCTGAGGGCCGCGCCGCAGATAGAAGGCAAACACCTTCTGCATCCTCGCTATCGGCCGCGGCCGAGGCGCTATCCGCGGCGCTTCGTCCGGTGATCATCGTTGGCCACGGCGCAGAAGGGGCAAAGGCTGAGGTGCGGGCGTTGGCTGAGCGCCTCGGTGCACCCGTGCTGACCACGTTCAAGGCCAAGGGTTATCTGCCGGACGATCACGAGCTCGCCGGCGGCGTACTAGGACGAAGCGGGACCCCGGTTGCCAGCTGGCTGATGAACGAAAGCGACCTGCTGCTGGTCATCGGGGCGTCGTTTGCGAACCACACTGGAATCGCAACGTACAAGCCCGTTATCCAGATAGACGAGAGCCCAGCAGCAATCGGTCGCTTTGATCCGGTTGCCGTCGGAGTCCTCGGCGACGCAGCACTTGCCGTCGGCGGCTTGATCGACCGGCTACGCGACGAGAAGGCAACCAACCAACGCAGCGACGTTGCCGAACGATGGCAGTTGTGGCGGAGTGAGAAACAGCGTCGCGCCGGTGACGAACGGGGACGCGGTGTTGCCGCGGCTAGCGTGTTTGCCGCGTTGTCTCGACATGCACCTGCCGATGCCGTGATTGCTGTCGACGTAGGAAATCACGCGTACGCATTTGGTCGGTACTTCGAATCCAAGGGTCAGCCAGTGCTCATGTCTGGATACCTCGGGTCCATCGGTTTCGGTTTCCCAGCGGCGATGGGCGCTTGGGCGGCGGCACCAGATCGACCGATCATTGCCGTAACCGGCGATGGCGGCTTCGGTCAGTACCTGGCCGAGCTTACGACTGCCGTGAAGTACGGCATCCCCATCAAGCATGTACTGCTCGACAACCGATCGCTCGGCAAGATTTCGAAAGAGCAGCTCGCCGAGCAACGTCCGGTCTGGCAGACCTCTCTGGTCAACCCAGACTTTGCCGAGTACGCCAGGCTGTGCGGCGCCATTGGAATCAGCGTGAACAGTGGCGACCAGCTAGAGGACGCCATGTCTGAGCTGTTCCGATCCACCGGCCCGGCGCTCCTTCACATCAGCCAGGATCCCGCGCTCGTATGACCCACGGTGGCGTAGCCTCATCCCTCGTCGGCGCACGAGGATTGGAGGGCCGCGGTGCAGCAAGACGAAGAGCGCGAGCTCTTGATGCGGCTTCGGTCCGGGGAAGAGCAAGCATTCGTAGAGCTCGTCACCGCCTGGACGCCGCTCATGCGTCGAGTTGCTTCAAACTTCGTCAAGTCACAGGCCAGCGTCGACGAAGTCGTTCAGGAGACGTGGCTCGCGGTCGTTCGGGGCCTCCCAGCATTTCGCGGCGAGTCGGCCCTTCGAACCTGGTCACTGAGCATCTTGAGCAACATTGCGCGCAAGTACGGCGTCAAGGACGCTCGAGCAACGCCGTGGTCCAGCCTGTCGCCGGCCGAAGAAGGGCGGACCGAAAATCCCGGCCGATTCCGAGCGGCTGGGGAACAGTGGGAAGGTCACTGGACCTCGCTCGGAGAACCTGGAAAGTGGGGGCCGGAGAGGTTGGCGCTGTCGGGGGAGATTCGACGGACTCTGATCAAGGCCCTGCATGCGTTACCGGAACGCCAACGAACAGTGGTGGCACTGCGAGACATCGACGGGTTGACTTCGGAGGAAGTCTGCGACGTCCTAGGCGTGAGCGCGGCAAACCAACGGGTCCTGCTGCACCGTGGCCGTGTCCAACTGCGAACTGCGCTCGAAACCTTTGTCACCGGTGGCACAGATGACTGACGACTGGGCATGCCGCAATGTTGTTGAGCTACTAACCGCATATCTGGAGGGGGCCCTCGACGATGCGACTGCAGCGTCGATCAGCTCACACCTTGCGGAGTGCCCAGGATGCGATCGCTATCTGGAACAGCTCAAACTGACTATCGCGCTGACTGGCGAACTCGCCCAGGACGAACGCACACCGTTGTCAGCAACCGAGGCAGCGGAGTTGACGACCGCGTTTCGTGCGACATTCGGCGACGCGTCCTAGCCCTGGCGAACGCCGTTCGCCTCGTCAACGCAAGACACCAAGGGCGGCCACGACGTGAGCAAACTCCGGCGCCTGCGGGTCAATCAGCTCAAAATGTCCACACTCGGGGACTTCCAGCGCAACTCCTGGCCGATTTTTCACATAGTTGTGCGACATGTGCACGGGCACGATGTTGTCGTCGGCACCGTGAACGATCGCTGTGGCAACTGACGGCGCAGGGTATGCAGCGGGGTTAACCATCCGGTAGCGGTCGGGGAACTGCAGTGCAGTACCTCCCATCAGGTCACGTACCGCTCCAGCATCCAACTTGAGCTGCTCTGCCTCAACGAGGTCAGCTACGGGTGCAAGGGCAAGGACGCCAAGCATTTCTGGTGTCTGGTGACACACAGCGAGCCACAGCGCGAGCTGTCCACCGGCGCTGTGTCCGACAAGCAGCAAGCGTTCGCTCTGCGAACCAATCGCCGCAAGAGCCGATCTCAGATCGTCAAACGTGTGCGGCCATCCTCCGTTGCCACCCACTCGCCGGTACTCAGGAACGAAGACGGCGTAACCCAGCTCGGCTAACCGCGCAGCCATGGGCCGGCAATGCGCCCGGTCGTACTCCTGTCGCCAGAATCCGCCATGGATCAAACAGATCGCCGGTTCAACACCTATCTCAACAGGTGAGTAGACATCGACTTGATGGTCCGGCTCGGGGCCGTAGGAGAATGTTCGATTGGGCGAGTCCGCGCTGCCACTCACCACCGACTCATCAGATTCAATGCCTCCGCTCATGAACTGCTCAAGTCACGCGGGCTCGTTCGTCGGGCAGGGCGAGGTACGCATTCGAAGCGACGACGTCACGGATTCGACTCAGGCCCTCCCAGACATCGACGAACGCCGTCGTCAACGGCGAAGGTGCGATCCGGATCAAGTTGGGCGGCCGCGAGTCAGTAATCACGCCAGCTTGCCCCGCGGCGATGCTTATGCGGTAGGCATCATCGTGAGCGAGAACGACATGACCTCCGCGACGGGTTTCTTCGCGAGGAGACTGAATCGAAAACCCGAGCGGAGTCAGCCACGCATCGGCGAGCTTGACCAGATACTCGGTGAGCAGAATCGACTTGGCACGAATACGCGCAATGCCGGCCTCGCCAACGAGCTTGGCGCCTTCGTCGACTGCGATCAGCCCCGGAACACTGGGAGTTCCAGTCAGAAATCTGCCGATCCCATCGGCGGGCCGATATCCCGCATCCATGTCGAACATGTCTTTCACGCTCCACCAACCTTGGATGGGATTCCGCAAGCGGTCCTGCAGCTCGCGGCGCACATAGAGGAATCCTGGCGCTCCCGGGCCAGCATTGAGGTACTTGTAGCTGCAGCCAACCGCGAGGTCCACGCCAAGTGCATCCAGTTCGAGTGAAACGCAGCCTGCAGAGTGAGCGAGGTCCCAGAGCACGAGTGCCCCGGCCGCGTGGGCTTGGTCTGTGAGGGCTTTGACGTCTGCAACCGACCCCGTCCGAAAGTCGACATGCGAGAGGGCAACGAGAGCAACATCGTCCGCGAGATAGGTGTGCACTCGATCTGTCGTGATTCCCTGGGCTGGATCCCCTGGCACCAGCCTCAGCTGGCCCTTACGCCTCTCGGCTGCGCCGGCCAGTACATAGCGGTCACTGGGAAAGTTGCTGAGGTCAGTCACTATCACCTTGCGGCCTGGTTGAGCGTCGAGAGCCGCTGACGCGAGCTTGAAAAGGTTCACTGATATGGAATCACACACAACGACCTGGCCAGCGGCTGCGCCAACGAGTGAACCGACCCGATCACCTACGGTGTGGGGCAAGTCGACCCAGTGCTGCCACCCTCGGACGAGCTCTTGGCCCCATTCGACCTCGATCACTTCGCGCAGGCGGTCACGCGTGGCAAGAGGAAGCATCCCAAGACTGGCGCCGTCAAGGTAGACAAGGTCGCTTTCGGGTAGCGCAAACCGCTGCCTAAAGCCAGCTAGGACATCTTGCGCGTCTTGGGTCTCGGCATACTCGCGGTCGGTCACCGCGTCATTATGGACGTTTGCAGTTCTCACTCACCAAGGACTCACGGCCAGTGCTGGTCTCCCGGAGACAGATCCCATGGTCCGTCCATCACGCAGTCGTCGCTTTGGTAGTTGGTGGGCAGCCTCGGGTAAATCTCGCGGACGTCACGCTGCGCCAGCGCTTCAGCCTGTTCTGACGTGGCGCCCAACCACCCCGCAACGTCCGCCAAGCTTTGGATTGAAGCACACTCGGTTCGGGCTTCGTCCCTCTCGCCGGCCAGGTGGTGTGACTCGTGGCTCAGCACGTCGACTGCAATTACTTGGTCGAGCGTCGGTGCGCTCTTGTCGCCGTGAACGTACGCACGAAGGTTGTTACAAGCATCTCGTTCGATTCTGCCAACGTCTGCCGGCCGGCCTGAGGCGTCAAATTCGACGTAGCCCAGTTCGCTAGTTGCGTCTAGCAGCGCACCTGTGAGTCGCTGGCACTGCATGGTTACGGGACGACCGGCGATCTCCGTGGCGACCTCGGAGAACAGCCCAACGTCTTCCCGGAACTGGTACTCCGTCACTCCTAGTACCAGGCCCGGCACGAGTAAGAGGGGAATCGCGACAAAGTGCCGATGGCCCATGACGTGATGGACCGTTAGCGCAGCAGCGCCAACGACCAACAAAAGAGCCATCCAAGGTCGCACCTAGGAAAGATCGGCACGTCCGTTCAGCATCTTCACGGCTGAGTGGCCCAACCTGCGATATTCCAGGCTCAGACGCGGGAGTCCGTCGGATCGTCGGACAGCCGCTGGGCGATGTAGACCGGGAACACGGACAAAACGATCACTAGGGCCGCCACCACATTGACCACGGGGGCTTGGTTGGGACGTTGGAGGTTGTCGTAGATCCAGAGCGGCAGCGTCTGAATGCCTGGCCCAGCCGTAAATTGCGTAACGATGATCTCGTCGAATGACAGACCGAACGCGAGCAGCGCACCGGCAAGGACAGCGGAGCGAACCTGCGGGAACGTGACAAGGCCGAAGGTTTGGAAGGTGCTGGCGCCAAGATCCATCGACGCCTCTTCCAGACTCCGCGCCGCGCGACGAAGTCGGGCCGCGACATTGTTGAAGATGATGACGATGCAGAAAGTGGCATGGCCGATGACGACCGTCCAGAAACCTAGCGTGACCTTAAAGTTGTCGGTGCTCAACACATTGATGAAAGCGTTCTGCAGGGCGACACCCGTGACGATTCCAGGCAACGCGATTGGTAGCACGAAAAGAAACGAAATACTGTTCCGCCCGAACCAGGTGTAGCGAGCCACCGCGAACGAAATCATCGTTCCTAAAATAAGTGCGACCAGTGTCGCGAGCGATGCCACCTTGAGTGACTCGATAAGGGCATCGCGGGCACCCGCGTTGTTGAGCGTCTCCGACCACCAGTGAGTGGTCCAGTCGCTCGGTGGCCACTGCAGCACTCGACTGGCGTTGAACGAGCTAACCAGAACCAGCATCAGCGGCAGGTACAAGAACCCAAGAACGGCAACCAACGCGATCCGGAGGAAGACTCTTGCGGCAGGCGATAGAAGCACCGTTTCTCAGAGCTCCTTGAGGGCGCCAGTACGGCTGACCAAAAGCATGTAGAGAGTGATGATCAGCACAGACAAGACGGCGATCGCAGCGCCTAACGGCGTGTTTCCGCCGCCAGCGATGTTGTTGTAGATGGCATTGCCCAGTAGCTGCCGGTCGCCGCCGACTAGCTGCACGGTGATGTAGTCACCCATGGACAAGGAGAACGTGAAAATCGAGCCAGCTGCTATGCCGGGAAGAATGATCGGAAAAATTACGGATCGAAAGGTCCGCCACGATCGCGCGCCGAGATCTCCCGAAGCATCGAGCAATGAGTCAGGCAATCGATCCAGCGACGCATAGATCGGCAGGATCATGTAGGGGAGCCAAAGGTAGGTGAGAACCACGATGACGGCGGTGAGCCCAAACTCAGGACTACTGAGCCCGAGCGGCTCGACCACCCAGTTCAGTACCCCACTTTGGGAGAACACCCCACGCCAGGCGTAGGCCTTCACCAAGTAAGAGGCCCACAGCGGTACGAGGAACGCCACGATCAGCAGCCGTCGCGAGCGCCTACGCGCAATCTTGGCGGCATAGAACGCGACGGGGAGAGCAAGCATGATGCAAAGCACGGTTACTGTCGCCGCGACGCCGACAGTTCTAAGCGTCAGCCGTCGATAGACCGGATTGGTGAAGACCTCCTGAATGTTGTCAAGGGTCGGCTGTTTGATCAGCGCACTAGTAAAAGAGTCCTGCGTCCAGAACGCGGCAACAAACAACAACGCAAGCGCCGTCAGGTAAATGACGACGAGCCACAGCAGCGGAGCGCTCAGCAGGAAGGCAAGGCGCAGCTTCACATGTCGATACAAGAAGGCAGAGACAGGGCGATCCGGTGGGCTGGATTCACCGTTGACCGGCGAGCTCACGGAGGTCATGTCTGCACTCTTCTGTCGGCATCCAGGTCAAACGTTGTGGGCGGAACGCTAGGCGCCCGCCCACAACGTCAACAACTCATCGCTGCTTCAACGAGCCTGTCGAAGACGCAACTAACTTCGAACCTCATTCCAGGCAGAAATCCAGTCGGCATAGGTGGTGCACTGGACATCCTGCCGTCCGTCAGCGCACTGTTCGGTTGGAGTTTCCCAGTAGTAGACATTCTGCCAATAGGCAGTGTCGCCTGCGTGGAAAATCTTGCAGTGGTCCTCATCAGCCGTCAGTTCACATGACTTCATGTTTGCCGGAGCCTCACCAAACCATTCGGCGACGTCCGCGTTTGGCTGTGGCGACGTGATGTAGTTAGCCCACATGTACGCACAGTTCACGTTCGGTGTGTCGTGCGCGATCATC
>DATKIY010000008.1:0-2538 GCA_035543875.1 Actinomycetes bacterium | reverse complement strand
CGGCGCCATCTGCGATTGCACTTTCGTTCGTGGTTGGCACCTCGGCGCGTGACTAGTCTGGACCGCCGCCGAGGTCAGCGTCCGGGTCGAATGCCAGTGACGTGCGACTGTCTCCGGTGCCGGGACACAGTTCTGCCCAGGCGGCACGGTCCACCATTACGCGATGTCGTTTGGGAATGTTCATCTGGGACGAGTCGGCCGTTTCCTCAACAAAACGTGACGCAAGAGCGGAAGAGTCCGCTGACCCGTCCGGGACGATCTCTGGCACCTCGGGGAACTGCTCCAACCACTTGCACGCCGCGCGGCCTTCAACCAGGAATAGATCGTGATGGGAGTCGAGCCACTCCCGGGCTTGCTGCTTCTCCTCTGGTCCATGGCTCCACGACCCAACGACGTAACGATCCAAGTAGGCGTAGTAGGCCACCTGATGCTGATTGTCATTCAGCCATCTGCCACCCGCGATCGCTAGGAGTAGCACCGTGATGATGACCGGAGCTTTCACCAACCAAGTGCGCATCCAACAAAGTATGAATCCCGCCGTCGGGGTGAGAGCGGGTTTCCAGAATTTGGACGAGCAACATCGCTAGATGGGTACGTCGATCGACAAGACGTCGACCTCCCCTGGGACGTCCCCTTATTGAAGCGAGCCACTAGGTTGATCACAGGTTTGCAGTTTGAGAGCGGGCTTTTGGTGGGCCTTGCCCCGCATCCCAGGCTGCCTTAGCGTGCGGGCGTGACTGCGCATCGGCATCGAGCAACCTTGGCCTTTGAGGCGATGTGGACGTTTATCGCGGACCAGGTAGAGCCACCCGTCTGGCATAGGTCCGTCGTCGGCGCTCTCGGCGTGGTGACGGGGTTACCAGTCCCGACACTTAACGGGGTCTGGGTGTTCGAGGATCGGGCGAATGTGGACAGCGTGCGGGGACTGTTGGATGAAGTCGCCGGTCGGAACTTCCCTTTCTGCCTGCAGACAAACCCGGCGAGCCAGGACCGAATGTCTTCAGTCGCATTGGGTCTTGGGATGGCCCCCAGCGACGAGATTCCACTGATGGCACTCGAGGATGCGTTCGGACTCGCGTCACATCATGGCGTGGACGGTTTGGCCGTGCGTCAGTTGACGACGGGGGAGTTGAACGTTCATGCCGAGGTCGCAGCAGCTGGGTTCGACGCGCCGGTGGAGGTCTTCCGTGACATGGTGGGTTTGCTTGGCAAACTACCGGGCCTGAGCTGTTATGTCGGCGAGGTTGGAAACGTTCCCGTCACCACGGCCATCGGGATCCAGGGACACGATGGTTCGGTCGGCGTATTCAACGTCGCAACGTTGCCGAAGCAGCAGGGCAATGGTTACGGCACTGCAATCACCGCCCACGCCGTCGAGACCGCCGCTGATGCCGGGGCATCGTGGGCTTGGCTCCAGTCCTCTCCAACGGGATTCCCGGTCTACGAGCGGATGGGATTCCACGAGATCGAACGTTGGCCAATTTGGACGTCTCCTGCCGCGTCATGAGCGCCGCTCTCGACGCCGCTACCCGCCTTGGGTTCTCAATGCAGGACTAACGCGGAATGGCCACCTCGTACTCCGCGAATATGCTCGGCGAACCCCGTCCTCCGCTAATGCCACCCCTTCACTGGTCTCGATTTCGGGCAGGATATGCGCGGTGCCCTATGAGGAGGTCTACTGATGGCGCTCAAGATGAGGACCGTCTAGGTTCGTGGTGGGTTTCCTGCTGTCCGTTACGTTCGCCTGCGGCCTGGTCATCGCCTTTGCTCACGTCCTCAACAAGAGTTTCGTAGCGCCCGCCTACGACGTCGCGGCGAACCTTATGGCCTTTAGTTGCGCCGTGGCCGCCTCACTGCTGCTCGGCCATTGGGTTCCAGCGCTGCTCTCCTCTGTTGCAATTGCGTGCTGGTTGGTTCTGGCGCGCCGAACGATCCGCGCCCGCCGTCTATAACAGACGCTTCGTCCGTGGCGTTCACATGCGGCGTGCGTGTTCGATGCTGTTTGCGGTGAGACAAGCCGTCGTTGACGGGAACCGCAAGCGTCGAGCTCAGCGGAACGTGAGCTCAAGCCCCACTGACGATCACCATTTCGTTGCCTTCGGGGTCGGCGACCCGCCAGCGATCATCCGACTCGTCAAGGAGTCGGCCACCGGCTGCGACGGTCGAAGCGAGGCGCGTCTGCGCGAGGTCCGACGGCACAGCGAGCTCGAAGTGGATGCGGTTGCGCTGCTGGCGCCGCTCCGTCTCCGAAGCGTCGAGTTCTTGGAACACCAGCACCGGGTTCAGCCGCCGCGGATCGTGGATGTCGCTGACCCCGGCTCGCCGGTCGTCGGTGTATCCGAGTGCTGCGACCCAGAACGCGCGGACTTCGTCGACGTCGGCGGCGTCGAGGAAGAGCTGAGCGAAGCGCGGCAACCCCGGATCCGCAGTTGCCCCGAGTTCGCGGGCAGCGGTCTGGAGGGTTCCGGCCAGGTCGGTGAAGTCGAGCTCGAGGCCGTGGACGTCGTCCTCCCACTGGTCCTTACCGCTGTCGATGAT
>DATKIY010000007.1:0-9459 GCA_035543875.1 Actinomycetes bacterium | reverse complement strand
GGCAGGGCGGGGCATGACCGGTGCGCAACATGACCAGTCACGCAACGAGACATGCAACGGGAAGAGGCCAAAGCGACGATGACGACGCGTGCGGATGAGCGTCCTCCCACTCGTGCTGCCCGAGTGGTCCCTCAGCGCAGCGCTGAGTTCGATCACCTCACGTTGCCGGCTCTTCGCTCCTACCGTCAGGCGCTGACCGCCGAAGAGAACAAGGTGTCCTACTGGCGTCGTTTGATCCAGGCGAGGATGGACCTCATCGAGCTCAAAGGCGGTGACGACACGGTCCGCCTAGAACGGCTTCGCTTTGCGCTCAGCGAGACACGTGTAGGAGCTGGCCGATCGGCGCTGGTTGAGGTGGTTCCGATTGACGACGTACCACCGCTGCCGGACTTGGACTCACTGTGGGCGCGACAAGCCACCCCGGACGACCCACAAACCACGGCGCAACTGCGTCGCGACCTGGCGTTCGCCGAGCTTCAACTGTCGGCATACCGGGCAGCGCTGCACCGTCGGCTCAGCAATGCCACTACTGAGCTGATCGCGAGGTACCGGGAGGAGCCCAGCCTGGCTCTGGTCGCCCTCCCCCTGCCTCCCGACGAGCGGCTGTAGCGTTCTCCTCGGCTCTACGGTGGCCTCGTCACGCCCTGAGCGCCACACTTAGTGCGAGAGAAGCACCCACAAGGAGGACACGTGGACGACGACCTCGTACGCAGCGCTCCATTGTTTGCAGCGCTCGACGATGACGCGGCTGCCGCCCTGCGCGCCACCATGGCCCAGACGACCGTGCCGCGAGGCGATGTCATCTTCGCTGAGGGCGAGTCCGGGGATCGGCTGTTTGTGGTTCTCGAAGGCAAAGTCAAACTCGGTCAAACATCAAGCGATGGCCGCGAACAAGTAATGGCAGTAGTCGGTCCAGGTGAAATGTTTGGCGAGTTGTCCCTGTTCGATCCAGGCGAGCGAACGTCGACCGCTACTGCAGTGGCAGACACGATTCTGCTCGGGATGGGGCAACGCGACCTTCGCCCTTGGCTGACCGGACGCCCCGAAGTTGCCGAGGCGCTGCTGCAGGCACTGGCGCAGCGGCTTCGCCGTGCTAATGAGGCTATGGCCGACTTAGTGTTCAGCGATGTTCCAGGCCGAGTCGCCAAAGCGCTTCTCGAGCTGTCAGAGAAGTTCGGTGAAGAACAACCTGATGGTTCGCGGCTCGTGGCTCACGACCTCACGCAGGAAGAGCTCGCGCAACTCGTCGGGGCTTCCCGGGAAACGGTCAACAAGTCGCTGGCTGACTTCGCGCAGCGTGGCTGGCTTCGCCTCGAAGCACGCGCCGTGATCCTGCTCGACATTGAACGCTTGGAACGCCGCGCGGGTTAGCCCCGAGTGCACGCTCAAAAGTCAATTGGCATGCATTGCAGCGGCCGCCCGCGTCTCACCACGGCCGGCAAGGTACTCCAGTTGCGCCATGACTTGGTCAACCACGGCGTCGCGCAATGCCGGGCCGGGGAGTCCGTACACCCGGTCCACTATCTCGGCTACCGAGTGGGGTCCGTCGTCGAGAACGCCACGTACTTGGTCCAACCGTTGTTGCCGATGCGCCAACAGGGTGTCAATCGCGGTCAGTGCGTTCGGGACTTGCGGTCCATGCCCTGGTAGCAGCGACAGCGCCAAGCCCGCAGCCGCGAGACGTCGTAACTCTCGCAGTGAGTCGAGGTAGGGACCCAGTTGGCCATCTGGCCAAGCAACGAGTGCCGAGCCGCGCCCGAGCACCGTGTCACCTGTTACCAGCGCGCCGTCGACCTCCGAAAGAACGCTCAGCGAGTCGGCCGTGTGACCTGGGGTGGCTATCACACGAAGGGTCAGCCCATCGACAGCGATCTCCTCGCCGTGGACGAGCGGGACGTTTCCTCTGCACCATTGCCGGTCAAGCGAACGAACAGGACAGCCCGTCGCCGCAAAGAACTCGTCGACCGCTCCCGCGTGGTCTTCGTGACCATGGGTGACGATTGCCAGTGCGGGTTCAAGGTGCCACTCGCGAAAGGAGCCGAACAACTGTTCAAGATGGGCGGGGTCAGCGGGTCCAGGGTCAATAACTACGCATCGCTTGGCACCAGGCTCGGCCAACACCCAGGTATTGGTTCCATCGAGTGTTAACGCACCGGGGTTGTCAGCCCGGATGCACCGAGCACGCTGGGGCTTATCGCCAGGCACCGCCTCGATCATCCCGCCACCACCTCTATCCGTTCCGGTGCAGCCAGTGTCGCACTCGCTACGTCATCGAAGGGCACGAGTTCAAGCAGTGTGCTGATGGTAGGCGGCCACATCGGCAGGGAGCCGGCCCCGTAAGCCTCCACCGCACGACGCAACACAAACCAGTCTCCGGAGGCAACCTCGCCAGTCAACGGTCTCGGCGCTTGCTTTGCCGGGCAGGGGGCGATGTAGAAGCGTGCGTCGAAACGACGTGACTCCCCCGGTGGTGTGAGCCATCGCGCCCACGGCACCAAAGTCGTGAGATCAAGCCGTACTCCACTTTCTTCGAACGTCTCGCGCGCTGCGGCCGCGAGGTGTGCAGCTGCGAGCGCTGAGTCACCGTCCAACCAGACCTGAGCATGCTGTAACGCGAGCTCGTTCGGCACGGCGGTTTGTGAGTCATCGGGATCGACAGCGCCGCCAGGGAACGCATACATCCCTGCTGCGAACGCCAGCGTGGTCGCACGCTGTTGCAGCCAGACCTCAAGCCCGTCCGCGCCATCGCGCAGTAAGACCACAGTCGCCGCAGGTCTAATCCTGACTGCAGCTGCGTCGGACATGTTCCGAGTTGACTAACCAACCTCGAC
Organism: Actinomycetes bacterium; assembly: GCA_035543875.1. Classification (GTDB taxonomy): domain Bacteria; phylum Actinomycetota; class Actinomycetes; order JAHEKZ01; family JAHEKZ01; genus DATKIY01. The sequence goes on along the minus strand of DATKIY010000007.1, from coordinate 6,628 downwards.
AATGAGTTCGACCTCAACCGGTGCATCCAAAGGTAGCGACGCGACGCCTACCGCGCTGCGGGCGTGGACGCCAGCTTCACCAAAGACCTCACCAAGCAGTTCGCTGACACCGTTTACTACGCCGGGCTGTCCGGTGAATTCTGGCGTGCTCGCCACAAACCCGACCACCTTTACCACCCGTTTGATCGAACCGAGGTCGCCGATTTCGGCGCGGATCGCCGCCAACGCATTCAGTGCGCAGATCTGGGCGAGCTCCTTTGCCGCTTCAGCATCTACATCACCGCCGACCTTGCCGGTAGCCGCAAGTTTGCCTTCCACCATCGGAAGTTGCCCCGATGTGTAGACATAGGAGCCGCTGCGAACCGCCGGCACATAAGCGGCGACGGGCTTGGCAACGGGTGGGATAGCGAGGCCGAGTTCGGCGATTCGCTCCTCAGGCGTTGGCATTACGACTCCTTCGGGCGTTTGAAGTAAGCAACGAGCTGCTCCGCGTTGGGACCCGGGACAACTTGGACGAGCTCCCAGCCGTCCTCACCCCAGGTATCGAGGATTTGCTTGGTCGCATGGATGAGTAAAGGTGCGGTGGCGTACTCCCACTTCGTCATGACCTGACCCTATCCGGGGGGATGCGGCGTAGTGTCAGCGACGTGGTCGCTTCCGCACGAGCAGACATAAGCAGAGCATGAGCAGCAATGCCCGCCTCCATGTCGTCACCGGCAAAGGCGGTACCGGTAAGACCACCGTTGCAGCGGCGTTAGCCATCGCGCTGGCATCAGGCGGACAAAATGTCCTTCTGATGGAGGTTGAGGGTCGTCAAGGCATCGCCCAACTGTTTGATGTCCCACCTTTGCCCTACGAAGAACGCAAAGTAGCCGTTGCGCCGCATAGCGGAGACGTCTTTGCACTTGCTGTTGACCCCGAAGAAGCGCTCCGTGAGTACCTGGAGATGTACTACCGACTGGGGCGCGCAAGCAAAGCATTGCGGAAGATAGGTGCGGTCGAATTCGCAACAACCGTGGCGCCCGGCGTCCGCGATGTGCTTTTAACGGGAAAGGCCTACGAAGCTGTTCGGCGGCGCAGTGGTTCGAACCGTACGTACGACTACGTCGTTTTGGATGCACCGCCGACCGGGCGGATCACCCGTTTCCTCAACGTCAACAACGAAGTTGCGGGTTTGGCAAAAGTCGGACCCATCCGCCGCCAAGCAGACGCCATCATGGGGCTGATCCGTTCACCGCAGACGGCGGTGCACCTTGTCACGTTGCTTGAGGAGATGCCAACGCAAGAGACCATTGACGGTATCGCCGACCTCCAGGATTCAGGACTCCCGGTTGGCTCGATCATCGTCAACCAGGTCAGGACGCCCGCTCTGCGCGGCGCCGCTCTGGCAGCGGCGGGCAACGGCGAGCTTGACCGATCGGAAGTGACGTCAGGGCTGGCCGCGGCCGGCCTGCAAGGTCACGCGGGCCTTGTCGACGCTTTGATGCAGGAAGCGTCAGCTCACGCTGAGCGCGTCAGACTCGAACGCGCGGAACGCCGCCGGTTGAAGTCACTGAACCAACCGTTAGTTGAGCTCGCTTGGCAGCCCGACGGAATTGACTTGTCGGGTCTGTACTCACTCGCCGAGCAGCTACAAAAACCGGATATGCCATGAATCCGCAGGCTCGGGCCTCGACCCATGGGCGGTTGAATCTTGACGCCACGATCGACGACCCGAACACCCAAATCCTGGTTTGCTGCGGTTCTGGTGGCGTTGGCAAAACTACGACTGCCGCTGCGCTAGCCGTACGAGCAGCTGATCGTGGCCGTCGCGTGTGCGTTCTGACCATCGACCCCGCGCGCCGACTCGCACAGTCGCTGGGGCTCGAACAACTGGACAACACGCCACGGTTGGTTCCCGGAGTCGGCGAAGGCGAGGGCGTGCTTTTCGCGATGATGTTGGATATGAAGCGGACGTTCGATGAGATCGTCGAACAACATGCGGACCCGGGTCGAGCCGAACAGATTCTGGCCAATCCGTTTTACCAAACTCTGTCAAGTTCCTTCGCCGGAACCCAGGAGTACATGGCGATGGAAAAACTCGGCCAGCTCCACCAGCAGGCACTCGAATCGAACACTTGGGATCTCGTCATTGTCGACACCCCTCCGAGTCGTTCCGCACTGGACTTTCTCGATGCTCCGGAACGCTTGGGATCGTTTCTCGACGGGCGGTTCATTCGACTTCTAGTTGCACCAGCACGCGCCGGAGGGCGGGCGTACATGAAGGTGCTCGGCGCCGGATTCTCGCTCGTGACTGGCGCACTCACCAAGATTCTCGGCGCACAGCTACTCACTGATCTCCAGACCCTGGTGACAGGCCTGGACAGCATCTTCGGAGGCTTTCGAGAGCGAGCCGAGGCCACCTACGCCCTGCTCAAGGCGCCGCAGACCGCCTTTGTGGTCGTTGCCGCACCAGAACGCGACGCCCTTCGCGAGGCGTCCTACTTTGTCGAACGTCTACGTACCGACGAAATGCCTTTGGCTGGACTTGTTTTGAATCGAGTTCACGCCACTGTCGCCCCCGAGCTCTCAGCCGAACGTGCCGCTGGTGCAGCTGAAGACCTCGCAGAGCAGCGCGACCATGCGCTGACGGCAGGACTCTTGCGGCTGCACGCGGACACGATGAGGCGCATCGCGAGCGAACAGCACCTGCTCCAAAGGTTTACCGGCGCACACCCCGGCGTTGCAGTTGCAGTAGCACCTGCACTCGCCGGAGATGTGCACGACCTACCGGGGCTACGAACAATTGGAACAGCCCTGGCTGGGTGACGTCACCCAGCAGCAGTAACCTCCGCCGGATCGCTCGGCAACGTGATGACCACATCGCCTCGCTCGTAGTTGTCTCGCGCTGTCTGCAGCAGTCGGCGCCACGAAGTTACGTTTGGACGGCGACGTAGAAGAGCACGACGCTCGCGCTCTGTCATTCCGCCCCACACGCCGAACTCAACGCGGTTGTCGAGCGAATCGGCCAAACACTCGGTGCGCACCGAACACCCCATGCAAAATGCCTTGGCTCGGTTTTGCGCGGCGCCTTGTACAAACAAGGCATCCGGGTCAGTAGCTCGACACGCCGCAGCTGCGGGCCAGTCCTCGATCCATGCCATACGGTCCCTCCCCCTCTGCAGCCCCCCACCCCCGCGGGCCCGGTGGCTGTAACCGGCTGTAATCGAATCGTCCTGCACCACCCCAGCGTTACCCATTCTGGTTACGGCGCGTAATCAGAGACGGTAGGCAGTTTTGAGTCGATCAGTAAGCCCCCGTATGGGGGAACTGTGCTGGTCACGACGGACTATGGGTGACGAGTGCCGTAACCGTTCCGTGATCTTGGCCCTGCCGTCAGGGTGGCAACCGGGTGATAGCGCGTGGATCTGAAAGGACGCAGAGTCCACGAGGGATGACGAGGCTGGACGAGGACAAGTTGGGACGCCCGTGTCAGTCCTTTACCCTCTTGGGGTGGCTTTCCCTTCCCCCTCCTCTTCTTCGAAGGACGGCCTTGCCACGCGCATTGGTCTCTTTGTGGGCCTTAGCGTGCTGGCCGGACTCCTCGTCGCGGGACTTGCGCTTCCGGCCGTTGGGCTGATCGGTCTCACCGCCAAACGTGGAGCCGAGAACTTCCAATCGCTGCCAGCCGCACTGAAAGTCCCCCCGCTCAAGCAGCGATCCCGCATCCTGGCTGCGGATGGCACCGTCCTTGCAACCTTCTACAGCCAGAACCGCGTTTATGTCCCGCTCGACAAAATCTCGCCAGAAATGCAGGACGCGATCGTCGCCATCGAGGACGCCAGGTTCTACGAGCACAACGGGATTGACCTGATCGGCACGATTCGAGCTGTGCTGGCGAACACGCAGGCTGGCGGCGTCACTCAAGGTGGCTCAACGCTGACACAGCAGTACGTCAAGAACGTGCTGGCGTCAACGGGAACCCGAGCTGAACGCAAGGCCGCCACCGAAGACTCGATAAGCCGCAAGATCCGGGAACTTCGCTACGCCCTCGGGCTGGAGCAGCGTTGGAGCAAAGGGAAGATTCTCGAGGGCTATCTGAACATCGCGTACTTCGGGTCGCAGGCATACGGCGTTGAAGTTGCTTCGCAACGGTATTTCTCTAAGCCCGCCAGCGATCTAAACGCCGGAGAAGCGGCGACGATCGCTGGCATCGTCAAGTACCCGTCGCTCTACGACCCCTTGGTTCACCCCAACCAAAGTGAGAAGCGGCGTGACGTTGTTCTGCAACGCATGGTCGATTTGGGCAAACTGAGCCAAGAAGAAGCAGACAAGTACAAGGCACAGTCACTTGAAAAGATGCTGCACCCCAGCGAGGTGACCCGAGGGTGTGCCGTCTCGAAGGTTCCGTTTTTCTGTGCGTATGTTGAGGAAACCTTCCTGTCTGACCCTGCGTACGGCAAGACCCGAGCGGACCGGCGCGCACTGCTCAACGGCGGCGGACTGACCATCAGAACCACACTTAACATGCAAGCCCAGGAGTCGGCACAAACGGCTGTTGAGGCAAGAGTGCCGATCGGCGACCCCAGCGGTCGGGTAGCGGCGATTGCGATGATTCAACCCGGCACTGGCGATGTCGAAGCAATGGCGCAGAGCCTGAATTTCGGTACCGGTCCTGGAAAAAGCAATATCAACAACGCCGTGGACGACAAGTTCAACCCGCGAGTCAGCGAAGGATTCGGCGGCTCGCTCGGGCAACAGCCAGGCTCGACGTTCAAGGCATTCACCCTCGCCGCCGCGATCGAAGCCGGGTTCCCCATCAACGAAAGTCTCTCAGCGCCGTATCAGCGAACGTTCCCCTACGGTTCCTTTGAAAACTGCGACGGCGGCACCGTGTCGGAGTGGCCGGTGAAGAACTTCACGACGTCTGAGAACGGTTCGTACGACATGCGAACCGGGACCGCACTCTCTGTTAACACCTACTTCGCGGAATTGGCGCGGCGTGTTGGCCTCTGTAACGTCATGGAAGCGGCGTCTCGCGCTGGCGTGACAGATGCCTACGGACACGATCCCGCTACCGATACCAATCTCCAGTACGGCCCATCGATTATCGGCGGTGCGTTTGGGGTTACCCCGCTCACGATGGCCGAGGGATACGCAACATTCGCCGCGCGCGGAAAGCACTGCGACCCCTACGTCATCACGCAGATCACTACCCACGACAAGAACGAAATCCCCGTCTCTCCCCGACAGTGCAACCAAGCTTTTGACCCAGAAGTTGCCGACGCCGTCAACAGCATCTTGGGTGGCGTGATCGACGGCAACATCGCCGGCCGCACCGGTGCGCAACTGGGATTAGGAAGACCGGCTGCTGGCAAGACGGGTACGACTGACGACAACCGTGCAGTTTGGTTCGTCGGTTACACGCCGGACCTCGCTGCTGCCGTATGGGCCGGCCATCCCGACGCGCCAGCGGACTACCCCATGGAAGATGTCACGATCGGTGGCCAGTACTACCCCATTGTCTACGGAAGCTCACTGCCTGGGCCGATCTGGCAGGCCGCCATGATCGGTGCTCTTGAAGGCGTTCCGGCAACCAGCTTCACACCCATGAACCCGGACCTCATCGACGGGAAGACCATCACCGTTCCCTCGCTCGTTGGACTGAGTGAGGAGGAGGCGACCTCGCGCATCGAGAAGCTCGGCCTGACCGCTCAGGTGGCTGACTACGACGTGGCCTCCTACCAGGAGAAGGGTCTGGTTGCGTACACGAGTCCGGGAGCAGGCGCGGGCGTGTCACCGAGCACAACTGTCACCATCTACTTGAGCAGTGGTGAACCGCCACCGCCCTCGCCAACACCGTCCAACAGTGACTCAGGCGGTGGAAACAACTCTCCCTCACCCTCGGAGACAAGCGGTGGTGGCAACGCCAAGCCCGACAAGCCCAACAAGCCCGGGAACGGACACGGAAACGGGCATGGACAAGGACACGGGCAAGGCAACGGCGGCGGCAACGGCTAGGCCAGTGCACTGACGGGCTAGCTGACAGTGATCCCGTCGACCACGACGGCCGCGCTGGCGGCGCTCGAGTTCTTAGTTCCGAGCACCTTGATGACCACCGTGTGATTGGCATCAGTCAAGCCGGTCACGTTCTGCGCGACCTGCCAACTTGTTGACCCGGCGTAGTTGTCGAACGTGGTGGCCAACGTTCCATCGACGTAGATCGACGCTTTTCCGTAAGCCTTTCCCCGGGCTGTCACGAGCGTTAGCCCAGTCCCACGGAACGAGAACTTAACGCTTTGCGACTTGAGGTCAGCCACCGCGTACTTGCCGCCGTCGGCACCAGCACTTGATGCGCGTTGCCAGCCGACTGTGGTCAGTACCGGCGTGGCCGTGACCTTCTTACCGACCTTGAAACCATCGATTGCCACATAGGTTCCCTTGCCCTGCTTGGAACCCTTCTGACCGAGGACCTGCACAGTCAACGAATGCTTACCTGACTTGAGGTTCTTCACAGTCCGGGGAACCCCGTACTTGGCGCGGGTTCCATAGTTGTTGATCGTCGCCTTCTTGACTCCGTCGATCAGGATGTTCGCTTTGCCGAACGTTGGGCCAACCTCGGTGAGTAGCGTCACCGATCGTCCAGAGA
>DATKIY010000006.1:0-27949 GCA_035543875.1 Actinomycetes bacterium | reverse complement strand
GCCAACCACCTGGACGAGGCCATCGATTTCAGCTTTACGGGCGGCATCGACCAAGTCTCGCCAGCCATCACGTGGCGCACCGCCTCGGCCAAGACCGGTGTCAACCTTCAGTTGGACGCGCGCGACGCGGCCAGCACGGGCTGCCGCCGCACGCACCTGCTCAACCGCCCACGGTGCATTCAGGGACAGATCGACGTTGCTCTCGATCGCCTCCTGCCACTGCTCACCTGGCCCAACGAGCCACGCGAGAATCGGTTGATCCACCCCGGCCTGTCGCAGCTGTATGGCCTCTTCGACGAGCGCGACGCCTAGCCACCCCGCCCCGCCGGCAACGGCGGCAGTGGCACTTTGAACCAAGCCATGCCCATATCCGTCTGCTTTGACCACAGCCATGACACCTGCGGAGCCCGATCGGGCCGCAAGCAGTCGGGTGTTCGCCGCAATTGCGTCCAGATCGATGACGGCTTCACGCAAGTGGGCGGACACCATGTGATTCTCCCACTATGGCTATTCGGTGACCGCGCGGATCGCCGCTGGAATCGCATCAACGACATCGCGCGACGAGCACGGAGCCCCCGCGGCAGCAAGCCGGCCAGCGAGCCCGTGCACAAACGCGGCTACCGATGCCGCGTCCAGTGGCGTTAGTCCTGCTGCCAGATACGCCCCGATCATGCCGGCGAGCACGTCGCCAGTGCCGGCCGTCGCCAACCATGGGGTGCCCGTCGGATTCAGTCGCACCGTTCCGTCCGGATCAGCAATCACCGTCGTCGAGCCCTTCAGCAGGACCGTCACACCCCAACGGTCCGCTAGCGCTCGCGCGGCCGTGATCCGGTCGCGTGAAAGCTCGAGCTCGGGCGCCAGTCGGGCAAACTCGCCATCGTGTGGAGTGACTACTGTCCAGGCTCGCCGATCGGTAGCCAATGCAGGATCGTCCGCAAGGTGGGTGAGCGCGTCAGCGTCTACGACGACCGGGAGTGGCTGTTGCATGACGTCGTGCGTCGCAATGACCGCGTCTGCACCGAGCCCTAGCCCTGGACCAACCACCCAAGCCTGCACCCGCTCGACGTCCCGAGGGCGAGAGGTCGACACGACGGCGGACGGCCATGCGGTTACCACTGCTTCTGCCGCGTCACCGATGTATCGGACGAGGCCGGCTTTGGTGTGAGTGGCCGCGCCTACACACAACACGGCGGCGCCCGGGTATCTGGCAGAGCCAGCAGCCACTCCAACAACTCCCTGCGAGTACTTGTGGTCTGAGGGGAGCGGATGAGGCTGGAGTCCCGCCACATCAACGGCTTCGAGCATGGTCATCGATGGAAGCGGCAGCTCCTCGGCCAAGCCGATGTCAACGAGTTCAACCAGTCCGACGTGATCGGCCGCTGGGCCGATGAGCAGTCCGGGTTTGAGTGCACCGAAGGTGACCGTTACATCCGCCCACATCGCTTCACCGGACACTTCGCCGGTATCTGGGTTGATCCCGCTGGGTACGTCCACCGCCACGACGATTGCGCCGCCTTCGGTGGCCGCGATCGCCAGGTCGGCAAATACCCCGGTCAGCCCACCTCGCCCACCGATCCCAACGAGTCCGTCAACGATGAGGTCAGCATTCGCAACTACGCCAGGGACGTCGAGGTCAGTTCCGCTCAGCAGTCGTCCATGAGCCCGGGTAAGTGCCGTACGGCCGGAACTGTGCGTTGACTCGGCCGCCTCGATCGCGATGACTTGTGCGCCCCTTCGGGCCAACATGGCGCCAGCAAAGAGTGCGTCTCCACCGTTGTTGCCTCCACCGACAAGCACGACCACGCGTGATCCATAGACGGCGTTTCCCGACTGTGTGAGCAGAGCTGCGCAGGTTCGTGCCAAGCCGGTAGCTGCTCGTTGCATGAGTTCGCCGTCCGGCGTGCGAGCCAACAGCGCCTCTTCAGCGCTGCGCACCTCTGCGACCGTGTGAACTGATCGCACGTCAGGCCTCCGCCACAACCATTGCTGACGCAATCCCAGCGTCGTGACTCATGGACAAATGAAGTGTGCTAGCACGGAGTGCGACCGCTCGTGCTTCGACGGTTCCCGTCAACTTGAATACCGGACGACCTTCACTGTCCTTCACTATTTCGCAGTCGTGCCACTGCAGCCCAGCTGGCGCGCCCAGTGCCTTGACCAGTGCCTCCTTCGCGGCGAAACGGGCCGCTAACGATGCCAGTGGCAGGACTCGCTCGGCGGGAGTGAAGATTCGCTCGCGCAGAGCTGGCGTGCGTTCGAGGGTCTGCCCGAAGCGCTCGACGTCGACCACGTCTACCCCGATTCCTACGATCACCTAGCCAGCCTCCCACGCCCGCCGTCTTGGTACACCTAGGACGCGAGAGGATGGCTTAATGACCGAACGTGTGGAACTGACAAGTAAACGTCTCACAATGCGCCGAACAACCCCTGCGGACGCGGAGAGTCTTAAGGCTATCCGCGCCACAAGCGAAGTAAATCGTTGGTGGGGGGACGACAGCGACCCGAACTGGATGGCCAGTACTGCTGACGGGACACCTTTCGCGATTGTGCTTGACGACAAAGTGGTTGGCTTCATTCAGACCTTTGAGAATGACGACCCGAAGTATCACTTCGCAGGTATCGACTTGTTTCTCGATCCGGCTGTTCACGGGATGGGGTATGGGCGAGAGGCGGTAACCCGCTTCATGGAGTATCTCGTCGAGGATCGTGGACACCATCGGATCACGATCGACCCGGCGGCAGACAACCAGCGGGCGATCGAGTGCTACCGCGCTTGCGGCTTTCGAGACGTCGGGATCATGCTCGCGTACGAACGTAACCACGACGACAGCGGCTGGCACGACGGCCTACTGATGGAGTACGTCGTCCCCACTGAACCGTGATCGGAGGGTCACTCGACGGTGACGGACTTGGCGAGGTTGCGCGGTTGGTCGACGTCAAATCCCTTGGCGTTTGCTAGTTCGCAGGCAAAAACCTGGAGCGGGACCGTGGCTACAAGTGGCTGCAGTAACGTCGGCACGGCAGGCACACTGATCAGCGCGTCCGCGTACGGCGCAACTGTGTCGTCGCCTTCTTCGGCTACCACGATCGTTCGCGCACCACGTGCGCGAATTTCTTGAATGTTGCTGACGATCTTGTCGTGGAGAACTGGGCGTCCGGCACGCGGTGGGACGATAACAACGACTGGCAGCCCATCCTCGATCAACGCGATCGGACCGTGCTTGAGCTCGCCTGCCGGGAAGCCCTCAGCGTGCATGTACGCCAGTTCCTTAAGTTTGAGCGCGCCCTCCAGGGCTACTGGATAGCCCATGTGACGCCCAAGGAACAGCACCGCCTTCGCGTCGACTAACGAGCGGGCCAGCGCACGTACTGGCTCCACCGTGTCGAGCACCTGGTCGACTGCGCCAGGAATGTCGGCGAGCTCCCGAACGTGGTTGACGATCTCGTCGCCCCATTTGGTGCCGCGCACCTGAGCTAGGTACAGGGCCACCAGATGTACGGCGACTATCTGCGTCAGGAAGGCTTTGGTCGATGCGACCGCGACCTCTGGTCCGGCGTAGGTGTAGACCACTGCGTCAGACTCGCGCGGAATCGTGGAGCCAATCACGTTGCATATCGCGAGGACGCGTGAGCCCTGCTCCCGGGCGTGCCGAACAGCCATGAGCGTGTCCATAGTTTCACCGGACTGTGCGATGGCTATGACGAGCGTCTGTCGCGACAAGATGGGGTCGCGATAACGGAACTCGGATGCAACCTCAACCTCGACCGGTAGGCGCGTCCAATGCTCGATTGCATGTTTGGCAATAAGCCCCGAGTGATACGAAGTTCCGCATGCGATGACAACAACCTTGTCGATGTCGCGAAGATCGTCGTCGGACAGGCGCATCTCATCGAGATGCAGCCGACCGGCACTGTCGAAGCGGCCGCGCAGAGTGTCGGCCACGGCCTTGGGTTGTTCGTGGATCTCCTTCATCATGAAGAAGTCGTAACCACCTTTTTCGGCTGCCGACGCATCCCAGTCGACGTGATACTCACGCACTTCTGCTGGCGCTCCGTCGAACGTTGTCACGGTGACGTTGTCGCGTCGAAGCTCGACTACCTGGTCCTGTCCAAGTTCTACAGCTCGCCGAGTGTGAGCGATGAATGCGGTCACATCGCTACCTAGGAAGTTCTCGCCCTCCCCCAGTCCGACCACCAGTGGCGAGTTGCGGCGTGCGCCAACCACAACGTCTGGTTGATCGGCATGAACCGCAACAAGGGTAAAGGCACCCTCCAGCCGTTGACACACCCCGCGCATCGCCGAGGCCAAGTCGCCCGCGTACTGATCAGCGAGGAGGTGCGCAACAACCTCGGTGTCAGTGTCGGACGCCAGCGTGACCCCGGTCTCCTCGATTTCACGACGTAGCGTCGCGAAGTTCTCGATGATTCCGTTATGCACGACGGCCACACGATCCGCCGCGTCCAGATGTGGATGCGCATTGCGGTCTGTGGGAGCCCCGTGTGTGGCCCATCTGGTGTGGCCCATGCCGACGCTGCTTGCTGGCAGCGGCTGTTCGCTCAGCACCTTTTCAAGGTTGCTCAGCTTCCCTGCCTTACGCCTAACTGCGAGGTCCGACGAGGCCACCACCGCGATGCCTGCGCTGTCGTACCCCCGGTACTCGAGCCGACGCAAACCCTCGATGACCACGTCGACGGCTGACTTCTCACCGACGTATCCAACGATTCCGCACATGCCGTCCACCCTACGTTGAGGCACCCCGTGCCGCGGAGACTTCGACTGACGTTTGCTACCGCAATGTTTGACGAACAACCTCGGCCAACTGGTCAGCGACAGTTTGCGCTTGTTGGGCGTCGACCGCCTCAACCATGACCCGAACAAGCGGCTCAGTTCCGCTCGGACGTAACAACACGCGTCCAGTGTCGCCTAGTTCTTGTTGCGCCAAGACCACTGCCGCAGCAAGTTGGGGGTCATCGACTCGAGACTTGTCGACGTCGGAGACGTTTATCAACACCTGAGGCAGTCGGGTCATTGCGCCAGCAAGCTCTGCCAGCGGCTTCCGGGTCACTGCCACCTGGCTCAGCAGATGCAATCCGGTGAGCACACCGTCGCCTGTGGTGGCGTGTTCAAGCATCAACACATGCCCCGACTGTTCGCCGCCAAGGGTCAAGCCTTCAGCGCGCATGGCCTCCAAAACGTAGCGATCGCCCACTGCGGTAGCAACGACGTTGATTTGCGCTTTGTCCATCGCAATACGAAATCCAAGATTGGCCATCACCGTTGAGACCACGGTGTTGTCGTTGAGCTTTGCCGAATCGCGCATTGCTAAAGCAAGCACCGTCAAGATGTGGTCGCCGTCGACCATGGACCCGTCCGATGCAATGGCCAAGCAGCGATCAGCATCACCGTCGAGTGCGATCCCTGCGTCTGCACCATGGTTGACAACCGTGACACGAAGCGAGTCCATATGCGTCGAACCGCAGTCTTCATTGATGTTCAGTCCGTCGGGCTGGTCGTGAATGGCGACAACGTCAGCGCCAGCTCTACGCAGCGCCTCAGGACCCACGTAGGAAGCCGCACCGTTGGCGCAGTCGATGACAATCCGGAGTCCGTCGAGAGTGACATCGATACTGCTCGTGAGATGTTCGATGTATCGCTCGACCATTTGGTGTGCGTCGATCACTCGTCCGACATCGGATCCGGTCGGTCGCGGCCACGGCTCACGTAGGCGGTGCTCGATGGCGTCCTCAACCGAGTCGGCAAGCTTGTGACCGCCTCGCGCGAAGAACTTAATACCGTTGTCCGGCATGGGATTGTGCGACGCCGACAACATCACACCAATGTCGGCATTGACATCGTCGGTCAAGAACGCAACCCCAGGCGTCGGAATAACGCCGAGCCGAATCACGTCAATGCCAGCACTAGCGAGTCCGGCCACTACAGCTGCTTCAAGAAACTCACCGGATGCACGCGTGTCACGGCCGACCACTGCCTTGGGCCGGTGGCCCTCGAACTCGCCAGCCTCGCCGAGCACATGTGCGGCAGCGACGCTGAGGTCAAGGGCGAGTTCAGCCGTCAGGTCTCCGTTGGCCAAGCCGCGTACGCCGTCGGTGCCAAACAGCCGTCCCACGCCTCACCCTCCCAGGAATACGCGCGCCCCGCAGGCCAGTGGCCAGGCGGGGCGCAGCGAGCAGATCGAAGTGTCAGCGCTTGCTGTACTGCGGCGCCTTGCGTGCCTTCTTGAGACCAGCCTTGTAACGTTCTTTGGCGCGAGGGTCTCGCGTGAGGAAGCCCGCCTTCTTCAGCGACGGACGATTGCCTTCGACGTCGATGCCATTGAGGCAGCGCGCGATGCCGAGGCGCAGCGCACCAGCTTGGCCGGACACGCCGCCACCGTGAAGGCGAGCAACAACGTCGTAGCGACCTTCGACGTCAAGCACCTTGAACGGATCGTTCACGAGCTGTTGGTGGACCTTGTCGGGGAAGTAGTCGTCCAACGTTTTCCCGTTGACTGTCCACCGGCCGGTACCAGGAGTGATGCGCACGCGGGCGATGGCCTGCTTGCGTCGCCCGGTTGCTGCGCCGGGGCTGTCGGAGATTTCGCGGGGCGTGCTGACAGTGGTGGTGGACTCGCTTGTGTAGTCACCAACCGGCGTCTCATCGATGGCGTTGGCTGACTGGTCCACCGCGTCGTCTGCGGGGGCCTCGGTGGGAGTGACGGTCACGTCGGACATGGTCCTTTCAGTACCTTCTGCTGGAGCGCTTACTGCGCGACCTGGACGATCTCGAATGGCACCGGCTGCTGAGCCTGGTGAGGGTGCTCGGGGCCGGCGTAGACCTTGAGCTTCTTCAACTGCTGCCGAGCGATGCGGTTCTTGGGGAGCATGCCCCACACAGCCTTTTCGATGGCGCGGCGAGGGTTCTTCTCCAACAGGACCGTGTAGTTGGTGGCGCGCAAGCCGCCCGGGTAGCCGGAGTGGTGGTAGGCGAGCTTTTGTTCGCGCTTGTTGCCGGACAAGGAAACCTTGGCGGCGTTGATTACAACAACGAAGTCGCCGGTGTCGGAGTGAGGGGCGAACACGGGCTTGTGCTTGCCGCGCAGCAGCTGCGCCACTTGCGAGGCCAGTCGACCAAGGACGACGTCTTCGGCGTCGATGATGTACCACTGACGCTGGACGTCGCCAGGCTTCGGGCTGTACGTGCGCACGGTCAAGTACCTTCGGTAGTGGAACAGATGAGTCGGGCGACACCGCGTGTTACCGGGGTGCTGCTGGCGCCTGCTGCTGCGGGACCAGGCTGTGACCTGGCCGCCGTAGAAAACAAGGCGCAACGACCGCCCAGAGTAGCCGTCAGCAACCAGGACGGTCAAAACGGGTCCATCACCACTCCTAAAAGTTGATCAAGGAAGAAAGCCGCACCCGCCGGGTCAGCGGCGCAGCTTTCTTCCTTGATCAACTTGGGCGGGCCGGGGATCGGTAGCGTGCTGGGGTGGACGAGGCGCCGGATGTGACGTCGAATCCCGACGTTCGACCACGCACGCGCTACCTGGTGCTGGTCTCGTCCATCATCGCTCGGCTGCCCCAGGGCATGGCTCCACTAGCGATTGTCCTGCTCGTTCAGGAGCGAACCCAGTCGTTTGCTTCAGCAGGTCTAGCAGCAGGTGCTTGGGCGCTCTTTGCGGCAGCCAGCCAACCGTTGTGGGCGAGGCCGGCTGGGCGCGGCAATGCGGGGCGGGTCATCGCCTTGACCTCAGCCAGCCAGGCGGTCGTCGTGCTCGGAATTGCACTGTCCGACTGGACGACAGCAGCTTCACTGGTGCCCCTGGCGGCGCTTGGTGGACTGCTGGCGGCTCCAACGTCAGCAGTAGCAAGAACGCTCTGGCCAGAGTTGACGAACAACCAACACGAGCTGGACTCGTTGTTCACCCTCGACGCGACGTCACAAGAACTGATCTTCATCGTCGGCCCTGCGCTCGTGGGAGTGCTGGTCGTCGTGCAAGGAACTGAGCTGGCCTTGGGTGTCGCAGCCATGCTCGGGGCGTCCGGTGGCTTGTTGTTCGCGCTCATTGTTCGACCGCTCTGGCGTCCGCACCCAAGGACCCACGAAGCGGTCAGCCTCGGGCCTGCGGTCTTCGCCATCTTCACGGTGCTGTTCTTGATGGCGTTGGGTCTGGGTTTCACTGAGGTAGGTGTCCCCGCAGCGGCGATTCTCGATCACAATCGCAGCGCCAGTGGATGGCTGCTAGCCGCGTGGAGCTTGGGATCGCTCGTCGGAGGTGTGGTGAGCTCACGCATTCACTGGCGCGGCCAACCCGCCGACCGACTCACCGGACTGCTAGTCGGACTCACTGTCGGCACGTCGGTCGTCATCGCCGCCTGGCACGCGGGGCTCGGTGCCTTGGCAGCCGGGCTGTTCGTCGCTGGGCTCACGCTCGCACCAACCCTCGCGGCTGGCTACGGGGTGATCGGTGACGTGACGCGTCCGGAGCGTCGCACGGATGCGTTCGCCTGGGCGGTCACGTCGATCCTGCTCGGCGTTGGATCCGGCGCGGCAGTTGGAGGTCTGCTAGCTGAGATCTCACCCAGCTGGGCGTTTACCGCAGGCACCGTAGCGAGCCTGCTTGCGCTCGGAGCATGGCTCCTCAACCGGGCGTAGGGGCGGTCAGCGGGCGCGCTCGACGCGTGCTTCGTCCCACACCGGCTCGGGGGCCTCGTACACCCGCCCGTCGCTGCCAAACACCAAGTAGCGGTCAAACGAGCGCGCGAACCAGCGATCGTGTGTGACGGCCAATACCGTTCCGTCGAAACCCTCTAGTCCTTCTTCCAATGCTTCTGCACTGTCGAGGTCGAGGTTGTCTGTCGGCTCGTCTAACAACAGCATGGTGATGCCGCTGAGCTCCAACAACAGAATCTGAAACCTTGCTTGCTGCCCGCCTGACAATGTGTCGAAACGCTGGTCGCCCTGATGATTGAGCTCGTACCGACGAAGCGCACCCATCGCGCCTCCACGTTGAAGCGAGTGCTGCTGCCAAAGGAGATCGACGAGCGTCTTGCCGGCAAACTCCGCATGATCGTGAGTCTGCGCAAAGTGGCCGGGAACGACTCGAGCACCAAGCTTCCAGTTGCCCGTGTGGGCAACCGCCCCGTGCTCCGCATCACCTTCGGCCAACAACCGCAGGAAGTGTGACTTCCCCGATCCGTTGCTGCCCAACACCGCAACGCGTTCGCCGTAGAAGACCTCAAGGTCGAACGGCCGCATCAAACCGGTTAGCTCTAGCCCCTGGCACGTAACCGCACGAACGCCAGTTCTGCCACCCTTCAAACGCATGGTGACGTTCTGCTGCACTGGCGGAGCTTCCGGCGGACCTGCCTCTTCATACTTACGAAGGCGGGTCTGCATCGCCTTGTACTTAGCTGCCATGTCGGGGCTGATCGCGGCCTGCTGTTGAAGCGTGCGCACCAAGTCCTTCAGCCGCTGGTGTTCTTCATCCCAACGACGGAGCAGCTCAGCAAGCCGCTCGTGTCGATTGCGACGCGCCTCGTGGTACGACGCAAAACCGCCACCGTGCATCCAACTCGAACCGCCCTCGACCGTAACGATGCGTGTGGCCACCCGGTCGAGCAGTTCACGGTCATGGGAAATCAGGAGCACTGTCTTTTGAGTGGCAACCAGCTGCGACTCGAGCCACTGCTTTCCAGGCACATCAAGGTAGTTGTCCGGTTCGTCGAGCAGCAACACCTCGTCCGGACCACGTAGCAGCGCCTCGAGCGCAAGGCGCTTTTGTTCTCCGCCCGACAGGGTACGTACCTCGCGGAACTGCGCCTTGTCGTACGGAATCCCCAACGCCGACACGGTGCACGTGTCCCATGTGACTTCCGCTTCATAGCCGCCTGCATCGCCCCAGTCAGCTATCGCTTGGGCGTATCGCATTTGGGTGGGCTCGTCATCGTGTTCCATCATCCGCAGCTCGGCCACGTCCATCTCTGCTGCCGCGGCCGCAATCCTCGGCGGGGCAACCGATACCAGCAGATCGCGAACGGTCGAGTCGTCCCTGACGCTTCCAATGAACTGACGCATGACTCCGAGCCCGCCACTGCGAGCCACTGACCCCTCAAGTGGGTCGATATCGCCAGCAATGATGCGCATGAGGGTCGTCTTACCCGCACCGTTGGCACCAACGAGCGAAACGATCGCACCATCGCCCACCCGAAAGGAGACATTGGCGAACAGGGGCCGCCCATCGGGCAGCACATAACTCACTCCATTGACGTCTACGTGTCCCACAAGGCGACAGTGTCACCTATTCCACCCGGCGATCGCCAACCGGTTTCGGGATCAGTCGAACGCAAGCCCTCCGGTCACCTCAGGCAAGACGGCGGTGCCCGCGTCGCCAGCCATCAGCGCCGGAATCTGGTCCAACGCCCCAACGATGGCCGGATTCCCCGTATCACTGACGAAGGCGCAGGCTGCTTCAACTTTTGGTCCCATCGAGCCAGGAGCAAAACCGATCTCAGCCAGGGCCTTTGGGGTGGCCCGGCGAATCGCTCGCTGGTTATCGGTAGCCCAGTCGAGGTAAATCGCGTCGGCTTCGGTGGCCACGAGAAACTGGTCAGCCTTGATCTCTCTAGCAAGCAGCGCACTGGCGCGATCCTTGTCGACGACCGCCTCCACCCCAACGAGAGTGCGGGTGCCAGGCAGATACATCGTCGGTATGCCACCACCTCCAGCTGCAATGACGACAGCGCCTTGCTCCAAGAGCCAACGCACGGGTCGTAGCTCGAAGATGCGTTTCGGGTCTGGAGACGGCACAACGCGACGCCAGGAGTCGCCGTCCTGCTTCACCACCCACCCCTTGCTAGCAGCTAACGCCTCGGCGTCGGCTTTCTCATAGACCGGTCCCACGAACTTGCTTGGGTCTGAAAACGCGGGGTCGTTGGGATCGACCTCGACCATCGTGAGCAGAGTCGCCAACGGTTTGTCGAAGGGAAGTAGGTTTCCCAGCTCCTGCTCAATCAGGTAGCCGATCAGTCCCTCGGTTTCCGCACCGAGCACATCGAGTGGGAACGCGTCGTCTGGGTGATATGCAGCCCCCTGCAGGGCAAGCAGGCCCACCTGCGGCCCGTTGCCATGGGTGACGACCAACTCATGTTCTAGCGCAATCGGCGCGAGAGCCTCTGCTGCAATCCTGACGTTGGCGCGTTGGTTTGCAGCCGTCATCGGTTGACCGCGGCGGAGCAGCGCGTTGCCGCCCAACGCAACGACGATCCGCACGTGTCACTCCCTCCCCGCGAACGCGGTCAACGAAAATCCTGACTCTGCCGCACTCCGCCTCACGACGCCATGACCGCCGAGCCATCTTCATCAGCAGACTTGCGAGAAAATTGGCGGCAAAATGTCCGATTCCATGGTGCGAGTCCTCCACCAGGCGCGCCGGATCGGCAGACTGGGCCCGTGGCAGGAACTCATCGCGGTCGACATCGTGCGCCGAAACCGTCCCGCACGGTCCCTTCGCTGTTGGTTCTTGGGGCAGTCGTGGTAGTCGCCGCGGCCGTTGTTGGTGCCTTCAGTTTGTCTGCCGACGACGATCCCGGCGAACCAGTGGCGCTCCCGTCTTCGACGCAAAGCCGAGAGGAGCACCCGGCCACGTTGCAGGCAACCCGAGTCGTGGACGTGCGGCGCGAAACCGTCACCGTCCGTGAGACGACACGCGTGGTGAGCGGCGGCCCCATCAGCGTCGAACCCTCGACTACCTCGCTGCCTGTCGGGTTGCGTGCCCAGAAATCAAGCATCGTCAGTGAAGCTGGCACCAACGAGGCGTTTAACAAGCCCACATCCGTTGAGTCTGGCCGCAGCATCACGATCGAGGGCACGTACCGGCTCACCGACTGTCCCGATCTGCTGCCCACCCAGTGGCCCTCGCCCGTGACCATCACCTCCAAGGAATGGTCCAGGACGTATATCCGCATTGAAGAGCCTCAGCGAACCGCACAAGCGATTTGTCCAACGTCGAAGTCAAAAGCCAAACCGCTGGCTGGTCTTAGCGGATCAGTTCAACCCGGGCACCATGTGGTCGTTCGACTGAGCTGGCTAGGGGCGCAGCCGCTTACTGTTGCGGCGATTGGATCCGCATCTGGTGTGGCGGCGACCGCAAAAGGAGGTCCATGCCAAGGCGATTGCATCACGATGGTCCATCAGCACTCGCCCTCAGTCTTTCGACTTGAACCACTTGAAAGATGCAGCATCGGTGGCCGAGCGAATCTGCTGACCTTGCTCGTCACTTCCGGTCACAGCACCCGAACCGCACGGCTGTCACTGCCCGGACTTGCCAACAAGGTCTGCACTTCGTGACTCAACCAGCACTTCTGCGAAAAGGCCGTGGGCTACTTCGACGTCGGGACAGGATTCCCGGTTGAGCCGTCGATGACTGTCCGATTACCCAAGACCGCAGTGAGATCCACAACAGCGAACTCTTCATTGCCGGTTCCCTGACACGCATCCGCGGCGCCGGTGAGGCTGACTTCCAGCGTGACGTCAGTGTCCGTTTCAGCGGTGACCTCGGCGGAGTAGGACTCGGCACAGTCCACAGCCACGAACGCGACCTTGAGGTCCGGCCCGTCTACCTGGTAGCCGGTGATGGGAACAAGCGTCGGACCGCCGCATCCGGCGATCGCCTGCGACATCGCGACAACGCCCACCACAGCCGACACCGACGCGCGACGCATGCGACCAGACTATCGCTCGATAGTTCGTTTCGACTCGCCCGCGGCTAACTGTCGGTGTCGGCGGTCCCCTCATCGTCTGCAAACCACTCGTCCATGAAGCTCCACTGCTCCTTGTTCATGCAATAGGTCTGCCACTCGCGGTTCAGCAGTTCGGCCAGTGCCGTACCGGTAAGCCCGCCATACCCAACCGGGATGGGTCGCCGCGTTGGCTGCCACCAATCGCTGTCGGGTCCCGGGCTTCTTCCTGGCCGTTGCTCTAGCCAGCTGACCTCGTCGGGCCCCTCGTCAAACGACGAGCATTCATCCCATCTGCACCCTCTTCGCCTGCCCATCAACGGCGTGTAGGAAAAGCCCAAAGGGTCCACCACCAGCGGACGCCGACTTACCACCGGACGCAGCATTCCCACCGTGACCCACACCATGAATGCGCCAGACAGCACCACGCCAATCGTCGAGCCATAGTTCCACGCGGCGAACGGGATCCACCAAAAGAGCAAAAGACCAGCTAGTGGCTTCCAGTGAGCGCGAAAGTACGTCCGTCGGCGCATGGTCAGTCGTTGCTCCACCTGTCCTCCTTCGACAAGTCGGACAACTGACGAAATGTTCGCGTCCGTTGGGTGCGCGCATGAAGCTCGGCGTCGACGGGGTAACGCACTTCCTCAAGTGTCAACCCATGCGCTGGCGAGACATGCACCGCATTGGATCGTGACGTGGTTTCAAGCAGCTGTGCAGGCCATGTCGGGGGCATTCTGCTCTCCCCGACAGCGATGCACGCACCGACCAAAGAGCGCACCATGTTGTGACAGAACGCATCTGCGATCACCGTTGCCTCGATCACATCATCGGTTAGCCGCGCCCAGCTGAACTCAATAAGCCGTCTAACGGTGCTGGCACCTTCTCGTCGCCGGCAAAATGCGACAAAGTCGTTTTCACCCTCAAGTCGTGTTGCTGCCTCGCTCATCAAAGTCACGTCGAGAGTCCGGTTATGCGACAACACGTCCCGCCGACGAAGTGGGTCGACTCCCGATGGTGCGTCGCTGATTCGGTAGCAGTAGCGACGGGACAAAGCAGCAAACCTTGCGTCGAAGTGTTCAGGGGCCAGTCGAACCGCGGTGACGCGAACATCGCTGGGAAGCAGACCCCGAAGTCGGAGCAGCAAGCGTGGCGACTCTTTCTCCCATGCAGCAGCCAGCACGTCAGCGTGGACCACTTGCCCGCGTGCATGCACCCCCGCATCGGTTCGTCCGGCGACAGTCAGCCGCGGCGCCGAGTCAAGCCGAAGCGCCTGTCGCAGCGCCTCATCGACGGTTTGCTCGACCGTACGTTGACTGGGCTGACGAGCCCACCCAGAAAAGTCCGTGCCGTCGTAGCCCAAATCCAGCCGCAGACGCACAAGCCCGCCCCCGGATTCGGGAGCGGGCTCGTCGCGAGCTGCGGGGTCCGTCAGGACTCCTTGGCCTCGTCGGTCTCTTCGGCTGGCGCGTCTTCGACTGACGTGTCTGCTGTCGGAGCCTCGTCGGCCTTCACGGCATCCGAGGACTCGTCGGCCGTTGCGTTTGCATCGGTTGCAGACTCGTCGGCATCTTCAGCGGCTGGAGCAGCCGCTGCCTTCTTGGCAGCAGTCTTCTTGGCTGCTGCCTTCTTTGGCTTGGTCGCACGCTGCTTGCTCGGCTTGCTTTCGTCCAGAGCCTCGACGAGCTCGATGACAGCCATAGGCGCGTTGTCCCCCTTGCGGGGACCAATCTTGGTGATGCGCGTGTATCCACCAGGGCGGTTGTCGTAACGCGGACCAATCTCGGTGAACAGCACATGCACGACGCCTTTGTCGCGAATCACCGTCATGACACGGCGACGAGCTGCGAGGTCGCCGCGCTTGGCGAACGTGATGAGCCTTTCGGCCAACGGACGAAGCCGCTTGGCCTTGGCCTCGGTGGTGGTGATTTTGCCGTGCTCGAACAGTGCTGTCGCCAGGTTCGCGAGCAGCAACCGCTCGTGCGCCGGACTACCGCCGAGACGCGGGCCCTTACTGGGGCTAGGCATGGTCAGGTTCTCCTCGGTACGTCAGTCGGCGGTCAGTACTGCTCGGTCTCGACATAGCCGTCATCGTCGTCGCCATAGGCGTCAACGATTGCGCTCGGGTCGAATCCGGGGGGGCTGTCCTTGAGCGCCATGCCGAGGCCAACCAGCTTGACCTTGACCTCGTCAATTGACTTGGCACCGAAGTTACGGATGTCCATCAGGTCCGCCTCACTGCGAGCAACGAGTTCGCCCACGGTGTGGATGCCCTCACGCTTGAGGCAGTTGTAGGAGCGGACGGTGAGGTCGAGCTCCTCAATGGGCAGCGCGAGGTCTGCGGCAAGTGCAGCGTCTGCGGGCGACGGGCCCATGTCGATGCCCTCGGCGTCGGTGTTGAGCTCGCGGAACAAACCAAACAGCTCGACGAGGGTCTTACCGGCGCTCGCGACAGCGTCACGCGGACGCATCGACGCCTTGGTCTCAACATCGATAACCAGGCGGTCGAAGTCAGTGCGCTGTTCGACACGCGTGGCTTCAACCTTGTAGCTGACCTTCAGCACCGGCGAGTAGATCGAGTCGACCGGGATTCGGCCGATCTCTTGCCCAGCCTGCTTGTTGAGTTCGGCGCGTACGTACCCGCGACCGCGCTCGACCGTGAGCTCCATCTCCAACTTGCCCTTGCCGTTCAATGTTGCAAGAACGAGCTCGGGGTTGTGAACCTCAACTCCAGCAGGTGGTGCAATGTCAGCGGCAGTGACGACACCGGGACCCTGCTTGCGCAAGTACATGACCACAGGCTCGTCATGTTCGGTGCTGACCACAAGCTCCTTGATGTTCAGGACGAGGTCGGTGACGTCTTCCTTGACACCGGGGATCGTCGTGAACTCGTGGAGCACACCGTCAACCCGGATCGACGTAACTGCTGCGCCTGGAATCGACGACAGCAGGGTGCGACGGATGGAGTTGCCGAGTGTGTAGCCGAACCCCGGCTCGAGTGGCTCAAGGATGAAGCGTGATCGGAAGTCGTTAACAACCTCTTCGGCCAACATGGGCCGCTGAGCGATAAGCAAGGTAATTCCTCCAGGTCAAGGGCGCCCACTATTTGACGCCTCGAACGGTGTTGCGTCCACCAGCTGGCTTCGGACCGGCTGTTGGAGTCGTACTTGTGGTGCGTGCGGTGCTTTGTTGCTACTTCGAGTAAAGCTCGACAATGAGCTGCTCTTGCAGCTGCGACTCAATTTGTTGGCGAACCGGCAGCGAGTGGACCAAGACTCGCATCTGGCCAGGGATGACCTCGATCCACGCCGGGACGGGACGCTCGCCAGCTTCAGCACGAGCCACGACGAACGGCGTCAACTCAACCGACGATGGACGAACCTCAATGATGTCGTTCTCAGACACGCGGAACGACGGGATGTCGACCTTGCGACCGTTAACGGTGAGGTGTCCGTGACGGACCAGCTGACGTGCCATGTCGCGTGACTTACCAAAGCCAGCGCGGAACACGACGTTGTCGAGACGAGTCTCAAGGATGCGCAGCAGGTTGTCACCCGTCTTGCCTTTGCGCTGGCTCGCCTCTTCGTAGTAGCCGCGGAACTGACGCTCGAAGACGCCGTAGATCTGCTTGGCCTTCTGCTTCTCACGAAGCTGCAGCAAGTACTCGCTGTCCTTGCTCCGTCCGCGGCCGTGTTGGCCGGGAGGGTAAGGACGCGCCTCGAACGGGCACTTAGCGCTATCGCACTTAGAGCCCTTCAAGTACAACTTCATTTTCGCGCGACGGCACTTACGGCAGTCGGCTCCGGTGTACCTAGCCATGTCTTTGCCTACTCCTGATTAGACGCGGCGCCGCTTGGGCGGGCGGCAGCCGTTGAAGGGAACGGGGGTGACGTCCTGGATCGATCCGACCTCAAGGCCAGCAGCCTGCAAGGCACGGATCGCGGTTTCGCGACCCGAACCGGGACCCTTGACGAAGACATCAACCTTGCGCATGCCGTGCTCCTGCGCACGACGCG
Source organism: Actinomycetes bacterium (assembly GCA_035543875.1). GTDB lineage: Bacteria > Actinomycetota > Actinomycetes > JAHEKZ01 > JAHEKZ01 > DATKIY01. The sequence continues at coordinate 11,201 of DATKIY010000006.1, read as the reverse complement.
CAGCTGCTTCAGCAGTCATCTGGGCCGCGAACGGCGTGGACTTTCGTGAGCCCTTGAAACCGACCTGACCGGCCGAGGCCCACGAAATCACAGCACCGGTCGGGTCAGTAATCGACACGATCGTGTTGTTGAACGTGCTCTTGATGTGAGCGTGCCCGTGGGCAACGTTCTTCTTTTCCTTACGACGCACCTTTTTGGCGCCGGTCTTGCTCTTGGGAGGCATCTGCTTTTAGCTCCTGGAGATCGTCGGTCCGCACGTCGCGCCAGAGGGTTCCGGCAGCGGACTCACGGACTACTTTTTGGTGACCTTCTTCTTGCCTGCGACAGCCTTGCGCGGACCCTTGCGGCCCCGAGCATTTGTGTGCGTGCGCTGTCCACGAACCGGCAACCCGCGGCGGTGCCGGATGCCCTCGTAAGAACCGATCTCAACCTTGCGGCGGATATCGGCAGCAACCTCGCGACGGAGGTCACCCTCGGTTTGGTACGTGGCCTCGATCCAGTCGCGGAGCTTGACCACCTGATCGTCGGTGAGATCTTTTGCGCGCAAGTTCGGGTCGATGCCAGCGGCAGCAAGCGACTCTTTGGCGCGGGTACGGCCAATGCCGTAGATGTAGGTGAGGGCGATCTCCATGCGCTTTTCGCGTGGGAGGTCGACGCCTACGAGGCGAGCCATTCGATGGTGCTCCTACTCGGATGTCGAAGGTCTTCAGGCGGTACCGGTCCGAAAGCTGTTGCCAGCTAGCGGTCTCCGGCCTTCGTCCGGAGGTGGCGTCCTACAACGGTCTGACCGAACAGCGTCCGGCGCGATCATGCAGGGGTCGGGTACACCTTTTGGTGTTGTTCAGTTGTGTCGTCTTGAAGCGTTACAACAGGCGGTGACTAGCCTTGACGCTGCTTGTGACGCAGGTTGTCGCAGATCACCATGACCCGACCATGACGGCGGATCACCTTGCACTTGTCGCAGATCTTCTTGACGCTCGGCTTGACCTTCATCGAAGAACTCCGGGACGTCGGGTTTCCAAGCACCATTCCGCAGAGCGGGCGGCGTTGGACGTAGCGATGGTCACTTGTACCGGTAAACGATGCGACCGCGAGTGAGGTCGTACGGACTGAGCTCCACCACGACCCGGTCCTCAGGGAGGATCCGGATGTAGTGCTGGCGCATCTTTCCGCTGATGTGCGCGAGGACCTTGTGGCCGTTGGTGAGCTCAACACGAAACATTGCGTTCGGGAGAGACTCGACGACGGTGCCCTCAATCTCAATGGCACCCTCTTTCTTGGCCATGGTTCCTTTCGCGCCCTCACGGGCCGTCGTAACGGGATTCCGGTATCGGCTCCTGGCCGCCGCAGTCCCGCCAAACCAGCCGCGGGGCAGGACAAACAAGCGGCATCAAGCCGACGCGGCAGTCTACGGGAGCAGGTGCGGAGAAAGCCAATCCGGGTGCCCACCCCGAGTTGATCTTGAGTTTTGGCAGAAATGACCGAAAAGCTCAAGATCGAATTTTGGCGGGGGTGGGGACGCCGAGGGCAGCGAAGCGAGCAGCGCCGCCGTCGTGGGCCGTCAGCACCCACGGCCCCAGCTCCGTGATGGCCACGGTGTGCTCGAAGTGCGCCGACCGGCGACCATCTTGGGTAACGACGGTCCAGTCATCGCCAAGCACACGGGTGTGGCGACTGCCCAGGTTGACCATCGGCTCAACCGCCAACGCCATACCCACAGTGAGCTGCGGCCCATGACCGGGCTCGCCGTAGTTGGGGACGCTCGGGTCCATGTGCATTGAGGTGCCGATTCCGTGTCCGACGTACTCCTCGACGATTCCGTAGTCGCCTGCTGCGCGCACATGAGTCTGCACCGCATGCCCGATGTCGCTCAGCCGACCACCTGCGACGGCTTGTGCGAGCCCGCGCCACAAGGCTTCCTCAGTCACTCGCAACAGCTCATGGTCTTGCGGCGAGCCTTCACCGACGACCATCGAGAACGCGGCGTCGCCATGCCAACCGTCAACGATTGCACCGCAGTCAATCGAAACGACGTCACCTTGGTTGATGACTCGATCACCAGGGATGCCGTGAACGATTTCCTCGTTTACCGAAATGCACACAACGGCCGGAAAGCCGTGGTAGCCAAGAAATGACGGTTGCGCGCCAGCAGAGCTGATCGAGTCGCGTGCCACCGCATCAAGGTCGAGCGTGGTCATTCCTGGCGTCAGTGAGTTCCGAAGCAGCGAGAGCGTGTCAGCGACAACAACGCCGGCCGCTCGCATGCGGTCAAACTGCTCAGGTGTTTTGATCTCGATGCGAGACTTCTTGTTGAACATTGCCGAGCCGAAGTCAGCTGGGCAGCAACGCGAGGATGCGAGCCGTGACGTCTTCGATCGAGCCGATTCCGTCGACGGTTCGCAGCACGTCTCGCTCACGGTAGTAATCAATCAGCGGCTCAGTGCTTGCGTGGTAGATGTCGAGCCGATGCCGAATCACTTCGTGGGTGTCGTCGGTACGACCCTGCTGGCGCGCGCGCTCAAGCAGCCGTTCAAGAACATGCTCATCATCCACAACGAGCTGCACGACAACGTCGAGCTGCTGACCGTGGTCGGCAAGGAAGGCTGCCAGTACATCGGCTTGGTCGGCGTTGCGTGGGTAGCCATCAAGCAGAAACCCCTGGCGCGCATCAGCTAGCTCGAGCCGGTCGATGACCATTGCGTTGGTCACCGTGTCGGGAACCAGCTCCCCCTCGTCCATGTAGGACCGCGCTTGGCGACCCAGCGGCGTGGCGTCGGCAACATTCGCGCGAAAAATCTCGCCGGTCGCAATATGCGGAACACCCAGTTTGCCCGCGATCACTGCGGCCTGGGTGCCCTTGCCCGCTCCTGGCGGGCCGACGATGAGGAGTCGCACTACCGAAGGAACCCTTCGTAGTTGCGCTGCTGCAACTGGCTCTCGATCTGTTTAACAGTGTCAAGGCCGACACCAACCATGATCAGGATGGATGTGCCACCAAACAGGAAGTTCTGGCCTTGACCAAAGCTGGCAAACACCACGATCGGGATGACCGCGATCGACGCCAGGTAGACCGAACCCACCGCGGTCAGTCTCGTCAGGACGTAGTCGAGGTACTCAGCGGTTGGCCGGCCAGCTCGAATGCCAGGGATGAACCCGCCGTACTTCTTCATGTTGTCGGCAACATCGTCGGCGTTGAAAGTGATCGCCACATAGAAGTAGGTGAAGAAGACGACAAGGATGAAGAACAGCCCGGCGTACCAAGCCCCGCCACCACGCACGAGATGCGTTTCAACCCACTGTCCTACCGCGCCTTGGTTGTTGCTGATCGTGACGAACAGCACGGGCAGGTAGAGCATCGACGAAGCGAAGATGACCGGGATAACTCCAGCTTGGTTCACCTTGATCGGGATATACGTGGACGAGCCGCCGTACTGACGTCTGCCGACCATGCGCTTGGCGTACTGGACAGGGACGCGGCGCTGCCCTTGCTCCATTAAGACAACGAAGGCGACCACCGCAATACCTACTCCGAGCACGACCACAAACGTCCAGGGTCCACGGCTTTGGAAGATTGCACTGAGCTGTCCGGGGAAGCCGGCGATGATGGAGGTGAAGATCAGCAGCGACATTCCGTTACCGATGCCGCGATCGGTAATGAGCTCGGCCAGCCACATGATCAGGCCAGTGCCAGCAGTCATCACTGCGATCATCATGACCACGACAAAGATCGAGTCGTCAGGCAGGATCGGTTCGTTACACCCGCGGATCAACTGACCAGAACGCGCCAGAGCAATGATTCCCGTGGACTGCAAGATGGCGAGGCCGACGGTGAGGTAACGGGTGTACTGCGTGATTTTCGCCTGCCCCGCCTGACCATCCTTCTTCAGCGTTTCCAGTCGCGGAATAACGACCGTCAGCAACTGCAGGATGATGCTCGCGGTGATGTACGGCATGATGCCCAGCGCGAAGATGGACAGTTGCAGCAGCGCGCCACCGCTGAACAGGTTGATCAGCGCATACAGACTGTCGTCTTGCACTGCGTCGACACAGCGCTGAACCGCTGGGTAGTCAATTCCAGGGGTCGGTACGTACGACCCAACGCGGTAAAGCGCGATCATCCCCAGGGCAAAGAGGATCTTCTTGCGCAGGTCAGGCGTACGAAACGCCTGCGCAAAGACCTTCAGCACGACTAATCCTCCAGCGAGTGGTAGACCACAGGGACGATAACAGCCAGGTTACGGAGCAGTAGCCCCGACGTCCCCGGCTGCCATGAGCGCCTACAACTCGGTGGTTGAGCCTCCGGCGGCCGCAATCTTGTCCTTGGCCGAAGCGGAGAAAGCGTTGGCAGTCACCTGAAGGGCAACCGTCAGCTCACCGGTACCCAGCACCTTGACGGGCTGGTCCTTACGAACTGCACCGGCAGCAACCAAATCCGCGACGCCGACCGCACCACCCTTGGGGAACAGGGCAGAAAGCTTGTCGAGGTTGACGACCTGGAACTCGACCCGGTTGCGGTTGGTGAAACCGCGCAGCTTGGGCAGCCGCATGTGGAGCGGCATCTGGCCACCCTCAAACCCAGCTGGAACCTGGTAGCGAGCTTTGGTGCCCTTGGTTCCACGTCCAGCGGTCTTGCCCTTCGAACCTTCACCGCGACCTACACGGGTCTTGGCTGTCTTCGCCCCTGGAGCGGGACGCAAGTGATGAACCTTCAGTGTCATATCAGTCAACCTCCTCGACGGTGACGAGGTGCGACACCGTGTTGACCATCCCGCGGATTTCGGGACGGTCCTCTTTGACAACGACGTCGCCGATCCGCTTCAGACCAAGCGAACGCAGCGAGTTGCGCTGGTTGCTCGTGCCGCCGATTTCGGACTTTCGCTGAGTGACCTTCAAGCGTGCCATTACGAGCTCATTCCAGCCGCGCGCGCCCGGAGCAGACCATCAGGAGCGACATCTTCCAAGGGCAGGCCACGCCGAGCAGCGACCTGTTCGGGTCGCTCAAGGCTCTTGAGCGCCGCGACAGTTGCATGAACGATGTTGATGGCGTTGGACGAACCAAGCGACTTGCTCAGCACGTCGTGGATGCCACCTGCCTCAAGCACGGCGCGAACTGGTCCGCCAGCGATCACTCCGGTACCCGGTGAAGCTGGCTTCAACAGCACGACACCGGCAGCCGCCTCGCCCTGAACGGGGTGAGGGATGGTGCCCTGAATCCGCGGCACCTTGAAGAAGTTCTTCTTCGCTTCTTCGACGCCCTTGGCGATTGCAGCCGGCACCTCTTTTGCCTTGCCGTATCCGACGCCGACGGTGCCGTCGCCATCGCCGACGACGACAAGCGCGGTGAAGCTGAAGCGCCGACCGCCCTTAACGACCTTGGCAACTCGGTTGATGGCAACAACACGCTCGACGTACGGCGTCTTGTCAGCCGCGTCGCCGCGACGTCCGCGGCCGCGTTCATTGCCACCGGCGTTGCCGCGGCGCGAAGGTCCGCTGCTCATGGGTAATCCTGTTCGTTTAGGGGCTTGTGACGGTCAGTTGAAGTCATCAGATTCGTGGAATTGGACACGCGCTAGAAGGACAGGCCGGTTTCGCGGGCGCCTTCAGCAAGCGCCGCGACGCGTCCGTGGTAGCGGTTGCCACCACGGTCGAACACGACAGCCTCGACGCCTGCTGCCTTGGCACGCTCCGCAACGAGGGCACCAACCTTGCGCGCCTTCGCCGTCTTGTCTCCATCGACGGAGCGAACGTCGTCTTCCATGGACGATGCCGATGCGAGGGTCTTACCCACGGTGTCATCGACAACCTGCACGAACATGTGTCGGCTGGAGCGGTTGACGACCAACCGCGGCCGGGCTGGGGTGCCTTCGACCTTTTTGCGCACCCGCAAGTGTCGACGCGACCGCGCCGCTTGTCGCGCGGTCCTGCGACCGGGCTTAGTGGTGAGAGCCATGACTACTTGCCAGCCTTTCCGACCTTGCGACGGACGTGTTCGCCCACGTACCGAATGCCCTTGCCCTTGTAAGGCTCTGGCTTACGAATCTTGCGGATATTGGCCGCAACCTGCCCAACCTGCTGCTTGTCGATGCCTGCGACCGAAAACTTGGTCGGGCTTTCGACTGCGAACGAGATACCTTCGGGCGGCTGAACCAGGACGGTGTGGCTGTAGCCCACCGAGAACTCGAGGTTTTTGCCCTTAGCCTGGACGCGATAACCAACGCCAACGATCTCGAGCTGCTTGACGTAGCCCTCGGTGACGCCGGTGACCATGTTTGCGATCAAGGTGCGCGTCAACCCATGCAGCGACTTCGACAACCGCTCATCGTTAGGGCGAAGCACTGCCACCGAGCCGTCGTCGTGACGCTCGATCGTCAGTGGCTCAGCAACAGTGTGGGACAACGAACCCTTGGGGCCTTTGACGGTGACTGCCTGACCATCGACAGCAACGTCGACACCCGACGGCAACGTGATTGCCAGTTTCCCAATACGCGACATGTCAGACCCCGCTTACCAGACGTAGGCGAGGACTTCCCCACCCACGCCCTTCTTTGCGGCCTGCTTGTCTGTGAGAAGTCCCGATGAGGTCGAGATGATCGCAACACCCAGCCCACCGAGTACGCGCGGCATCGAGGTGGACTTGGCGTATACGCGCAAACCGGGCTTCGAGATGCGTCGAATACCAGCAATCGAACGCTCACGCGTAGGACCGAACTTCAGGTCGATCACCAGGGTGTCGCTGGGCTTCTCGTCGCTGGACTCAACGCGCCAGTCCTTGACGTAGCCCTGCTCCTTGAGAATCTGCGCGATGCCCTGCTTAATTTTGCTTGAGGGCATGGCGACCTCTTCGTGGTACGCCGAGTTGGCGTTGCGCAGACGGGTCAGCATGTCTGCGATCGGGTCGGTCATCGTCATGTTCGGTTAACTCTCTCTCACCGCGGTATCGCGGAACTGCGACCTACGGCGTTGGGATGGATTACCAACTGCACGGAATTGCCAACTGCACGGACTACCAACTGCTCTTAGTGACACCGGGAAGCTCGCCCTTGTGCGCCATGTTGCGCAGGCACACTCGGCACAAGCCGAACTTGCGGTACACCGAGTGCGGACGCCCGCACACGCTGCAGCGCGTGTATCCGCGCACCTTGAACTTCGGCTTGGCTGCCGCCTTGTTGATCAAAGACTTCTTAGCCACGCTTAGTTCTCCTTGAACGGGAAGCCAAGGGAGCGCAGGAGCGCGCGACCCTCGTCGTCATTACTAGCGGTCGTAACCACCGTGATGTCCATACCCCGAACGCGGTCGATCGCGTCCTGGTCGATCTCGTGGAACATGCTCTGTTCGGTGAGACCGAAGGTGTAGTTACCGCGACCATCGAACTGTCGCGGTGACAGGCCACGGAAGTCACGGATTCGTGGAAGCGCAATCGTCAACAGACGGTCGAGGAATTCCCACATGCGGTCGCCGCGCAACGTGGTGTGCGCACCGATCGGCATCCCTTCGCGCAGTTTGAACTGTGCGATGGAAACCCGAGCCTTAGTCACCGACGGGCGCTGTCCGGTGATTGCACCGAGGTCGCGAATGGCACCTTCAATCAACTTGGAGTCGCGGGCTGCATCGCCCACACCCATGTTGACGACAACCTTGGTGACACCTGGCACCTGCATGACGTTCGCGAAGCCAAACTGCTCGCGCAGGTCGGCAACGATCTCGTCACGGTAGCGCTGCTTCAGACGTGGCACGGGCGGAGCATCAATGCTGGTGGCGTTGGTGGTCGTAGTCATCAGAGGTCCTCGCCGGTCTTCTTGGCGATGCGCACCTTGCGGCCGCCTTCGTCGGTGCGGTACCCGACGCGCGTTGGCACTTTGTGACCATCGACCTCAACCACCGGCGCGACGTTGGAGACATGGATCGACGCCTCCTGGGTGACGATGCCACCGGTCTTGCCGCCACGGCTGGTCTGGCCGATCTTGGTGTGCTTCTTCACGAGGTTGACGCCCTCGACAAGCACCCGCTGCTGCGTCGGGTAGGAAGCGATGACCTTGCCGGTCACGCCTTTGTCCTTGCCGGCGAGCACCATCACGGTGTCGCCCTTCTTAACGTGCATCGCCATAGTTAGAGCACCTCCGGTGCAAGCGAGATGATCCGCATGAAGCGCTTGTCACGCAGCTCACGACCCACCGGGCCGAAGATGCGAGTGCCGCGCGGGTCGCCACCGTCTTTGATGATGACTGCAGCGTTCTCGTCAAACTTGATGTAGGAACCGTCGGGACGGCGGCGCTCCTTTGTGGTGCGCACGACAACAGCCTTGACGACCTCTCCCTTTTTGACGTTTCCGCCTGGGATCGCGTCCTTGACTGTTGCGACAATGATGTCGCCGATTCCGGCGTAGCGTCGACCAGAGCCACCGAGAACCCGGATGCACAAGATTTCCTTGGCACCGGTGTTGTCGGCGACCTTCAGTCGCGACTCTTGCTGGATCACGTCAGCTCCTACCTACTTCGCCTTCTCGAGGATTTCGACAAGGCGCCAGCGCTTCGACTTGCTTTGCGGCCGGGTCTCCATCAGGAGAACGCGGTCGCCAACGCCAGCCGAGTTCTGCTCGTCGTGTGCCTTGAGCTTGTTCGTACGTCGCATGACCTTGCCGTAAAGCGGGTGCTTCACCCGGTCCTCGACTGCCACGACAACGGTCTTGTCCATCTTGTCGCTGACCACGAGACCCTCTCGGACCTTTCGTGCGCCGCGTTGCTCAGTCATGTTGTCCTTTGTCTCACTCATCCGGTGACTCCACCGACGTAATACCGAGCTCGCGCTCGCGCAGCACGGTGTAGATGCGGGCGATGTCCTTACGGACAGCGCGCAGCCGCCCATGGTTTTCCAACTGTCCGGTTGCGGCCTGGAACCGCAGGTTGAACAGCTCTTCCTTGGCTTCGGCCAGCTTGGTGACGAGCTCGTCGTCGGCCAACGTCCGGTACTCGGTGGCAACGGTGCCGATAGGCATCAGAGCTCACCTGCCTCACGCTTGACAAAACGGGTCTTGATCGGAAGTTTGTGCTGGGCACGCTTCATGGCTTCGCGAGCCAGGGGCTCAGAGACACCGGAAAGCTCGAACATCACCCGACCCGGCTTGACGTTGGCAATCCACCACTCTGGCGAGCCCTTACCTGAACCCATGCGGGTCTCGGCTGGCTTCTTGGTAAGCGGACGGTCGGGGTAGATGTTGATCCAGACCTTTCCGCCACGACGAATCGCGCGGGTAATGGCAATACGCGCGGACTCGATCTGACGGTTGGTGATGTAACCGGGCTCGAGCGCCTGGATCCCGTAGTCGCCGAAGGCGATGCGGGTTCCACCCTTGGCCACGCCGCGGCGTGAGGGGTGGTGCTGCTTGCGGTGCTTGACCCGCCGTGGAATCAGCATGGGCTAGGCCTCCGTCGATGGTGATTCGGTGCTGGCGTCAGCAGCGGCCGGAACGGGGGTGGACGAGCTCGCTGCGTCGACCGCTGCAGTGTCGGCAACCGCAGTGTCGGCAACCGCAGGGTCTACGGCGGCAGCCTCCGGTGCGTCAGCGGTGGGCGCATCGACCGGAGCCTCAGCCGAGCTCGCCGGCGCGGCCGAGCCGTCAGGGCGAGCCGCGGCGCTCTTGCGGGCGGGACGAGCAGTGGCCGGACGGCCACGCTGACCGAGTCGAGCTGCCGCAGCAGCGGCCTCACGCTCGGCACGAGTGCCGGTGACGTCGCCCTTGTAGATCCAGACCTTGACGCCGATGCGACCGAACGTCGTGCGTGCCTCGTAGAAGCCATAGTCGATATCGGCGCGCAGCGTGTGCAGCGGAACGCGGCCTTCGCGGTAGAACTCGGTGCGAGACATTTCAGCCCCACCAAGTCGTCCACCGACCTGAACTCGAATGCCCTTGGCTCCGGCCTTCATCGCGCTCTGCATGGCCTTACGCATGGCGCGTCGGAACGAAACGCGGCTGCTGAGCTGCTCGGCGACACCCTGTGCCACCAGTTGCGCGTCGATCTCGGGGTTCTTGACCTCAAGGATGTTGAGCTGCACCTGCTTGCCGGTGAGCTTTTCGAGGTCGCCGCGGATGCGGTCAGCCTCGGCGCCTCGACGACCGATGACGATGCCAGGACGAGCCGTGTGAATGTCGACGCGCACGCGATCACGCGTGCGCTCGATGTCAACGCGGCTGATGCCTGCCCGCTCCATGCCCTTGCTGAGCATGCGACGGATCTCGACGTCTTCCTTGACGTACTCCTTGTATCCCTTGTCGGCATACCAACGCGAGGTGTATTCGGTGGTAATGCCGAGACGGAACCCATGCGGGTTGACCTTTTGACCCACTGTCAGGTCACCCCTTCTTCCGAGAAGTCGCCGCAGCCTTGGCCGCTTCTTGCGACACGACAACGGTGATGTGGCTGGTGCGTTTACGAATGCGATAGGCGCGACCCTGTGCACGGGGTCGGAACCGCTTGAGTGTGGGGCCTTCGTCGACGTACGCCTGGCTCACCACGAGACCGTCACGATCGAGACCTTCGTTGTGCTCGGCGTTCGCGATCGCGCTGTCGAGCACCTTGCCGACGGTCTCACTGGCGGCCTGAGGTGCAAAGCGCAGCACCGTCCGGGCCTCGTCGGCGGGCAGACCTCTAATGAGATCCACCATCCGGCGGGCCTTCTGGGGCGTGACGCGGGCATACCGCGCAGTGCTTGTGGCACCGGCCCTGGCTTCCATCACTGTTCCTGTCTGTCGTATTTCGTGCGGTCGTCGTTTCGTGCTGGCTTATAGGCGGTGAATCGCCTGTCGCGGTTAGCGACGACGGTTCTTTCGGTCGTCCTTTTCGTGCCCACGGAAGGTCCGCGTTGGCGCGAACTCACCGAGCTTGTGTCCAACCATCGCGTCGGTCACAAATACCGGCACGTGCTTGCGGCCGTCGTGGACGGCGATCGTGTGACCGATCATCGACGGCACGATCATCGAGCGCCGTGACCACGTCTTGATGACGTTGCGGGTACCAGAGTCGTTCTGGGCGTCCACCTTCTTGGAGAGGTGGTCGTCCACGAAGGGACCCTTCTTCAGGCTGCGCGGCATCGGTGCTGACTCCTAGCGCTTCTTGTTCGACTTGCGGCGGCGGACGATGTACTTGTCGCTGGCCTTGCCCTTTTTGCGGGTGCGGCCTTCGGGCTGTCCCCACGGGGACACCGG
>DATKIY010000005.1:0-4293 GCA_035543875.1 Actinomycetes bacterium | reverse complement strand
CAGTCGAGCGGTGGCCGGCTGACGGCCTACCTCCCAACCCCGGTGCATGGCTGACCACCACCGCCAACCGCAAGGCGATCGACCGCATCCGGCGCGAGAACAAGCGGGACAGTAAGCAGAAGGAGGCTCGGACGTTGTATGGCAACGACCCGTCCCAGCCCGTCGACGCCATCGAGGATGAACGACTCCGGCTGATCTTCACTTGCTGTCACCCAGCGCTGGCGATGGAAACGCGCGTAGCGCTGACGCTGCGCATGGTCGCCGGTCTGACCGTGCCCGAGATCGCCCGCGCTTTCCTGGTGCAGGAGGGCGCCATGGGCCAGCGGATCACCCGCGCGAAGACGAAGATCAAAGCGGCTCGCATCCCATATCGAGTGCCGTCCGCCGAGGATCTCCCGGCCCGCGTCTCCGGTGTACTCGCCGTCCTGTTCCTCGTGTTCAACGAGGGCTACCTCGCGACCGGCCCCGACACCGATCCCATACGTCACGACCTGACCGCCGAGGCGATCCGGCTCACTCGCGTGATCCGTGCCCTCATGCCGGAGGACGGTGAGGTCGCCGGGTTGCTGGCGCTGATGCTGCTCACCGAGGCCCGCCGCGTTGCGCGGGTTTCGGCAGGCGGCGAACTGGTCCCCCTCGCCGAACAGGACCGTGGAGCCTGGGACGCGACGCTCGTCGCCGAGGGCCAGCAGCTAGTGCGGCAGCGTCTGGCTGCCCGGGTGGCTCCTGGCCGCTACCAGATCCTCGCTGCTATCAACGCCGTACACACCTCCGCCCGCGATATCCGCGACACCGACTGGTCGCAGGTCGTCGCCCTCTACGACCAACTCGTCCGGCTCGACCCTTCGCCGATCGTTGCCCTCAACCGGGCCATCGCGGTCGCCGAGCTTGACGGCCCAGAGGTAGCACTCGCGACCGTTGACCGCCTTGAAGTCACGTTGGCCAACTACCACGCCTACCACGCCACGCGCGCCGATCTACTGCGCCGGACAGGCCGCAGTGAGGAGTCGCGCGCGGCGTATAACAAAGCCATCGAGCTGGCGGGCAACACCGCCGAAACCGCCTATCTGACCCGCCGTCGCGACCAGCTGGGGTAAGAACATAAACAAGTCCCGGGACACCAACTCACGATGTCTCAGGACTTCACAAATGTGGGGACGCGGGTTTGCTGTTTCACGACTTAGTTAACCCCTGTCTCGCGACATCGTTAACCCTGCGGGGATGTCGAAGAACCGGGTCATCGTTGAGGCAGTGCTAGCGGGTCAGTCCCATGGGGCGGTCGCTCGCCGTCCGGCTGAAACCCCGGGCCTAAACGAGGTCCCGGGACATCTATTAACGATGTCCCGGGACCTCACAAATGTGGAGACGAGGGGAATCGAACCCCTAACCCCCGCCTTGCAAAGGCGGTGCTCTGCCAATTGAGCTACGTCCCCAAGTGTGCTTAAAGCGCGGGGGAGGAACGGGCTAGCGAAGGTCGACGACCGGCGCGTCCGAGTCGGACACTGCCTCGTTCCACAGATCCTGTTCGGCACGGTCGTTTGTGATCTTCCGGAAGATCGCAAAGCCGCCGATTGCCGCAGCAATGAGGACCAAGAGCTTTTTCACCTGTGACTCCAAACGGTTGATCAGGCGTCCAGAAGGCCTAGGTGGAGTTGACCACCCGACCCGTCCTTTTGGAAATTCCTTATGGGGACTACCAGAAAACCCGACCCCTTGTCATTGGCTGCAATTGTGCCATCGGTTCGCGCACCTCACCTGGACGGGGTAGGGCCGGTCGCCGCCTGGAGCGGGACTTTCGTCCCTACTAGCAGCGCTCTTAGGAGGTCAGGATGATCTTTGCCAGCCACTGCAGGAAGTCGGAGGCCAAGGATGACTACGGCGCCAGTCGCTCCAGACGTTCGCGTTGGTCAGATCCGAAATTTGGCGCTGGCCACGCTCGGTTTCGCAATGACGTTCTGGGCGTGGAATCTCATCGCTCCGCTGGGTGTGCGGTACACAGAGCAATTCGGTCTGAGTTCTGGTCAGAAGGCACTTCTGGTGGCCACACCGGTTCTCGTTGGCTCGCTGGGTCGAATCGTCGCTGGCTCACTAGCGGACCGATACGGCGGCCGCTTGATGTTTACGCTGCTGTGCTTCGCGTCTATCGCGCCCGTCCTGCTGGTCGCTTTCGCTGGAAACCACACGTCGTTCCCTTTGCTACTTGTCGCGGCATTCTTTCTCGGCATCGCAGGCACAACGTTCGCGGTCGGCATCCCCTTCGTTAATGCGTGGTTCGACCCGTCGAGACGCGGTTTCGCCACTGGAGTCTTCGGTGCTGGTATGGGCGGAACTGCCCTGTCGGCATTTTTCACGCCTCGCATGGTTACCTGGTTCGGTTACACGCAAACGTATTTGCTTGTCGCAGTCGCACTTGCCGTCGTAGGCGCACTTTGCTGGACGATGATGCACGATTCGCCGCGGTGGGCACCGAATCTCGACCCGGTGGCGCCGAAGCTTCGAGCGGCCCTGAAACTGCCCGTGACCTGGAAGATGTCTCTGCTGTACGCGGTGACGTTCGGCGGTTTCGTGGCCTTCGCCACGTATCTACCGACCTATCTGAAAGATGTTTACAGCTTCGACCTGACCCAGGCTGGAACTCGCACCGCTGGATTCGCGTTGGCTGCCGTCATCGCCCGACCTATCGGCGGATTGCTCTCTGACCGACTTCACCCCCGGCCCATTGTCATCACATCGCTGGCTGGCGCCGCAGTCATGGCGGTGGTTATCGCCACCCAACCCGCGCCCGAGCTTGCGGCAGGCGCGGCGTTCATTGCAATGGCATTCCTGTTGGGCATGGGTATGGGCGGCGTGTTCGCCTGGGTGGCTCTGCTGTCCCCAGCCAACAGAGTGGGGACCGTCGCAGGAATCGTGGGAGCCGCGGGTGGGCTCGGTGGATTCTTCCCACCGCTCGTTATGGGCGCTACCTTCAATGAGGCCGACGGTAGCTACACGATCGGCTTGGCACTGCTCTGCATCACGGCGTCAGTTGCGCTGGTGTTTGTCCTCATGCGGCTGCCACGAGACCGGGTCGTTGTTCAGTGACTTCACGGTCGAAACAAGACGCTGGTTCGCAGACAGGACTCGACGACCCCCTCACCGACGCGTTAGTGCGATCCCGCCGTTTCTTTACGCGAAGCGAGGTATCGGCCGACGCACGGGTCCTGTACCAAATCGGCGGTCGGGCGGCCGACGAGTTCTACCGCGACCGATGGAGCCACGACAAGGTGGTCCGGTCAACCCACGGCGTTAACTGCACCGGATCGTGTTCGTGGAAGGTGTATGTGAAGGACGGAATCATCACGTGGGAGTCGCAACAAACTGACTACCCGTCAGTTGGTCCTGACAGTCCAGAGTACGAGCCACGCGGGTGCCCGCGTGGCGCCGCATTTTCCTGGTACACGTACTCACCAACTCGCGTGCGCTATCCGTACGTGCGCGGAGTCTTGCTTGAGATGTACCGCGAGGCGAAAGCTCGCATCGGCGATCCCGTCCTGGCGTGGGCTGACATCGTGTCCGACCCAGAACGGAGTCGTCGGTACAAACAGGCGCGCGGCAAAGGCGGTCTCGTGCGGGCCAGCTGGGAAGAAGCCACAGAGCTCATCTCGGCAGCGCACGTCTACACCATCAAGCGGTTTGGCCCGGACCGTGTTGCGGGGTTTTCGCCTATCCCCGCGATGTCGATGGTCTCCCATGCATCCGGAGCGAGGTTTGTATCTCTCATCGGCGGTTCGATGCTGTCGTTCTACGACTGGTATGCAGACCTCCCGGTCGCTTCACCCCAGGTTTTCGGCGACCAAACCGATGTCCCCGAGTCTGGCGACTGGTGGGACGCCGGCTACCTCATCATGTGGGGGTCCAACGTTCCGGTCACCCGAACACCGGATGCGCATTGGATGACCGAAGCGCGGTACCGCGGCCAGAAAGTGGTCGCCGTTGCCCCCGACTATGCCGACAACGTGAAGTTTGCCGACGAGTGGCTAGCGCCACACCCTGGTACTGACGGCGCCCTGGCCATGTCCATGGGGCACGTGGCTTTGAAGGAATTCTTCGTCGATCGGCAGGTGCCCTATTTCACGGACTATGTGAAGCGATTTAGTGACCTACCGTTTCTGGTACGGCTAGACGAGCAAGCTGGCTCGTATGTTCCCGGAAAGTTCCTTACCGCCGCTGATATGCCCGGGTATGACGACGTCGAGAACGCTGAGTTCAAGACCGTGCTGCTCGACGGAACCACCGGTGCCGCTGTCGTGCCGA
>DATKIY010000004.1:0-6633 GCA_035543875.1 Actinomycetes bacterium | reverse complement strand
TGGCACTTGTTCGGTCGTAGAGCGAGGCAAATGCGGTGTCGTCGCCCTGAGCCACCCGCGCGACGAGCTGGTCGACGCCGGTGTCGGCTTCGCCGCCCGATCCATCCACCGGGTCACCCGGTGGGGTGTTGCCTGGGTCGCTCACGACGGTGAGTCTGCCGTTCGCACGCGAGGTTGCGCCATTCATTGGCAGATTCACCTTCCATTCGTACTAGTTCGTCCCGAGCATCTGAGTGCCCGAGCTGCGTCAAGGCAGCGTCCGGCGAATGACACTGCTTGACCTCTATTCGGAGCCAGCGACGCCATGGATGGGTCCATCTCCAGTTCGGCCCGCCGGGTAGACTTCAGGCTCACATCCACCCCTCGAGCAGCCGGAGAAGCCAGTGGCTCGCGTCGTCGTCGACGTCATGCTCAAGCCGGAGATTCTTGATCCCCAGGGTCAAGCCGTCCAAGGAGCTCTCGACCGGCTGGGTGTCACGGGGGTGACCAGCGTCCGCCAGGGCAAGCGCTTCGAAATAGAGGTCGAAGGCTCGGTCGACGCGTCCCAACTTGATCATCTTGCCAGCACCTTGCTGGCCAACACGGTGATCGAGGACTACACGGTTCGAGTCGAGGGGGCGTAGTGACCGCGCGCGTGGGTGTTGTCACCTTCCCGGGGTCGCTCGATGACCGCGATGCAGTGCGCGCCGTCCGCACGGCCGGCCTGCAGGCGGTCTCGCTGTGGCATGGAGATCACGACCTCAAAGGTGTGGACGCAGTCGTACTGCCTGGTGGTTTCTCCTACGGCGACTACCTCCGCTGTGGCGCGATCGCTCGGTTCTCCCCGGTTATGGCCGAGGTGATTGAGGGGGCGCAGGGCGGGCTTCCGGTGCTCGGCGTCTGCAATGGCTTCCAAATCCTGTGCGAGTCGCACCTGCTGCCCGGTGCACTCATCCGAAATGACGTGCGTCGCTTTGTCTGTCGTGACCAGTGGCTGCGGATCGAGAACGCCAGCACAGCCTGGACGACGGACTACGCCAAGAACCAGGAAATCTTGATCCCCCTCAAGAACGGCGAGGGCGGCTTTGTGGCAGACGACAAGACGCTCGACATGCTGGAGGGCGAGGGCCGGGTGGTGGCGCGTTATCTCCACGACAACCCGAACGGTTCGTATCGGGACATCGCGGGGATCACGAACGAAGCAGGCAACGTAGTGGGATTGATGCCTCACCCAGAACACGCCGTCGAGGAGTTGACCGGACCGACCGTTGACGGTCTTGGCTTCTTCACATCTGTGCTCAACAGGCTCGTTGCCGCATGACTGTTCGCCACGTTGAGAGTGTCAAAGATGCCGAAGCAGCACCCAACCAGTCGCAGCCGTCCGCAGAACTAGGACTCAAAGACGACGAGTACACGCGCATCCGCCAAATCCTCGGACGGCGGCCCACCAGCAGCGAGCTCGCAATGTATTCGGTGATGTGGAGCGAGCACTGCTCGTACAAGTCGAGCAAGGTCCACCTACGACAGTTCGGCGACAAGGTTCCGGCAGCAGCCGAAGACATCCTGCTGGTTGGCATCGGAGAGAACGCGGGCGTCGTAGATGTCGGCGATGGACTCGCCGTGACGTTCAAAATTGAGTCTCATAACCACCCGTCCTACGTGGAGCCGTACCAGGGCGCAGCAACAGGGATCGGTGGCATTGTTCGCGACATCTTGACGATGGGTGCACGCCCTGTCGCCGTTATGGACCCACTGCGTTTTGGGCCAGCTGATGCTCCGGACACTCGGCGTGTGCTTCCTGGTGTCGTCGCTGGCATCGGCGGATATGGAAACTGTCTTGGCCTGCCCAACATCGGCGGCGAAGTTGTGTTCGATCCAACCTACGTGGGCAACCCACTCGTCAACGCCCTTTGCGTCGGCGTCGTCCCACACGACCGCATCCAGTTGTCGGCGGCATCGGGTGTTGGCAACCACGTCATCTTGTTTGGAGCCAAGACGGGCGGAGATGGCATCGGCGGCGTATCGGTTTTGGCGTCGGAGTCGTTCGACTCGGGTGGTCCGAGCAAGCGGCCCAGCGTGCAGGTCGGAGACCCATTCGCCGAGAAGGTGCTGATCGAAGCCTGCCAGGAACTCTTTGAAGCGCAGCTCGTGGTGGGGATTCAGGATCTAGGTGGTGCGGGTATTTCTTGTGCGACCTCTGAGATGGCGAGCAACGGCGAAGGCGGCATGCACGTGTGGCTCGACCGCGTTCCGCTTCGCGATTCGACGCTCGCACCCGAAGAGATTCTGATGAGTGAGTCGCAAGAACGAATGTGTGCCGTGGTCGCACCCGAAAAGCTAGACGACTTCATGACCGTCTGCCGTAAGTGGGATGTCGAGGCTGTCGTCATCGGTGAGGTCAACGACAGTGGACGTCTCACCATTGAGTGGTACGGCACTCCGATTGTTGACGTACCACCAAAGACGGTCGCCCACGAGGGCCCGATATACGACCGACCATTGACGCGTCCCGCCGATCTTGATGCGCTGCAAGCAGACGCGCCAACTTCGGCACGGCTAGAACGCCCAACGACCGCAGCTGAACTAAGAGAAACTCTGTTGCGGCTCGTCGCTTCGCCAAACCTGGCCGCAAAGTCGTGGGTAACCGACCAATACGACCGGTACGTCCTAGGCGACACGGTGTTGGCACAGCCTGAGGACGGCGGGGTTGTGCGCATCAGTGACGACGGCCGCGGCGTCTCGGTGAGCACCGACGGCAACGGGCGCTGGTGTCGGCTTGACCCTTATCTGGGTGCACAGCTGGTGCTTGCCGAGGCATATCGCAACGTGGCGACAACAGGCGCGAAGCCGCTCGCTGTCACCAACTGTTTGAACTTCGGGTCTCCCGAGGACCCGGAGGTCATGTGGCAGTTTGCAGAAACCGTTCGCGGACTCGCCGACGCATGTCAGACCTTAGGGGTCCCCGTTACCGGCGGAAATGTCAGTTTCTACAACCAAACAGGGGACGTCGCGATTTTGCCGACTCCAGTTCTAGGTGTGCTGGGGGTCATCGACAACGTCGAACGACGAACCTCCATGGGGCTAACAGGAGACGGCAATGCGATCTGGTTGCTCGGAGACACTCGTGACGAGCTTGCTGGCTCGGAGTGGGCACACGTCATCCACGGTCATCTTGGTGGTACGCCACCAACATTGGATCTTGAACAAGAACGGAAAGTAGCCGAGATTCTGGTGGCGGCTTCGCGAGATGGGCTCGCCTCGGCCGCACATGATGTGTCCGTCGGAGGTCTCGCGCAGACGTTGGTAGAGATGGCGTTGCGTGGAGGCGTTGGCGCTCGCATCGTGCTGCCAGAGGCTGTCGATCCTTTCGTGGCGCTCTTCAGTGAGTCTTCAGGTCGCGTCGTAGTCGTGGTGCCGCGGTCGGAGGAGGTGCGATTCAACGACATGTGTGTCGCAAGGCATGTTCCGGCTTCGCGGATCGGGGTTGTTGACGCACCCCCAAGCACCGATGTGAGTGAGCCAGTGCTTGATTTCCAAGGAACCTTTGACGTCACGATCCAAGAACTACGCGAGGCAAGCGAAGCAACCTTTCCAATGTTGTTCGACTGAACGCTGGCGCAGGTCGTGAGTGAGCGAGCAGTTGCCAAGGCGACGCACGCATACCTTGAGCAGTGGAACGACCTCAGCAAGTGCTGGGCTGCTATCGAGCCTGCGACGTGGCAGTCGGAGAGCATCATCACGGGTTGGCGAGTGGGGGATCTTGTCGCGCACTTCGCGCTGGTTGCGAAGACGATTACCGACGCCGCGACGCAACCAACCTACGAGCCACCACTGTCGCTGGCGGACTATCTTGCGCAGTATGAGTTAGCGAGTGAGGACATCGATCACCGGACGCGCGAAGTTGGTGCCAGTACTCAAACTCAAGCGCTCGCCATCGTTGCGCGCAATGGAAACCAGGCGGCCGAATCACTCGAAGCCCTGTTGGAAAGCAACGACTCGGTAGTTGCCGCGCGACGCGGTCCTGTTCGTTGGTCAGACTTTGTCACCACTCGAGTGATTGAGTTGGTGGTTCACGCAGATGATCTCGAACGATCGCTTGCTCCACAAAACGCGGTGGCCGCCGGCTCGTTTCACTCGCGCAGAGCTGTTCAGCTCACCGTCCGTGCTTTGTGCGAGGTCCTTGCCGAGCGGGCACCAGGACACAGTGTTGAGGTGCGAGTGCCACCGTTTGCTGCGGTTCAGTGCGTCGCCGGTCCTCGACATACCCGAGGGACGCCGGGTGCCGTCGTCGAGATGGACTCGTCGACCTTCCTGCGGCTCGCATCTGGCCGGCTGGAGTGGTCGTCAGCGGTCACTAGTGGGCAGGTGCGAGCAAGCGGCCAACGAACCGAGCTGGCCGAGCACTTTCCGCTCTTCCGCTAGTTTGCCTGCCAGGATTCCGTGTCGACCTGATAACAATTCTCCTCGGGCAGCCTTGAATGCGTGCCCAAGCCGAGTGATCCCCGTAGATTCCGAGCACATTCTGAACCCGCTCAGCACGGATCGGCGTCAGTGCTGCCGCAGTTATTCCGTATTGCCTTGCTCGCCGCATGGCGACAAGGACGAGGAGATCGATATTCATGACGGAAACCGCCGCGGTTTCCACCGCAGAGCTCGCCGTCTCTGCGCGATCGCTCTCCAAGCGGTTCGGTGATGTGACGGCGGTAGAGGGCGTGGACCTCGACATTGTTGACGGCGAGTTTTTGACTCTCCTCGGCCCTTCCGGGTCGGGGAAGACGACGGTGCTCAGGCTCATCGCTGGGTTCGAGAAACCCACAAGCGGAACCGTGCTGCTCTCAGGTCAGGACGTAACCGCTCTGGCGCCGTTTGAGCGCGACGTAAATACCGTGTTCCAGGACTACGCCTTGTTCCCGCACATGAACGTGCAACAGAACGTCGAGTACGGGCTGCGGGTCAAGGGCGTACCGAAGGGCGAGCGCCGTCAGCGGGCAATTGAGGCACTCGCCAGCGTTCAGCTCGCGGGCTTCGAAAAGCGCAAGCCGGCGCAGATGTCTGGCGGGCAGCGTCAGCGGGTTGCGCTCGCACGCGCACTGGTGAACCGGCCTCGGGTGCTCTTGCTCGATGAGCCGCTGGGTGCACTCGACCTCAAACTTCGGGAACAAATGCAGGTCGAGCTCAAGCAGCTACAACGGCAGGTAGGCATCACCTTCGTCTTTGTAACGCACGACCAAGAGGAAGCGCTCACGATGTCGGACCGCATAGCGGTCTTCAATGCTGGGCGAATCGAGCAGGTAGGAACACCCGCCGAGGTCTATGAGCGACCAGCTACTCCGTTTGTGGCCGGGTTTGTGGGTACGTCTAACTTGTTGCAGGGAGATGTTGCTCGTCAGGTGCTGGGATCGGACGGAGTATTCAGTGTTCGCCCCGAGAAGATTCGCATCGCGAATCACATGGAGTCCGTTGGCGACGGTGAACATAGCGCCGCAGGGACTATCAGTGAAGTCGTTTACGTCGGTGCGAGCACGCGGTTTGTCGTCGACCTAGAAGTCGGCAGCAGTTTGGTCGCATTGCAACAGAACCTTCAAACAACCTCCATGCAAGTTCAGGACATGCGCGGTCGGCAGGTACGACTGATCTGGCGTCGCGAACATGAGACCGAAATCGGTTCGGGTCGTGTGGACCCGAACTTTACGACAGAGGAAAATACCGACTAACCATCCTCGGTCAAGCGACCGCGGATCAGATCATGAGGAGGAGCCGGTGCGAAGAAAGCGTCTGCTAGTGGCGGGAGCGCTCATCGCGTCCGCCTCGCTTGTACTTGCCGCGTGCGGTAGCGACGACGGAAGCAGTGGCTCGACGTCCAGCGACCAGCCACCTAACTTCACAGCGCCAGACTCATTGGGTGCGGGAGAGGGGCAGCTTCGAGTACTGGCGTGGCCAGGGTACGCAGAGGATGGCAGCACAAGTAAGAACGTCGACTGGGTGACCCCATTTGAAAACAAGACGGGGTGTCAGGTGGACGTATCGACGTTCGATACATCCGACGAGTCGTTCACCAAGATGCAGAGCGGGCAGTACGACATCGTGTCTGCATCCGGCGATGCTTCTCGACGCTTGATCTATGCCGGTCTGGTCGATCCCATGAACCTCGATCTGGTGCCGAGCTATAAGGACATTTTCCCAGACCTGAAAGACAAGCCCTGGAACACCGTTGACGGCGTCAGCTATGGAATCCCGCACGGTCGCGGTGCCAACCTGCTGATGTACAACACGGACAAGGTCAAGCCAGCACCGACATCATGGGCGGATACCTGGGACCCGAATAGCCCTTATAAGGGCAGCATCACGGCATATGACAACCCAATCTTTATTGCTGATGCAGCGCTTTACCTCATGAGGACGCAACCCGATCTCGGGATCGAAGATCCCTATGCGCTGGATGCGGACCAGCTCGAGGCTGCCAAACAGCTGCTCATCCAACAAAATGACCTGATCGGTGAGTACTGGTCTAACTACACGAAGACGCTGAACTCCTTCGTGGCTGGAGACACCGTGCTTGGGACAACGTGGCAGGTGATAACCAACCTGGCGCAGGCAGATGGTGCTCCTGTCAAAGCCATCCTGCCTAGCGAAGGTGCTACTGGATGGTCCGAC
>DATKIY010000003.1:0-5930 GCA_035543875.1 Actinomycetes bacterium | reverse complement strand
ACTTCAAGCACATCGTCTTGGGGCCAACGTTCTTCCATCTTGATCTGTCGCTTGAAGACTGGGCGGCCGACGGTCTGCTCGCCATCTTCTTCTTCGTTGCTGGCCTCGAACTAAAGCGCGAACTTGTTGTTGGTTCGCTACGGGACCGCCATCAGGCCGTACTTCCGGTCGTCGCAGCCCTCGCCGGAATGATTGCGCCAGCCTGCATCTTCCTTGCATTCACGGCCCATGATGACCTGGCCCGTGAAGGCTGGGGAATCCCAATGGCTACCGACATTGCGTTTGCGCTTGCAGTACTCGCCGTCGTTGGATCTCACCTTCCGCCAGCGCTGCGCGCTTTCTTGCTGACGCTTGCGGTGGTCGACGACATGGGTGCCATCGCAGTTATCGCGTTCTTCTTCACCGACCGCATCGCGCTGATTCCGCTTGTTATCGCGATCGTGCTTCTTGTCGTGTACTTCCTTCTACAACGCGCCCGGGTGACGTCGGCCTGGCTGTATGTCCCGCTTGGCTTTTCAGTTTGGGCGCTGATGCATGAGAGCGGCATCCACGCCACAGTCGCGGGTGTACTCCTTGGACTACTGACCCGCGTCAAGCCGGACCCCGATGAGTCCGCCTCTCCAGCTGAACGGCTCGAACACCGGATTCGTCCGCTGTCGGCTGGAGTCGCGGTACCGGCGTTCGCGTTTTTGTCAGCCGGGGTGACATTTAGTCTGACCGATTTCTTCGGCATCTTTGGTGACGTCGCCGTGCTGGGAATCGTGTTTGGTCTGGTCATCGGAAAGCTCGTCGGTGTCTTCGGAGCAAGTTGGCTCACCACCCGCCTTACCGGTGCAGAGCTTGACCCCTCGGTGAGCTGGTTCGACATGGTCGGCTTGGCTCTGCTGTCAGGAATTGGCTTCACGGTGTCACTGCTCATTGCCGAGCTGGCCTATACCCACCAACCTGAGCGGCTGGCCGATGCCAAAATCGCCATCTTGCTGGCTTCCCTCGTGGCAGCCCTGCTCGCGGCGGTCGTCCTGCAGCTGCGAGATCGGGCCTACCGTCGAGCCGCCCAGGTCGATACCTCCGGCTAGGGGGAACGGCTTACCTGAAAGGATCGCCGTGAGAGCCCAAACACCGGCATGCTGGTGTGGCTATCTGAGGAGGAACCCATGGTGAACGGCACGCGTGCCCCTGGCACGGATCAGCGACCCTCCTTGGGCGCGCTCGTGGCGGACATAGCCACTGAAGTCAGCCAGCTAGTCCGTGGCGAGATCGAACTGGCCAAAGCCGAAATGAAGGAGTCCGCCAAGGCAGGTTCTACAGGCGGCGCATTGTTGGCGGTTGCCGGACTTTTGATAGCGATGGTCGGCCTCCTCACCACCTGGGCCGCGGTCTACGGCCTTAGCGAAACCGGACTGCCGTTGTGGTCTTGCTACCTCATCGTCGCTGGCGTCTACCTACTCGTCGCGGTTGGACTCGGATTCCTTGGAGTACGCAGCCTCAAACGAGCTAAGGGGCCGGAACAAGCCGTCGCCGAGCTTCAGCGAACCAAGGAGATTGTCTCGGCAATCCCACCGAACAGCCCGCCGGCATCACGAACGACTAGTAAGTCGACAAACACGAAGTGAGCGGTTCCTCGGTCGTCCTGCAGGACGGACCTTGGGAGCACCGAAGCATCTCGGCGCGCGGTGCACGGTTTCATGTTGCCGAGATGGGCGAAGGTCCATTGGTCTTGTTCCTTCACGGGTTCCCGCAGTTCTGGTGGACTTGGCGTCACCAACTTCCAACCTTCGCCCGCAACGGGTACCGAGCCGCAGCAATGGATCTTCGGGGCTACGGAGGAAGCGACCACACCCCGCGCGGCTACGACCTTCCTTCGCTTGCCGACGACACGGCCGCCGTCATCTCATCAATGGGTGCAGCCGACGCAATAGTGGTCGGCCATGACTGGGGCGGCCTCGTTGCATGGACGCTAGCCGCTCGCCAACCGAAAGCCGTTCGACGACTGGTAACCGTGGGTGCCCCACACCCATTGCGTTTGCGTTCCTCAATTGTTCGTCACCCCAAGCAGCTCAACCGCAGTGGACACGCGTTGTCGATGCAGTCGCCCTGGCTGCCGGAGCGTCGTTTCACGCAAAGCAATGCCGCCAAGGTTGACCAGTTGCTACGGCAGTGGGCGGCTCCTGGCTGGCCCGACCTACCAACGTCAATGACGTACCGACGTGCATTCCAGAATGGCAATACACCCTTCTGCGCCGCTGAGTACCACCGCTGGCTGGTGCGCTCCGCCATCCGTACTGACGGGCTGCGATACGCGCACCAGATGAAGCGGCCCATTGATGTTCCGGTGCTCCAGATTCATGGTGCGCACGACCGCTGCTTCCTGCCCGCAGTCGCTCAAGGGTCCGGCCGGTACGTCGACGCCCCCTATCGTTGGCGCCTCCTTGATGGCGTCGGTCACTTTCCACACGAGGAGGACCCAGAGCGCTTCGATGCCGAACTGCTCAGCTGGCTGCAGGACCCCGAACCAGATCGGTAGTACCGACCGGGGATCTGCGCACACCACCTAGCCCGTTGCCGCTTCGGCACGAGCCAGAATCTTCTCGACGACTTCTGACTTCGCGTCGGCGTACTGCTGGACGTACTCCCAGTCATGCGATGCCAGCTCTTGTTTGGTTCGCTCATACAAATCTCGGTCATCATCGTGTGCGCGCAGCCAGTCACGAAATCGAAGGTTTCGCTCGATCTCTGGACAACCGACCGAGAAAACGTGCAGGTTGATGTCAACATCAGGGCCCTTCAACAGCCGGTGCTCGAACCATTCCTGCTCGCGGATTGTCAACACGAAGCCGACTGTTTCGAGAGGCGCAACATACGTTTTCTCATCGGATGAGTCCGGGACTGCTAGCACGATGTCGATAATTGGTTTTGCACTCAGCCCACGGACTGACGTCGAGCCAATGTGCTCAAGCAGGCCCACCTGGTCGCCCAGCACAGACCGAATAATGTTTGCAACGCGATCGTAGTCTTGCTGCCACTGCGAGTCGTATGCGACTAGCTGGACTTCCCCTCGGAGGCGCTGCTGTCCCAGGACGTACACGTCATTCGGCTCATCCCGATCGACTGCATCGTTAGTCGTCACGCGGTCATTGTGGCGGTCAGGTGCCACTTATGTACAAGGACCGGTACCAACTTCGTCAACTGCCGAGACACCCTCGGTGACCGCTGGCGCTACTTGCTTAGCCGTCATGGCGTACCCGGTGTTGTCGCTGTCGATCGCACTAGCGAATACGACGCCGATTACCTTGCCATCTTTGTCAACGACCGGACCACCGGAGTTACCAGGAAGCACCTGTGCCCGCATCGAGATAATTTCGCGCAAGACATGGCCATCGCGATAGATGTCGCTACCCAGTGCTGGCTGTACACCACGAACCCGCCCCGGCGTCACGGTTAACGGCCCGTCCTCCGGATAGCCGATCACGGCCACGCTTTGGGCTGCTTCGACCTTAAGTGAGAACTGCAGCGGGTCGACCGGGAGCCCTGGAACAGCCAGAACCGCAAGGTCCATGTCCGGATCGAAGTAGACGACCGTCGCGTCGTAAGCCGTACCAGTGCCGCCGGCGACCACCCTCGGAGCCCGGACGCCTGCAACGACGTGGGCGTTCGTCAGAACACGGTTGGGCGCGAACGCGAAACCAGAACCCTCCAGGCTGTGATCGCAGCCGGGTGCGTTGCCAATTATCTTGACCGTCTCTGCGGATGAATCGACGACGCCAGGTCGGCGAGCGATGGCGGCATCTGGTGGGGCGATCGATTGGACCGGCTCAGGACCGAACCCTGCAAAAACTTCTGGAAACCCAGAGTTGTCGAACATGGACTGCAATTGACCGGTGGCCATGCTTGCGTCCATCGGAATGATGTTGTCGACCACGCCAAGCACTTGCGACTTGCGGACATCACGTGCAAGGGAGCTTGAACTTGCCCCTGCAAATATGTCAGCCGCGAACCAAGCGACGAGAAGCAACGACATCACGGACAAAACTGCCCCGGCCGCCTGGTTCAGCAGTACTGCCGGGCGAAGTGTCACGACGGCGTTGAGCCGTCGACCGACCATCCCCGTCAGCACCTGCCCGAGCATGGCCAGGAAGAACACCACAACCAGAGCGGTTAGAGCCTTGGGTAGTCCGTCTTCCCACGAACCCACCAATTTCGGCGCTATGAAAAGGCCCACCGCGGCGCCACACAAGAATCCAACGAGGGACAGCAACCCGTAGACAAAGCCTTTGCGCCATCCGGTGAGAGCGAAGACCAGCATGGCGACCAACAGAACGAGGTCGACGACGTTCACCGATCGCCCTCCCTTCGTGCCGCTTCGCCGGCGTCATTGGTTCTACCTGGGATGGGTTCGGGCAGCCGTTCGACGCGCGACCGGTCCCAGGACCGTTCCCACCCCCCTAAGTAGATCAGCCGATCAAGCAAACCCCCGGTAAAGCCCCACACAACAAGGTCACGAACTCCAAACGCTGGGCCCTCGAACCCGCTGGGATGGCGCACCCGGAAGCGATTCTTCGGATCAGTGAGTTCCGCCAACGGCACGCGATGCACGGAGGCGACCTCAGCCGGGTCTTTCACACCGATCGGGCTGGCTTCGCGCCACCAACCGATCACGGGAGTGACCACGTACCCACTTGGAGGCACATAGAGGTCTGGCAACACGGCTATGACGTCCACTCCCGTGGGGTCCAGACCCGTTTCCTCGGCAGCCTCCCTGAGCGCAGCAGCCACCGGGCCGTCGTCTTCGTCGTCGACACCACCACCGGGGAAGGCAGGTTGTCCGGCATGAGACCTCATGTCGTGCGCTCGCTCTATGAGTAGCACGTCCGGCTCAGAAGCCTGCTCGCCAAACAGAATCAAGACGGCCGACCGTCGGTCCGCGTCATCAGGTGGCGCGAACCGCGTCAACTCGTGGACATCCACCGTGGCTGCGGCAGTGACCAATGGCGACAGCCAGTCGGGAGTATTCACACCTGCGCCACTGCCGGTGGGCCGGGCAGGCTCACGAACCGTCCTTGACCAACGCAGCTGCCACTTCAGGGTTAGTTGGTCCCTCACCAAACGCAGGACACAGTCGGGCGATAGGACACGCCCCGCACGCTGGTTTGCGGGCATGACAACGACGGCGACCGTGCCAGATCAACCGGTGGGAAAGCATGGTCCAGTCCTTGCGAGGAAACAGCGCGCCGACTGCGGCCTCGACCTTGTCGGGGTCGGTCTCGTCGGTCCAGCCAAACCGACGCACAAGACGTCCAAAATGAGTATCAACTGTGATCCCTGGCACTCCGAACGCGTTGCCCAAGACAACGTTCGCCGTCTTTCTCCCTACACCAGGCAGGGTGACGAGATCCTTCAATCGTCCTGGTACTTCACCTTCGTAGCGATCGCACAGTGCTTGGCCAAGTCCAATGATGGAATTGGTCTTCGCTCGAAAGAAGCCAGTGGACTTGATGATGGATTCCAGCTCGTCGCGATCGGCGGCTGCATACGCGCCAGCGTCCGGGTACCTCACGAAGAGGCGGGGCGTGACCATATTGACGCGTTTGTCCGTGCACTGTGCCGACAAGATCGTTGCGACGAGCAGTTCCAGCGGCGAAGTGAAGTCCAATTCGCAGTGGGCATCGGGGTACAGATCCCCCAATTCGCGGTTAATCAGCCGTGCCCGGCGAACCAGTCCGGTCCTGGTCTCGTTGGCCCGGTTAACAGCCTTACGAGGAGGACTCGCCGAAAGCGTCACCCATCAAGCCTAGAAGCCCGGTTTCCGCCTGTGGCGTACGGGTGACCCGCCCTCAAGGGATTGGAAGACCCCGACGATTCCGACATTGAACTGTCAGGCAGGGCGGGGCATGACCGGTGCACAACATGACCAGTCACGCAACGAGACATGC
>DATKIY010000002.1:0-11206 GCA_035543875.1 Actinomycetes bacterium | reverse complement strand
GGGTCAAGGCGTCGGGGGTGTCGGCCGAAAACCTCAAGGTCGACACTCGCCGATGGCGACGTTAGATAAACAGCAGCTGCGCGCCGTCAGTCTTCTCGATGAAGTCCGCTGCACTGATGATGTCTGAGACGCCGTCGTAGAGGTCGACCATCGTCAGATGGTTCATGTCGGCCGACATCCGACATGCCCAAAGGTGTCCACCGGAGTCAACGATCTGCTCGAGAAACTCAGGCACCTCCGGAACGCCAACCTCCGCTATGGACTTCTTGAGCTGACGGGTGGCGATTGAAGTCATCCACGGCAAACCGCCCAGTCCTTGAGGCATATGTGTTGCGGTGTTCCCGAGCATGGTGAATTTGAGATCGCCCATGGTCTTCTTGTTTATGAGGTCGAAACCCCAGAAGGTAAAGAACAGGTGCGTCTCGACACCTTCGCCCAGCGCGGCATTAGCCAGTACGAGCCCCGGGTATGCCATGTCCAGATTGCCCTTGGAACAAATGATCGCGAGTTTTCGATCGGTTTCGGCCTCGTCAAACGAAGGCAGTATCGGTGTTGTCTGGATAGTGCTCATCGGGCTCCTCGAATCAGTTGTTTCGCGGCTCTAGACGCATCCATGGGGCTTTGGCAGTCCAGCGACGTACGCCATCTTCTTCGCGGGCTTCTTGGGAAACAGCTCAAACAGCCGCTTCGTCGGAACACCAGCCAGGGTCGACACCCGACGCAACGTCGCGGTCTCGCCAACTTCCTCGTAGTCCTTGCGAAGGAATCTAAGAACCCTCAAATGTTCATCGGTCAGATCGATTCCGATTTGCGCCGCCAGTACACGACCGAGGTGCTCATCCCATTCGTCGAAGGACGTGAGGAATCCCTCCGGGTCCACGTGCACCTCGTATCCGGAAATCGTGGTAACTGTCATGACGCTCCTCTTGCTCGATCCTTCGCTGTTCCGACACCTGCGTGGGCTGGTAGGGCGTTCACGTCAGGCACCCGTTTTCCAGCCATCGACATATGTGCGGGCAGCGGGATGGGACGGCCCGGCAACAGCAAGTGCCAATACATCCAGCGGAACGCCAGCTTCCCCAGGTGATTAATCCTGGTCTCGCGAAGCAGCCGGAAGGGACCCACGCCAGCTAGCGGATAGCTGCCCGGCAGCGGTTCCGTGTCGTAGTTGAAGTCGATGAGCAAGGCTTTACCGTTCCCTGCCTCCACGTAGCAATTGGCGTGACCGTCGAATTGCCCCCGCATGGGGCGACCTTCTGAGAGTTCAACGAAGTTTTCGGTGAACACCTCGACGGAAAAGTGCGCTGCCGAGCCGGCCTTGGAGGCTGGAATGTCTGATGCATCTCCGACCGCGAAGATGTTGTCGAACTGCGTTGACTGGAGTGTGTGCTTGTCAACCGGGACGTAATTTAGCTCGTTCCCAAGGTCGGACCGCGCCACAAAGTCAGCACCCATGTTCAGTGGAATAGTAACGAGCAGGTCGTAAGGGATCTTCCGCTCGTCATACGAGACCAATTCGTGTGTCTCGCACTCCACCCGCTCGACAACAAAGTCGGGTTCGATCAGGATCTTTCGGTCGTCGAGCATCGTGCCTAGACGTGCGGAAGCGATTGGCTTTGTGAATGCACCAGGTAGCGGTGTCGCGTAGACGATCTCAACCTGGTCACGCATGTTGCGGTTGCGGAAGAAGGCGTCGGCCAGGAAGGCAAACTCAAGCGGAGCGACCGGGCACTTAATTGGCATCTCGACTATGTGTATAACGAGTCGACCGCCAGTGAAGTTGCGCAGTTTTTCGCGCAGGGCTAGAGCACCCTCAAACGTGTAGAACTCATGGACACTCTCACGCCACTGGCCTCCGTCGAGCATGCCCGGCGTCTGATCTGGTCGAGGTTGCACACCCGTTGCGACGACCAAGTAGTCGTAATCGATGATTTGGCCATCAGTGAGCAACACGTGGTTTTCGTCCGGGACGACTCTGTCGATTTCCCCGGTGACGAGGTTGACGCCGTCGGGGATGAACTCTCGCGTTGGCCGGACCAAATCTGCGGCGGCGTATGAGTCGAAGGGAAGGAACAGGTAGCCGGGTTGGTAGTAGTGCAGCTGACTCTGCTCAACCACCGTGATCTGCCAGTGATCGCCGAGCCGACGTCGCAGTTTGTTCACGATCATCGTGCCCGCGGTCCCTGCACCCAGGACTACAAGACGCCTCATCGTCGCCACCTCGCTGTTTGGTACTTCGACGCTAGGTCAGCAGCGGGCGGATGAAACCGGCCATAGGTCCCGTCTCCACGGGACTTCCGGTAGTCAGCGCAGGTTCATGGTCAGACGTGAGTGTGATCTAGACCACTAACTGTTGGAACTGACCGGTGTATTTGGCGTCTTCCTCTGCGGACAGGCCCCGGAATATGGAGAGCGCCGCATAGTCCTGCGCGCTGGGGAAGATCAGCGGGTTCTCGGCAAGACTCTCGTCAATCTTAGCCATCTCTTCTTGCGCACCTTCGATCGGGCAGATGTAGTTCACCCAGGCCGACAGTTGCGCGGCCACCGCGGGTTGGCAGTAGTAGTTCATCCAGAGCTCAGCGTTGGTCTTGTGCTGCGCCTCGTTCGGGACAACCATGTTGTCGGACCAGAGCATGCCGCCAGCTTCTGGCACGACAAACTTGATGTCAGGGTTGTCGAGTTGAAGTTGGAAGATGTCGCCTGACCAGGCGATGCATGCCTTTACGTCCCCTTGTCCCAATAACTGGGCGTAGTTGTTCCCTGTGAACTGACGTATGTGTCCGCTGTCGCGTGCAGTTTGCAGCGTGTCAATAGCAGCCGAAAACTCATCGTCTGTGAAGTCCCCGGGGTCACTGCCCTGATCAAGCATTACCAGCCCCGTGGTGTCACGCATGTCCTTCAGGACACTGACAGACCCAGCCAAGTCCGGATTTGTCAGCAGGTCCGAGATACTCGTGATCGGTCTTGTCTGAGTACCGTCGTAGGCGATTCCGGTGATCCCAGACTGCCAGGGGATGGAGTATGAGCGGTCAGGATCGAACGGTGGTGACTTCAGGCGCTCGACAACATTGTCGGCGTTAGGGATGTTCGACCGATCGAGCGGTTGCAACCAATCAAGTGCGAGCAACCTGGCGACGGTCCAGTCGGTCAACATGAACATGTCCCAGCCGGTGTCGCCGTTGTTGGAAAGAACCGGACGAATCTTGGCGAAGAACTCTTCCATGTCGTTAATCGGTTCGGTGTAGTTAACGGTTACACCGGACTTCTGTTCAAATCCCTCAATACTGGGGTAGGTCTTTACTCCATCCACTCGTTTTGAGTCGATGTACAACGGCCAGTTCGCGACATTCAACTGCTGGTCGACCGTTGAGTTGTCGGAACTTGCGCTGGAACTGTCGGGGTCATTGCCGCACGCGCTCAGCAATCCTCCGCCGGCGACGATTGCCGAACCAGTTCCCACCGTGCGCAGAAAGGTACGACGACTTAGCCACTGGGACTGCATAGTTCCAAGTCGCCCTCGTGGCGGAATCTTTGATGACATCTAGTGTGCTCCAGTTGCTCGATGCTGCGAGATTTCAAGCGCTGAATCTGCTTGCGCGGGGTCAATCACCGAGTCGGCTGCTTGCCGACCACTCCGTCTGGTCCGGTTCGTTCCAAGACCGACTTGATGGCGTCAGCAGCTTCCTTGACCTCACCAGGGGTCATGACCAGTGGCGGTGACAAAACCAGGTTGTGCGCACAGTCGCGCACAATGACACCCGTCTCGCGCCTGATGACGTCTGGCAACATGGGCTTGACCATCGGTAGTGGTTCCCGCGTTTGCTTGTCACTGACCAGTTCAATCGCGTGCATCATGCCGACGTAACGAACTTCGCCGACAATCGGTAGCTCAAGCAGCGGACGCAGAGCTTGGTGAAGCTGTTCGCCAGTTTCCAGTGCAGCCGGTAGCAGATTCTCGCGTTCAATGATGGCCAGGTTGGCTAGCGCCACGGCGCACGCTGTGGGATGTCCGTTGTACGTGTAGCCCATCGGGAACCCGTCTTCACTTGCCAGGACTCTGGCGATCTCACCCGACATGAGTACCGCGCCAAGGGGGCAGTAACCGCTGGTTAACCCCTTGGCTGTGACGATGATGTCTGGCCGGACGTCGAAGTGGTCAGCACCAAACCAGTGACCTACGCGGCCATATGCGGTAACGACCTCATCGAGAATCAGCAGGATGCCGTTGCGGTCCAACACCTTGCGGACTCGCGGCCAATAGTCGTCCGGGGGAACAATCATGCCGCCGACACCCATGATGGGCTCGCCAATCATGGCGGCAATGTTCGTGGCGCCGATCCGCTTGATCGTGGCCTCAAGTTCGGCAATCAGGTAGTCCGTGGGGTCCTGCCCGTCGTAGAGCTCTTGGCGGTACGGCCAGGGCGGAGTGAGGTGCTCGACGTTCGGAAGCATGGGCCCAAATCCGTCGTGGTAGACGTCGAAGCCAGTCGCCGTGCCGCCGCCGAACGCGATCCCGTGGTAAGCCTTGTCTCGCGCGAGGATCCAGGTTCGGTCGGTGTCGCCACGGCGGTGGTGAAAGTAGCGCGCCATCTTGATCGCGGCCTCGTTACCTTCCGAGCCCCCACTCGTGAAGTACACGTGGTCAATCCCGTCGGGTGCGATCGATACGAGTTTGGCGGCGAGCTCAATCGCGCGGGGGTTTGAGAACTCCCAGAAACTTGTGAAGTACTCAAGCTCAGCCATTTGCTGCGCGGCAACCTCAGCCAGTTCACTGCGCCCGTGTCCGATCTGCGCAAGCCAGAGCCCGCCGGTCGCATCGAGATATTCCCTGCCGTCTGTATCCCACAAGCGACTTCCACTACCGCGCGACATAATGACGCGCTCATCAGTCGATGACGGTAGGTAGGGGTGCAGGATCGTGCGCCGGTCGATTTCGGCCAGTTTGGACGTGTCGAACTTGCTCGCAGACTTACTCATGCTTGCTCCTCAGTTACTGGCGCCGTGGCGGCAAACTTGATCCACGTCGTCTTGAGCGCCGTGTACTTGTCCATTGCTGAGACTGAAAGGTCTCTCCCAAAACCAGATTGCTTTACTCCCCCGAACGGTGTCTGAGGGCTAAGGGCGTCGACTGTGTTGACCGATACGGTGCCCACATTGAGCTGCCCTGCGACTCGGTGTGCACGCGACAGATCACCAGTCCATACCGAAGCTGCAAGGCCGTACGGGGAGTCATTGGCCATGGCAACGGCCTCGGCCTCCGATTCGAACGGAGTCACAATGAGAACCGGTCCAAAAACTTCGGCCGAAGCGATGGGATCAGTCGGCTCAACGTTGGTCAGAATCGTCGGTGGATAGAAACAGCCGTGTCCACCTACCGTGCTTCGCTCCCCGCCGCACAAAACCTTGGCTCCGCGATCAACGGCGTCGTCCACTGCCGTCGCAACCTGTTCGAGGTGCCCTTGACTGACGAGCGCTCCCATTCCACTCGCGGGGTCAAGTGGGTCCCCCGGCATCCACTGAGCGGTGCGCTCAAGAATCTTCTCGACTAAAACGTCCGCAACTGAGCTTTCAACGAGGAGCCGTGAGTTGGCCGAGCACACCTCGCCTTGGTTAAAGAAGATCCCGAAGCAAGCCATATCCGCTGCCTCGTCAAGACTGGACGCGTCAGCAAACACCAGGTTTGGACTCTTGCCCCCACACTCTGGCCAAACCGGTTTCCCATTCGACTGTGCGCTGTAGCTGAGGAACAAGCGTCCCACCTCGGTGGAACCCGTAAAGGCAAGCACGTCTACGTCGTTATGCATTCCGAGAGCTCGTCCCGCTTGCTCGCCGTAGCCGGGGACCACGTTGAGCACTCCAGCCGGAATGCCAGCTTGAACCGCAAGTTCCGCAAGACGCAACGCACTGAGCGACGACTGCTCAGCCGGTTTGAGCACCACAGTGTTTCCAGCAGCAAGAGCGGGAGCCACCTTCCAAGCGGCCAGATCGAGCGGGAAGTTCCAGGGAACAACCGCTGCAACAACCCCGATCGGTTCTCGGGTGACCAATGCGAGATTGCCGGGGGCAGTCGGCACGACCTCGCCATTGACCTTGTCGACGGCCCCCGCGTAGAAACGGAAGACGGCTGCTGCACCGGGAACATCGACCTCGTAAGCATCGACGACTCGCTTGCCCATCTCCAGACTCTCAAGAAGCGCAAACTCCTCGCGGTTTTCAAGGATGAGGTCGGCCAGCTTCTGAAGTGCAACAGATCGCGCCTCGGGGTGACCTGACCAACTCCCCTCCTCAAAGGCGCGACGGGCCGCACTCACAGCAGTGTCAACGTCTTGGGAGGAGCAGGCCGCGACTTCGACGAGTACGTCGTCAGTGGCCGGGTTGATCGTCTTCATCCGATCACCAGACACGGCAGGGACAAATCGCCCATCGACGAACGCATCACTGTGAGGCTGAACCGTCCCCGCCAGTGCATGCCAGTCGATGGGTCCGTTCGGTTTACGCACGGTGTTCCTGTCTCAGTGGTGGCCAGCGCTTGGCCAGCGGATCGGGCGCAACAATTCTTTGCTCGATTCATCAAAGAACTATCCGAGCCACCTGTCAAGACCTACGAGGCGCTTATTTTCATTCCCTACCCCAAAATCCAAAGAATCATGGACAGGAATGCGGGTTCGACAAGACTCGGGGTGTCTCACGACCCGATAATGGCCAAATGGCCCGACCCAAGGAGCAGACCGAGCGCCGCCGCGAATTCGTCGAGGCCGCGAGGCGCGCCATCGTGGAGCGCGGCATCACGGGTATCCGTGTCGGAGACGTCGCGCAAGAAGCTGGCACCTCAAACGGGCTGGTCCGCTACTACTACCCCAAGTTTGAAGACCTGCTGATCGACGTTCACCAGGACGCGGTCGACCGGTTCTACTGGTCACGCATGACCGCCGCCGACGCAGTCGACGACCCGCGAGCCAAGTTGGTCGCGTTGGTTCATAACGGAATCCCTGATCTGGCCGACGATCAGATCAGCCTCGTGCTTTACGAGCTTCATCTACACGCATCACGAAACCGAACTCACGCGGCATTGATGACGGCGCTGTTTGACCGTGAGGTCTCGCTCTACGTCACCGTGCTGCAGAGCGGTCGTGACCTAGGGCTGTTCACAATGACTCACCCAATTCAAGACGTGTCCATGAACGCCGTTGCACTTGAGGACGCCTACGGGCTTCACATCGTCGGTCGGAACTCCGGCGTTGATCCGCAGCGAGCACGCGAACTTGTGCTCGGTTTCCTCGCCGATGCAACGCAAACCATCCTGGCTAGTTTCGTCGACTCGGCAGCGACCGAGCCTGCTCAGTCATGAGCAGTCTATGAGCCGTCGATGAGCAACGTCGCGAGTATCCCCGGGTTCACGCTCGTGCAGCTTCGGTACTTTGCCGCAGCCGCCGAGCTGGGGAGCATGACCGCAGCGGCGCGCGAGCTGATGGTTTCCCAGTCAGCCGTATCCACTGCCGTGGCACAACTTGAAAAGGAACTCGGCGTGCAGCTGCTGCTGCGCCATCACGCTCGCGGGCTGACGCTTACGGCCGCTGGCAAAAGCTTCCATCATGAGGTCCGAAATTTTCTCGTGCACACCAACGAGCTCGCCGAGACCGCAAGAGGCCAGGGAAATTCTCTCGTTGGTGGCTTGGCGGTTGGTTGCTTCTCAACGCTCGCACCGTTTCTGCTCCCAACCCTGCTGAGCCGGTACGCAGAAAAGTACCCCAACGTCGACGTCGATGTCGTCGAGGCTGAACACGCAAGACTGAAAAAAGCGCTGCGATCCGGTGACGTTGAGGTAGCACTGATGTACGGGTACGACATTGACTCCGACATCGACTACGCGGTGGCCGACCAGGCAGCGCCGTACGTCCTGATCGCAAAAACACACCGGCTGGCGCGGCGGCGACGAGTTTCCCTCTCAGAGTTGGCAGACGATCCCATGGTCCTGCTCGATTTGCCACACAGCAGCGCCTATTTTGAAACCATCATTGAGTCGACCGGCATCACACCGATCATCAGACATCGCAGTCCCGGCTACGAAACCGTTCGTTCCTTGGTGGCGCACGGGCACGGGTACTCGATTCTTAACCAGCACCCCGCGCACAACCTCACCTACGACGGTAGCGAGGTGGTGACACTTGAACTGCGCGACGAGATCCAACCGCTTGAGATTGTGATCGCCGTCATGCGAGATGTCCAGCTGACGAATCGAGCCAAAGCGTTTGTGAAGGCCACCCGCCTGTCCATAAGCAAAATCGATGCTATGAAGCAAAAGGAACTGTTGGACACATGACCTAACTGTCGCTCATCATGGCGCCTACGCACCCAGTGGGCATCCAATCTGGATCCAATGCGGGTCCACTACGAAACGGACGAGCCATGGCCAAGCCAGAAACAGCGGTTGCAGAATCCCGCGACGTCGCGCCATACATCGCAGCAATGGCGCGCGTGGCGACTGGCGTGACGGTCGTGGCAACTGCCGGGGTCACCGAGCGGACCGCCCAGACGGTTAGTGCGATGTGTTCGGTGTCGGCTGACCCGTCAATCCTTCTTGTCTGTATCAACAAGCGCAGCCCCATCACCCGAGCCATCGAAACCAACGGTGTGTTCTGTGTGAGCGCTCTTGCCAGGCAACACGATCATGTGGCCGATACCTTCGCCGGTCGACCGTGGCCAGGCAAAGAGCGGTGGGACTTTACCTGCGGCGACTGGGAGCAAGCCCCTTCCGGATCGCCGCGGCTTACCGACGCGCTTGCCGCGTTCGACTGCGAGGTCCACGAGGTCACTAACGCTGGGACTCATCTTGTCTATTTCGGTCTAGTCACTGATGTACTCCAAACCACCGGTGCGCCACTCGTCTACACAAACCGCTCCTACTACAAGCCTCAGCCGGTCGAACCTTCGAGGTTCCCTGAGTACCCCGACGCTTACCCCCCGTATCTGGACGACAAACCGACGAAGGGCAATTCATGATCCGCACCGGCAAGGAGTATCTCGAGTCCATTAACACGGGACGAGACATCTGGGTCGATGGTGAGCAAGTCAAGGACGTCACGACTCATCCCATGTTCGCGCCGATCGTTGGTATTCGTGCCCGCATCTACGACATGCAACACGAGGCGGCCACGCAGGAAGTGATGACCTACCTCGACGAGTCGGGCGAGAGAAATGCCGTCGCGAACAAGCTCCCGAAGACCCAGCAGGATTGGATCGACAAGCGACTCGCCGTTGACACCGTCCTCGACGAGGCTCGCGGGGTGGTCACGCGGGTTGGCGACGAAACAGTTGGCGAGATGTGGTCGCTCTACGACGGTCAAGACGTACTCAATGAGGTAAATCCGCAGTTTTCGGAGAACATTCGGCGTCACATCGACCTGTCTGTGCGCGAAGACCCGTTCCATGTCAGTGCGAATACTGACCCCAAGGGTGATCGATCCAAGAAACCGCAGGATCAGGACCCAGACATGCTGTTGCACGTTGTGCGTGAGACTGACAACGGCATCGTGGTTCGCGGCGCGAAATACGAGACGGCGGCCGCATACTCAAACCAAGCCTTCACCAAGCCAACGATCGCTAACTGGGGCGATTCTGAATTGTCGGACTATGCCGTCGGCTTCATCTTAGACATGAATGCTCCCGGCCTGAAGTACATCTGCCGGACCGGATTCGCCGGTCGAGCCAACCCGGCGGACTACCCCTTGTCCAATCGGGTCGACGAAGTCGACACTCTCGTCATCTTCGATGATGTCGAAGTTCCCTGGGAGGACGTGCTCTTCTACCGCCACACCAAGGCGGCAACATTCATTCGTGCGACGCTCCACCGCTACTCGGCACTACCCTTTACCCAGCGCAACCTTCGACTTGCTGATCTCATGATCGGCGCAGCACTCTGGAACGTTCGCCAAACCGGCCTTGAACGACAGCAGGCAGTGCAGGAGAAACTCGCCACGCTGGCGTGCTACCGGGAAGGGATCAATGCGCACCTCACAGCAGCAATCGCCATGGGGCAAACAAGTCCCGGTGGCCTGCTTATGCCTGAGCAGTCACTGCTCTACACGGGGCGGGTCCTTGCAACGACTCAGCTCCCAGCGATGATGCACATCGCGCGCGAACTCTGCGGCGGTCAGATTTGCATCACTCCCGACGCCGCAAGTTTCCAAGAGCCGGAGACCGGAAAGTGGCTGCAGAAGTTCTACTCAATCAATGACAACTGGGTTGCCGAGGATCGCCGCAAGCTGCTTGCGTTCGCACGCGATCTGTTGAACTCCGACTATGCAGGGCACCGGTTGACGTTCCAACTTTTCGCGCAGTCACCGCCATTTGCGCACCTTGGTGCGGTCTATCGCAACTTCGACTGGGATGGACCCCTCGACTTGGTCCGGTCGGCGGCTGACCTGTCCGACGACGTCCTGGGAGCCAGCGAGTGACCACACACACCAGAATCCGCTGCTTCAACACAAGCGATACCTACCCGGAACAGAACCTGGACAACGACCTATCCCAGGCGGTCGTGGCCGGCAACACCGTCTACGTCCGCGGACAGGTCGGCCAGGATCTCGAAACCAACGAGTCGGTCGGTGTCGGAGATGTCAAGGCACAAACCGAACAGGCCATGGCCAACATCGCGATGCTGCTCCGAGAGTCAGGCAGCGACATGAGCCATCTGGTGAAACTGACCGTCTACATCATCGATCCCAGATTCCGTGAGGATGTATATCGAACGATCGGGGCGTGGACTAAGGGGGTGCACCCCGTCTCGACGGGACTCGTGGTCTCAGCGCTTGCGCGACCCGAGTGGCTGGTCGAGGTCGATGCCATCGCAGTGATCCCGTCATCGGACCCGTCGGTATCCGACGATTCCGAGGGCGCCGAGGAATCCGTGTGACGTTTTCAATACTTGCGACCGACGGTCTTGGCACCTTCGGTATGGCTGTGGCGTCTTCAAGTCCTGCCGTAGCCGCCCGATGCATCCACCTGCGCCCTGGTGTCGGTGGGGTTGCATCGCAGAACATCACCAACCCAGACCTTGGGACCCAGCTGCTCGACCTGCTTGAAGCAGGACGCAGCGCGTCAGAAGCGCTAGACACGACGATGGACAGCCTCCCCAACGCCGAGTACCGACAGATCATGGTTCTCGATATGCATGCGCGGACCTCGCATTTCTCTGGCAAGCAAATCT
>DATKIY010000001.1:0-7393 GCA_035543875.1 Actinomycetes bacterium | reverse complement strand
GCGCACGGTGTTCCCCACCAAGGAACTGCGCGACGAGGCGATCGAGAAGTACCACGCGATCGAGGGCGGCCAGCAGACCCTGAGCAATCTGGCTGCCTACATCACCGAGTTCGTTCGGAAGGGAGTCGAGAACTGATGGCTGGAAAGGTGTTCTTCAGCGTGACGATGTCGCTGGACGGGTTCATCGCGCCCGAGTCCCTCGGGGACCTGATGGGGCCGCAGTGGATGGAACTGCACCAGTGGGCCTTCCCGCTGCGGTTCTTCCGGGAGAGCCTGAAGCTCGGCGAGGGCGGCGAGGAAGGGCGCGACAACGACATCGCGCGGGACACGTTCGAGCGCACCGGCGCGAGCGTGATGGGCAAGCGCATGTTCGACGCCGGCGAGCAGGCGTGGCCAGAGGAGGCGCCGTTCCACACGTCGGTTTTCGTCGTGACGCACGAAAAGCGTGACCCCTGGCAGCGGCCGGGTGGGACCACCTTCCACTTCGTCAACGACGGCATCGAGACTGCACTCGACCAGGCCCGCGCGGCCGCCGGCGACCGAGACGTCCGCATCGCGGGCGGCGGGGCAACGATCCTGGAGTACGTGAACGCCGGCCTGATCGACGAGTTCTCGATCGCGCTGTCGCCCGTGCTGTTCGGCTCCGGAATCCGCCTGTTCGAGGGCGTCGACGCGGGCCGCGTGGCCTTGGTGCAGGTCCGCGCGGAGCCCACACAGCGGGTGACCCACCTGACCTACGCAGTCCGGGAGAGGTAACAGTCTCGAACTCAACGCTCTCCCGCCGCGGTCAGCAGTGCAGTGAGATCCGCCACGCCTCAGTACGAGGGACTGCCCTGCGCGAAGTACCAAAATGCTGAAGTCGAAACAACACCAATCAGCACCGCGAAGGTGGCGCCGCCGAGCAAGGGGATAGCCCACCCCGGCGCTCGCTTGATCTTTAGCGTCAGCATCTTTGCGACGAATACGCCGTAGAACAGGCAACCCAACACCGAGTGGACAAGGACTCGGTTGCTGTAGGTCTCAAAGCCGAGCGACCAAAGGCAGTGATAGGCAACGGGCAGCGTCACCAGAACAGCCACAACTCCGGACGTTCGATGGGTGATGGCGACGGCCCGCGATGGCTTCCCGCTGCCGAGCCGTCCGTACATGCGGAGTGCGGTAATTAGTTGGACGAGCGCCAGTACAGCTGCGAGCGTTGCGAGCCAAGCTTTCATCTGGGGAAGTGTTGAGAATCCAAGCGTCGTGATTGATTCAAACGTGGGGTCATGGACCCGCCCGTACGCACCGAGCGATACCGAAACCACCGCGCCCACCACAAGCGCGCCGATCAACGCGAGTGAGGCCCTGTTCGTCTCAGGCATGCCGTCTATGCTGCCGCCGACTTAGCACCGTGGGAAGGGCTGCAGCCAAGATCGATTAATACAACGGTCCGCTAGCGAAGCGCCGCCAGGACAGCCAATCCGATGAACACGACTAACGCCAACGGAACGATCCAGCGTCTGGTCTTCGGATTCACCTCGGCAGAGTATCGACCAGGTAGTGGGGACCAGGGCCGCCGCTAGTCTGGATGGATGGACGAGCAGTTTGTGCCCCCGATCGACCCGGACGCGGTGATGACCATCCGTGTGGGAACGGCGGTGTGGGCACTGAGCTTGATCGGGATGCTCGTCTTCAGCAGCACGCTCGCTGACCACGACAAGACCTGGTGGCTGTGGACGACAGTTGCTGGGTCAGCGCTAGGAGTGGCAGGAATTGCACTGACCACACGGCGGCGACAACGCATCCGCGGTGGGGCCGAGGTATCGAACTAGGCGTCGAAAGCCCGCTCATTCAACGCCTCATCCGCACGGTCGCCATCGGCGAGTAGACCTGCAAGCTCCCATCGCGCCGACCATGCACCGCTGGCCCAGGCCAGACCACGAGCAAGTCCGTCCATCGTCGCGGCGTGCACAACGTTTTCGTTCGTCACCCACCACTCCACCGGTTTGCTGGCGACGATTAGTTCGTCGTGCTCAAGGTAGGTGCTCGGCGAACCCGGAAAGGCTCGACCGATAGCGGCCGGGACGGTGCGCGTGATGCCGCCTGCCGGGACGTACCCAGCCACGACCTCGTCAGATGTGCGGAGTTCCAGCAATTCGGCCAGTCGTTCTCCGCCGGGGATACCACTTCCGACGACGAGAGCGGCGTGGTGCGGCGCAACAACCACTACCGCATCTGAGGCATCGACAAGCTGCGTAGCTTCACCGTGAGCCACGCGAACATGCTTCGGCGGATCTGGCCACAAGTGTTCCGGCAAATCCGCAAGCGCACGGTAGATGGCCGCGAGCTGCGTCGAGCTCACGGATCGGTCGGAGTCACCAAGTCGCGACAGTAGGTCGGCTGCTCCATCGGGGCGGAACAGCAGGTCCTCAACGCTCGTCGCTACGCCTATGGCGCGGAGCAGCTCACGGTCGGTGAACCCGGCAGGAGTGACCACTGATGCGAACAGTCCGCCCAAAGTATCGTCAGCACCGACTTGCGCCTGTCGAGGCGACGTGCCGTCAAACAACGGCGCTTCCGATAGCCACCAGCCAGCTGGTGACGTCGCACTCACGCGACGTCCATCACCAGTTGTCACAATTGTCGGTCGGATTATCGCTTCACGTACGTCCGGTCGGACCAGCATCGGCCACACTCGCGACCAGTTGTCATCAGCAACGACGTCGAGCCCAGCTACAAGTAACAGGTCGTTAGCGAAGCTAGAGCCAATGTCGTCGTCATCGAGTGATGCTTCGACAAAGTCGACCCACGCCGCGCCATCTGCCATCAGGTCATCGATGACCTCCCGGTCCAAAAGCACGTCGTGTTGCACTCTGGTCGCGAGCTCGACGAGCGCACCTGCTTGAACAATCGCTTCCGAACCCACCTCAGCGACGAACTGTGCGTCAATGACCCAGGCGTCCGGAAAAGCAACTTCTGCCAGCGCTGAACCCGGCAGCAGCGCGTCCGCGAGGGCAACCCACTCGTCTTCCTGCACCGGGACCGAAAGCTGACCGAGGCACGTTGCCAGAGTCGACCTGTCGTCGTCGTCGAACCCGGCATCTTCGACCAACCGGAGTACTGACTTCGCGAAATCCCTGGCCTCGTCCGGCGAGCGTTGCTGCGTTAGTTCCCGCCGCAACTGGTCGCTGCCCAGGAGCGCGGCCGGATCACCGGGCTGAGCACCAAGCCGGCGGAGCAGTGGGTGAGCTGCCGCGGGATCAATGACGCGCAATCCGAGTACCAGCGGAGGCTCAGCATCCGAGTCCGGCAGAAAGCACTCGCGGATGTTGCGAACCACTCGCCCGCCCACCAGCGGAACAGGAAGACCCTCAAGAGATGACAGCTCGTACTGACTAATCGACTCGTAGAACGAATGCCACCAGGCTGGTGGGAGTGAGGCACCCAGCAGCTCGTCGAATGCATCTGCAAGCGACAACCGCCGCGGCTCGATGAGGGTCAAGGCAACACGTGACGCGCACCAGCGTGGGTCAACTACTCCGTCGATTACCGCTGCCACTGCAGCTGCGACCTCGGGGGTGACCACGACCGAAGCAGACTCGACAACAACAGCACGATCCCTCGGTACCGGTACCCCTTCCGGAACAAGTCCTCGAAGCAGCGGGCGCTCCCGAGCAAGCTCGCGGATGCGTGCTCGGATTTGGCCGTCGAAGGCGCCAACGATTGCAGGTGGCGGAACGAGGTCCAGCGCAATTGGACCAATCGACTCCGCAAGCTCAGCCAGAACATCCACGTAGGCCAAGGCAGCTTGTTGGACCAGAAAAGTGCACAGCGGCCCGGTGGCAACATGCCTACGACTTGAGTCAAGCGGAAAGCTCCCGAGCAACAACGCCGGAAGGTCAAGCGGTTCCGCACTTGGTGTGGGGGCGTGCAATACGGCCGAGGTCCGCGATGGGAGAGCAATCGGACGACCGTCCTCGGCTACTGGAACTGCCCAGCTAATCGACCAGTTGCCGCGACGCCTCTCCTCAGTTGGTCGATCTAACAAAAGTGCCGGGTCAATGTCGCCGTTGGACGCTTTGACGTACCAGCCGGCGACATCGTCACCGTCAACGATGGTGACCGTCTCCGCAGAACGCTCAACCGTGACGACGCGTACCTTCCGATCGTCAACCACTACCGTTAGTTCAACAAGCGCTGGGAGTCCTAGGAACAGGCCGTCGTCAATCTCATTGACAAGCTCCAGCGCCAGGTGACGGGCTTCGCCGTTTCGAAATGGCAAGACCACGGCGGTGTCATACCCATTGGGCGGCGCCACTTGATCCGGGAAGGGCAACCGCAGGATCGGCACATGCCCGTCCCGCTGCCTCAGCTGACTTGCGAGCGCCGGCTCGGCATCGACGAGCCCACGCGTCTTTGTTCGGCTGAAGTGGACACCACCCGAACTGCTGCGAAGAGCTGGTTCATCCGAAATCGACAGGACTGAGGAAAAGCCGACACCGAAGCGACCTGCTGTCGAGCCGTCATGGTGTTTGGATGATGCCCGAAGCGACGCAAGTGACCCGACTCCATCTCGGGTCAGTGGCTGTCCCGTGTTGGCAACGACCAGCGAGTTGGCATCTATCCGGATGAGCACCCGAGATGCTGCGTTAGCCAAAGCTGCCGCATCAGCGGCGTTTTGTAGGAGCTCGACCACCAAACGGTCTCGATACCCGCCCCGCG
Source organism: Actinomycetes bacterium (assembly GCA_035543875.1). Classification (GTDB taxonomy): domain Bacteria; phylum Actinomycetota; class Actinomycetes; order JAHEKZ01; family JAHEKZ01; genus DATKIY01. The sequence continues at coordinate 2,692 of DATKIY010000001.1, read as the reverse complement.
CGAAGTCTTCTTCGCTGTTTGCGTCTTCGCGAAAGCGAGCTGGCGTCGCACGCCAAGTCTCAATCACCCGTGCACGGAACTGCTCCGTGCCAAACGGGTCAGCCGTGTCCGAGTTCCTCACCCGGATCTTCATCCAAGACTGTGCCAGGTGCGTGGTCGTCCTTGATGACGATGTCGTAGCCCACCTCGTCGATAAACGGGGCGGTCGCTGTGCTCAGCGCAGGAATGACCACAGCTTCCGAGTGCGCACCGCAGCCATAGTTAAGGGCAACCACATGCCCATCGCTGGGAGCAATTGCGTTGGCACAGACACCGAATGCTTGACCGACCTGTCCGCGGATGGGGAGGCGAAAACCGCAGGAGGCACAGGTGGCAGGCGCCGAGAGGGCCATCGGTGCATCGGGGCCATGGTCGCCAGCCTGCCAGCGGTCGAATGCATCGTCGAGACCAATTGGGCTGAGTACGCGCGGACGGGTGAGGTCGAGCGCTGCCACCAACTCTGCGAACGTCAGCTCGTCGTCGTCAATTTCAGCGGCTGTGCCATCCACGGTGTCTGCCACCGATGTGGCGTTCCAGCCTGGCTCCAGGCGTTCATCATCTTCGTCTGTTGGGAGTAGGTCGCCAACGCCGAGGTCGCCCGGACGTAGCCGCTCAGTCCAGGGAATCCATTCGGGAGGGAGCAAAGCGTCGGGGCCGGGGAGCAGGACCGCGTCGTCGACCGTGACCGTACGTCCGCGCGAGGCTCTTGCAACGGTGACAGCCCATCGCCAACCTCGGTATCCGGGCAGGGATGCGTCGAACAGGTGGGTCACCACCCGCTCGTCGTCCGCCTCGACGCCAAGATGTTCGCCAACGGATTCAGGGGCAGCCAGTCCGTCGAGGGCAGCCCGCGCCTGATCGACTGCGTCGGCGCAGACCGAATCAACAGCGGGTCGTCGACCGGAGAGGGTGTTCACAATCAGCAAGGGTAGCCTCGGTGCCTCGTCCCCTCGATCTCCGGGAGCACTCGCATGCAATCCCGCCGAGTCGCCCTACCGACCGCGGTGCTCGTCTTCAGCCTCCTGGCCCTGACTGGATGCGATAAACCCCATCCCAACGCGACGGTGTTCTCAGGGAGCAACTCTGTGACGCGTGCCGCTATTTGCTGGTCCCCCGACGCGAATCGCACCTTCACTGACAGTGAATGCCTTGTCCAGGTAGCCGACGGCAAGCTCAGCGCGCAAGCGGTGGCAGAACTGGCGGACTACCTCGAGCCGATTCCGGTAAAGCCGGCGCAAACCATTGGCATCAGCGTGGACCCCGAGATTGCCGACGCCGGCTGGACCATCACCATCAACTCCCGGCCGCTCAACTCCCAGCCCATCAGCACGACGTACTATCGATTCGCTTTGTCTGAACGCGATCTGCGACGAGGCTCGCTTGAGATGCGCGTGTTCGCAGCAGCAGACGATCAGCAGTCGCAGCGCGGCTACTGGTTGTTCGAGCTAAGCCCGGAGGAGTAACGGACTGACCAAAAATGCTAGACGTCGAGGTCGTCGGCTACGGCACGCAGCAACAGTGCGATCTTCTTCGACTCGCCAGAAGAAGGCTGACGACCGCGACGCAAACTGTTGCCGAGCCCGTCCAGCAGCTTGATGAGGTCTTCGACGATCACTGCCATGTCTTCGGTGGGCTTACGAGTGGCAGCCACAACCGACGCAGGCGCCTCCAGTACGCGAACAGACAATGCCTGCTCGCCGCGCTTACCTTCAGCAATCCCGAACTCCACGCGGCTTCCCGGCTTTAGCTCGGTCATGCCGTCGGGGAGGGCCGACGTGTGGACAAAGACGTCCCCGCCATCGTCTCGGCTCAAGAAGCCGAAGCCCTTCTCGGTGTCAAACCACTTGACCTTGCCCGTGGGCACGGCGCACCTCATTTTCCGTCGATTTACGGTCAGTTGTCCGTCGATTTCCGTCGATCGCTCGTAATACAGCCCAACGGACTGCGGGAACCGCCCCAAGTCTAGTGATGAACACTGGCCTCGCCCCAATGGGTTTCGGCCACGGCCTACGCTGGCCGCCGATGTCTACTTCAGCCGAGCACCAACAGACCCTGGCGATACTAGGCATGGCGCTGTTCTCCATTGGGGTCGTGGCGGCCATCGCGGACGTGTTGCCACTGGTCACTTCCTGGACTCCCCTGCCAGTAGCTTTCTACCTCCTGGCTCTTCTTGCTCCCCTAGGCATCGCCCTCATGCTGGGAAGTCTTTGGCAGGGTGCACGAAAGCGGTCGCGACAAACCAGGCTCACCGCGTCCTCGAGGACGACCGATCAGGCGTGACCTAACGTGGGTCGGATGAGCACCACCTCGCGCAGCCTCGCGGATGACCTCCGTCATCGAGACGATGACTCGTTGGCCCTGTTACTGATTCGGCGACCAGACTTGTCGCACCCGCTCCCTTCAGACCTTGGGCAGTTGGCGGCGCGCTCGGTTACACAAGCCGCGACAGCCCGGGCAGTCGACCGACTCAACGCGTTCCAGCTCCAGGTTCTTGAGGTCGTCGTGGTTGTTCAGGAACCGGCAACTAGACATTCGATTGAGCAGCACCTCCCCGAGACGAGACCTGCCGACGTCGAAGCGGTCCTCGATGACCTGCACGTTCGAGCATTGATCTGGGGTCCAGAGGACGGTTACCGCGCGACCGCGATGGTCA